>NZ_JBHMIR010000004.1:0-392350 GCF_048060285.1 Micromonospora sp. LOL_025 | reverse complement strand
CGGCTCACGCCGCCCGACCTCCGGCCCGCCGCCGGGCCCGCCGGCGCCCCGCTCCGCGCCGCCGGGCCCACCGGTGCCCCGCTCCCCGTCGCCGGGCCCACCGGTGCCCCGATCCGCGCCGCCCTCTCCGGCCGTGCCGCCCCCGGGCCCGCCGACCCGCTCACCGCCCGGCTGCTGAGCGCCCTGTTCCTCGCGCCCCGGCCGCTGCCCGCCCTGCTCCGCGCCGCCGCCCTGTTGCGAACCACCGGGCCGCTGCCCGCCACCCTGCTCACCGCCCGGCCGCTGCCCGCTGCCCTGTTCGCCGCCCGGCCGCTGCTCACCGCCCGGCTGCTGCCCGCCGTCCCCCTGCTGCGAACCGCCCGGCCGCTGCGCGCCCTGCTCCGGGGCGCCCTGGCCGTGCTCCCGTTCCTCGGGCCGATCCGGCTCCCGGCGTGCCGCCTCGTCACCCGCCCGCTCGCGTGCACGCTGCGCCTGGCCCTGCTCGCCTCCGCCGCCCGACCCGCTGGCGAGGCCACCACCCCGCTGGGCCTGCCCGGCACCGGGCTCCCCGCCCTGGCCGGGACCGGGCTCTCCGCCTCGGTCGGGGCCGCCCGGCTCCCGCAGTGACTGGTCGGCGACCGCGCCGATCGCACCCACCTGCTGGCCGAGGTCGTCGGTCGCGCCGCCGGCCCGCTCCAGCGGGCGCTGCTCCCCCGGGCCGACGAGCTGCTCGCCCAGGTTGGACATCTGCTGCGTGGCCCGGTTCACGTCGTCCATCGCGGCCGTCGCCGTACCCGACAGCGTCTGGATGACCTGCGGGTTGCGGTCGATGGTGGTCAGCGCCCGGTCGAGAATCTGCACCAGCTTCTCCAGCCGCACCTTGAGCAACGCCTCGGCGTGCACCCCGGTGATGTCCAGCTCGACGCCCTCCAGGTGCACCCGCACCCCGGCGTCGAGCTGGAGGAGGTTGGCCAGCCGGGCCCGCAGGGAGACGTCGGCGTCCAGCCCGTCCACGGCGAGCCGGATCGAGTCGACGGACACCTCCGGGATGTCCAGCAGGACGTCCGGCTCGTTCTCCCCGCCCCGGCGGGCAGCTTCCGCTTCCCTGCCGCGGCGGGCAGGCTCCGCTTCCCCGTCGCGTCGGTTCGATCGCCCGCCGGTTCGGTCGTTGTCCCGCTGCTGCGCGTACTCGCTCATGCTCCCCGCTCCGCATCCTCCGGCCGGGCCGGCCGGGACCGTTCGGCGCGGGTACCCGCTATCCGGCCGAACATCCCGCCGGCACGGCGGTACGACCGGGCTGGCCGCCCGGCCACGGGTAGACGCGCCGGCGCGGTCCGGCGTGCGGAAGGGCGCCCAGAAGACGGCAATCGCAGAGCTGCGCACCCGGGCATGAGCCGGTATGGTCCGGGCCTATGGGACAGGAGATGGCTGACCCGGCCGGCATCCGGCAGGAGTCCGAACGGTTCGCGTTGCGCAGCGCCCTCCTGGTCCCCGCCCCCGCGCAGCGGGCGTTCGAGGTGTTCACCGGGGCTCTGGCGCAGTGGTGGGTGGTGGAATACACCTGGTCCGGGCCGGAGCAGCTCGCCGACCTGGGCATGGAGCCGCACAGCGGCGGCATGCTCTACGAGATCGGTCCGCACGGCTTCCGCTGCGACTGGGGCCGGGTGCTGACCTGGGATCCGCCCGAGCGGCTGGTCTTCACCTGGCAGATCGGGGCGGACCGGGCGCCGGTGCCGGACCCGGCGAAGGCGAGCGAGGTGGAGGTGCTCTTCCACCCGGACGGGCCGGAGCGGACGCGGGTGGAGGTCGAGCACCGGCACTTCGACCGGCACGGCGAGGCCGCGGAGGGCTACCGGCAGGCGCTGACCGCCGGCTGGCACGAACTGCTCACCCGCTACGCCGCCAGGGTGGCCGACCGCAGCGCCGGCTGACCGGCTCCCGGCGGTTCACCGCCCGCCGCCCGACCGCCCCGGCCCAAGGCGCTACGCCGGCACGCACCGGCCAGGCCCACACGCCACCAAGGGCACGCGCCACCGCCGGCACGCACCGGCCGTCGGAGGCTGCGGCGGTCAGCGGCCGAGGCCGGGACGCGCACCCGGCGCGGTGGCGACGCCCCGCCCGCCGAGGTCGGCGCGGCGGCCCGCCTCGGCACCCGAGCCGAAACCGCCGCCGGCCAGCCGGCGCGGCGCGGCGGTACGCAGCCGTGGGTAGACCTCGGCGACGCGGTGCCGGACCCGGTCCGACCGGTCGGCCAGGACCAGTGCCACCGAGGGCGCACCCGCCTCGGCGGCCGCCCCGGCCTCCGCCGCCCGGAGCCGCACCCCGATCACCTGGGCGAAACCGGCCAGCCAGGAGCGCCGGAAGGCGGCGACATGCGCGCCGGCCGGCACCTCGGCGCCGGCCAGCCCGTGGGCGGCCTGCACCAGCAGCGACGTGAAGAGCAGCTCGACCCGTTCCAGGTCGCTGGCGAAGCCGAACAGGTGCATGGCGAAGCCGGCGCCCTCCCGGCGGCGGACGCAGCGGCAGCGCAGCGGATCGGCGACGGCGGCGAGCAGGCCGGCCTTGTCCCGGGCGTACGGGGCGACGACCTCGACCACCCGGTCGCCCACCGGGTCCGTGGCCGGATCCCGGGCGGCCAGCAGCGCCCGGTCCACGCCGTAGCGGGCGATCAGCTCGGTCGCCTTGGCCGTGAACGCGGCCGACTCGGCGGGGGTGCAGGCCGGGTCCTCGGCCTGGGCCAGCAGCTTGCGCACCTTGCTGAGCATGGCGTCGGACATGCCCCTCAGCCTGTCACGGCGGACCGGCCCCGCCGCACCACGCCCGACCGGTGGCCGTCGGGCGCCCAGGTGATCCCGAGCCGGCGGGCGGCACCGACGGGTCAGTCGGCTCGGCTACGCAGTGTCGCCACGGTCGAGCCGGCGAGGGTGAGCAGGCACTCCGGCAGCAGCCCGTCGGCCGCCGCCGCCCCGAACAGCGCCTCGCCGGTGTCGGCGTCGGCGTTGGCGTACGCGCTGACGAAGCGCGCCACCCAGCGGGTGTCGTAGCCCGCCTCGTCGATGCCGGGAAAGTCCAGCGCGCAGGTGCCCGGCGGGACCGGCTCGCCGACCATCGTCGCGGCAAGACACCAGGCCACCCCGTACGCGCCGGCCAGGCCGGACCGGTCGACGACGGCGTCGAAAGCCCCCGCCACCGCGTCGCCGTCCCCGGCCAGCGCCGAGCGGAGCACGGCGGTCGCGTCGTCGAGCGTCTGCTGTGGTGAGTCCGTCACCCACAGCACGGTAGAGGGGAGGGTCAAGCCATCCGGCAGCAGTCACTTTCCGTAGTCAGGGCGGGCGACCTGCGGATTGAGCCCCATCCGTGGTCCCGCCGCGCAGCCCAGCACGCTAATGTGCGCAGCGGACCTTCGCCGGAGGAAGGACGACCATGTTCAAGTCACGCGCCTCGCGGGCGGCCACCCTGGCTGCCTGCGCGACGTTCCTGCTCGCCACGAGCGCCTGCGGGACCGAAGAGCCCGAGGAGGCGGCCACCCAACAGGTGCGCCTCTACGGCACCGACGGCAACATGCTGAACTCGTACCCTGCCGAGCTGAAGGATCGCGCCAGCCTGGTCGACGGCATGAAGGGCACCACGCCGCTGACACCCCTGCCCGAGGACTTCAAGAACCGGCTCCGGTCCATCGACCCGAAGCTGGGCGACTTCCTCTACTCCGCCGAGGCGTACGACGCGGTGGTGATCAGCGCGATCGCCGCACAGCTCGCGGGCACGACGGATCCGGCCGCCATCGCGAAGCAGATCGTCGGGGTCACCAACGGCGGGCAGCGCTGCGAGCGGGTGGCCGAGTGCCTGGTCCTGGCCCGCGCGGGTCAGGACGTGGAGTACCGCAGCGTCTCGCTGACCCGGGCCGGCTTCACCGACGCCGGGGAGCCCTCCACCGCGAGCTACGGCACGCTGCACTTCGACGGCCAGCGGCTCAACGACGGCAAGACGGAGTTCGTCGGGGCCGGGGACGAGTCGGCGGCGAGCACCAAGGCCCCGCCGAAGGCGAAGAAGCAGCGCGGCGGGCGCACCGACCGCAGCGACGGCTCGCCGCTGGTCATGGGCGGCCTGCTGCCGCAGTCCGGTGACCTGGCCCTCGCGTACCCGCCGATCTCCGCCGGCACCAAGCTGGCGATCAAGGAGATCAACGCGGCGGGCGGGGTGCTCGGCGAGCCGGTGGCCTGGATCGACGGCGACGACGGCACCAACCCGGCCGTCGCCAAGGCCACCGTGGCCCGGCACGTCGCGCAGAACGTCCACGTCATCATCGGCGCCGGCGCCTCCGGCATCTCCCGCGCGGTGCTGCCCGACGTGGTGCGGGCCGGCAAGGTGCTGTTCGCCCCGTCGAACACCGACGCCAGCCTCACCGAGCTGGACGACAAGGGCCTCTACTTCCGCACCGCCCCGCCGGACAGCCTCCAGGGCCGGGCGCTGGCCGACGTGATCCTCCGCGACGGCCCGCAGAAGATCGCCATCGTCGCCCGTAAGGACTCCTACGGCGAGGGGCTCCAGAGCACCGTCCGGGCCGAACTGGAGCGGGCCGGCATCGGCGGCGACCGGCTCAAGCTGCTGACCTACGACCCGCCGGAGGACGCCAAGGCGAACCCGATCGACTTCGTCGCGGGCGCGAAGGAGATCAAGGACTTCGGCGCGGAGGCCGTGCTGATCATCGGCTTCGCCGAGTCCGCGCAGGTGATCCGGGCCCTCGCGGACGCCGGGGTCGAGATCCGGCACTGAGCCGCCACCCGTCGGACACGGACGGCCGCACCGGTGACCGGTGCGGCCGTCGTTCGTCCGGGGCCTCAGCGGGGGCGGCGACGCTCCAGGAACTCCGTCATCCGCCGGTGCTTCTCCTCGTCCTCGAAGAGCACCGCCTGGCTGACCAGGTCGAGGTGCGGGTGCGCGGCGGCCGGCGCGTCGACCGCCAGCTTGGTCAGCCGCAGCGCCAGCGCGGAGCCCTTCGCCATCTCGTCGAGCAGCCCGTGCGCCGTGGGCAGCAGCTCGCCGGGCTCGGCCACCACCCGGTTGACCAGCCCGATCCGCAGCGCCTCCTCGGCGTCCACCCGCCGGCCGGTGAAGAGCAGCTCCTTGGCCCGGGCCTCCCCGACCAGCGCCGGCAGCCGGTGGGTCGCCCCCGCGCCGGCCAGGATCCCCAGCCGGACCTCCGGCTGGCCGAACACCGCCCGCGCCGTGCAGACCCGCAGATCGCAGGCGTACGCCAGCTCGGCGCCCCCGCCCAGCGCGGGCCCGTCCACGGCCGCCACGGTCGGCATCGGCAGCGCCCGGATCCGGGCGAAGGCCGCCGAGTTGATCGCCGCGAGGGCGTCCAGCCGACCCCGCTCGCGCAGCTGCCCGATGTCCGCCCCACCGGCGAAGATCCCCTCGGTGCCGCCGGTGAGCAGCAGCAGGCGGGGCCGTGCCTCCAGGTCCGCGCAGACCTGGTGCAGCTCGGCGATCAGGTCGGCGTCGATGGCGTTGCGCTTCTCCGGCCGGTCGAGCGTCACCACCAGCCGGTCCGCGTGTTCCTCGATCCGCAGCCCACTCATGAGCGCACCCCGCCTTCCCAGCGGTAGAAGCCCTGGCCGGACTTCTTGCCCAGCCGGCCGGCGGCCACCATCTTCTCCAGCAGCGGCGGCGGGGCGAACCGGTCCCCGTACGCGGCCTGGAGGGTGCGCGCGATGTCGAGCCGCACGTCCAGCCCGACGAGGTCGGTCAGTTCCAGCGGGCCGACCGGGTGCCGGTAGCCGAGCACCATCGCCTTGTCGATGTCGGCCGGGCTGGCCACCCCGTCGGCGACCATCCGGATCGCCTCCAGCCCGAGGGTGACCCCGAGCCGGGAGGTGGCGAAGCCGGGCATGTCGCGTACGACCACGGGGTCCTTGCCCAGCCGGCCGGCGAGCGCGACCGCCTCGGCGGTGGTCTCCTCCGCGGTGGCCGGGCCGACCACGACCTCCAGCAGGGCCATCGCCCAGACCGGGTTGAAGAAGTGCAGCCCGAGGAAGCGCTCGGGCCGGGCCAGCCCCTCGGCCAGCGCGGCGATCGGGATGCTGGAGGTGTTGCTGCCGAGCAGCGCCGGCCGCAGCGCCTCGGCCTCGCGCAGCACCGCCCGCTTCAGGTCCGGCCGCTCCGGTACGGCCTCGACCACCACCGCCGGCTCCTCGGCGACCTCGGCGAGCCCTGAGCGCAGGGTCACCCGCTCCCGGTTCGTCGCGGCCCGGTCGGCGTCCAGCTTGCCGCGCGCCACCGCCCTGTCCCACAGCTCCCCGAGCCGCTCGACGGCCGCCGCGCCCCGGGCCCGGTCCACCTCGACCAGCTCGACGGCGTGCCCGGCCCCGGCCGCCACGTACGCGATGCCGAGGCCCATCGTGCCGGCCCCGACGACGACAAAGCGGTCGCTCATGACGCCTCCCTGTCTCCGGTGGCGGGACGGGGTCGACCCGCGCCCCGCCGCCCGCTCCACTCGCTCATGGGCCGACCCTATGCAGCGGCGATCTTCACGGCATGCGTGGGGGCGCGGAGGATCGGGTACCACGGCACCCAACCGAGGGAAGGACGGGCCAGATGAGCCAGGCACCGGAGACCGCGCACGCCACGGACGCGGCGGAGACCGTGGAGACCCGCGGGGACGAGCGGGTCGACCTGCTGCGCGCCGACACCAACAACGACGGCCGCACCGACGTCTGGGTGGCCGACACCGACGGGGACGGCAAGCCCGACCTCTTCCAGTTCGACACCGACCACGACGGCAAGGTGGACATCACGATGGTCGACCTCGACGAGGACGGCACGCCCGACGAGGTGGTCGACGGCGACGGCGGCCTGCCGCCCGAGCAGCTCCCGCCGACCGTCCAGGTCTGACACCCGCGCCGGGTTCCCGCGTCCAGCGGGAATCCGGCGTCGGCGTTCCAGGGCCGCCGGCCGAGGTCTACGCGGCCCCTGTCGCGGTCGGGGCCTTGCGGTCAGCCGGCGAGGCGCAGCGTGGCCAGGTAGTACGGCGCGTCCCGGTCGTCCACGTCGGCCAGTCGCCAGCCGCTGCCCCGGACCAGCTCGGCCAGCTCGTCCGGGGAGCAGACCAGGTAGTCGAACCACTCGGTGCCCAGCTCCCGGTAGCGCAGCCGAAGCCGGAGCTGCCCACCGAACCGGCCCCGGCGCCGGTTGCGCTCGTGGTAGCCGGTGTGCACCGGGTCCCGGGTGCCGTACGGGTCGGTGCCGTGGGCGATGACCTGTGCGCCGGGCCGGGCCAGCGCGGCCAACGCGGCCAGCAGCGCCGGCCCCCGTTCCCGCCCCTCCAGCAGGCCGACGTTGTTGCCGAGCAGCAGGAACGTGTCGTAGCGGCGGCCGTCCGCGACGTGCGCGTCGACTGTGCCGTGCACCAGGTCGCGTACGCCCCGGCGGCGGCAGACGGCCAGCGCCCCGGCCGACGTGTCCAGCCCGGTGACGGGCACGCCCCGCTCCTGGAGCAGCAGCGCGATCCGACCCGCTCCGACGCCGACGTCCAGGGTCGCGCCCCGGACCCGGTCCACGGCACGGTGGTCGTACGGCTGCCAGTCCGCCGGCGGGTCCAGGTAGTGCGCGGCGGGCGCGCCGTTGATGAGCCCGTCGTCCCGCTCGATGATCTCGATGACCGGTCGCGGCAGCCGCCCGCCGGCCAGCGGCCGGGGGCCGACCCCGGTGGCCACGGCGTACGCGTCGCGCAGCATCTCTCCGAACACGTCACCGATCCGTGGCTGTGCCGTCACGGGCTTCACGCTATCCGGCCGGTCAGTCAGCCGCACCGGTCGTATCCTGGCGGGGTGACCACCCTGGACCGCCTCGGCGCGGAGAAGTACATCCTGCTCACGACGTTTCGCAAGGACGGTCGGGCGGTGCCGACCCCGGTCTGGGCGGTGCGCGACGGCGACGCGCTCTGGGTGTGGTCGGCGGCGGACGCCGGCAAGGTGAAGCGGATCCGGCGCAGTGGCGACGTGACGGTGGCACCGTGCGACGTCCGGGGCCGGCCGCACGGCGAGGCGGTCGCCGCCCACGCGACCCTCTGCGACGCGGCCGGCACGCGGCGGGTCCGTGAGCTGATCAAGCAGAAGTACCGGATGATCGGCCGGCTCAGCCTGCTCGGCAGCCGCCTGCGTCGCGGTGAGAGCGGCACGGTCGGCATCCGGGTCGTCCTCGCGGACGGGCCGACGGCCGGCGCCTGATCCGCGCCCCCGTCGCGTACGCGGGCGGGGTCCGGACACGACGGAGGGCGGCGGACCATGTCCGCCGCCCTCCGTTCACGCCTGTTTGACTCCCGGTCGGTCAGTCCCCCTGGCGCTGCTGGGGAATCTGTCCCTGCAACAGGGCCCTGACCTCCGACTCCCGGTACCGACGGTGGCCACCCAGCGTGCGGATGGCGCTGAGCTTGCCCGCCTTGGCCCACCGGGTCACCGTCTTCGGGTCGACACGGAACATCGACGCCACCTCGGCCGGTGTGAGTAGCGGCTCTGGTTCGTGCGTTCGCGATGCCATCGGTCACTCCTCCACATGTATAGACATCGGCCGGGGTCCCGCCGGCCGACGCGTCTCCCATGGTCCGGCTAGTCCCCGATGTCCGACATGGGCCGAACGGCCGAACGTCCCTAGACGGACGGATGAACCATGCCCGATTTATGCGACTTTTACACGGCAGAAAGTACCTTATTCGGACTCATGATCACGGTTCGTGATGCGTCGACTACGAACTCGCCTCAGCGTGGGAGCGCTCCCTGGGCGATTTCGTATCAGTTGCACCGTTCCAGCAACTGGATCGCCCGCCAGCGCGCGACCAGCCTGTCGTACGCCGCCGAGGCCTCCTCCGCCTCGCCCCGGGACAGCCCGGCGAGCCCGCTCGCCACCAGCTCGGGTGAGTCGTCGGCGGCCAGCGTCTCGTCCGACAGCAGCTCGACCAGGCCGCCGTAGTCCAGCTCCACCATCGAGCGGGGGTGGAACTCCTCCAGCCAGCGGGCAGCCTCCTCGACCGCCTCCGTGATCGGCGCGTCGCCGATCGACTTGCGCAGCACCGACAGGGCCCGCGACGAACGACGCCGTGCCTTGGAGATCTCCGTCCGGTAGCGCAGCGCCCGCCGCCCGGGGTGGGTCACGTGGTGCCGCTCCTCCGGGTCGAAGAGCACGAACCAGCGCAGCGGTACGCCCCACGTGGCGATCTGCTCGTGCACGCGCGGCACGCCGTGCTCCAGCACCCGCGCCCCGCTGCGCCAGTCCTCCACCACTGCCTTCGCCTGACCGGCGAGCACCGGCGGGACGAAGGCGTCGGCCAGCACCGGCGGCACCCCGTCGCGCGCGCTCAACGCCGCCTCGGCCACCCGGATGCGCAGGTTCCACGGGCAGACCAGCAGGGCCTCGTCGGTCTCCAGGACGTACGCCTCGTCCGGCAGGTCGGGCAGCCGGGTCCAGCCGGCGCCGAGCGCCTCCAGCACCGACGTCCGTTGCCGGCCCGGCCCCTCCACCGGTGCCACCGCCCGCCCCTGCTCGACGTAGCGCCGCCAGTACGCCTGGCGGTCCCGGTCGAAGGCGGTCAGCGGCTCGTACACGCGCAGGTATGAAGCGAAGAGCGACGGCACGGCGCGATCCTCCCACGAATTGGAACTCGGCCGTCGCCGGCGGCACGATCACGCGCGACGTGGGCGGCCGGACGGCGTCGGCCGATACTAGGCTCAGCGGCACCGGCAGCATCCCGCCGGCGGTCCACCGGTCCGCGTTCCACAAGGACGCACCCCACACCAGGAGCGAGTCATGGGCGTATTCGCCACCACCGAAGACCCGGGGTCCAGCGGTCACGAACAGGTCGTGTTCTGCCAGGACAAGCAGACCGGCCTCAAGGCGATCATCGGCATCTACTCCACCGCGCTCGGCCCCGCGCTCGGTGGGACCCGGTTCTACCCGTACGCCAGCGAGTCCGAGGCCCTCGCCGACGTGCTCGACCTCTCCCGGGGCATGGCCTACAAGAACGCCCTCGCCGGTCTGGACCTGGGCGGCGGCAAGGCGGTCATCTGGGGTGACCCCGAGCGGATCAAGAGCGAGGCGCTGCTGCGCGCGTACGGCCGCTTCGTGGAGTCCCTCGCCGGGCGCTACTACACCGCCTGCGACGTCGGCACCTACGTCGCCGACATGGACGTGATCGCCCGCGAGACCTCGTACGTCACGGGCCGCAGCGTCGAGCACGGCGGCGCCGGCGACTCCTCGATCCTCACCGCCTGGGGCGTGTTCCAGGGCATGCGGGCCGCGGCCGAGCACGTCTGGGGCGCCCCGACCCTCGCCGGTCGGCGGGTCGGCGTGGCCGGCCTGGGCAAGGTCGGCAAGTACCTCGTCGGCCACCTCATCGACGACGGCGCCGAGGTGGTGGCGACGGACGTCAACCCGAAGGCCCTGGAGTGGGCGCGCACCACCCACCCGCGGGTCGCGCTGGTCGACGACGCCGCCGCCCTGGTCGCCGCCGACATCGACGTGTACGCCCCGTGCGCGCTGGGCGGCGCGCTCAACGACGACACGGTGCCGGCGCTGCACGCCAAGGTGGTCGCCGGCGCGGCCAACAACCAGCTCGCCCACTCCGGCATCGAGAAGCTCCTCGCCGACCGCGGCATCCTCTACGCCCCGGACTACGTCGTGAACGCCGGCGGCGTGATCCAGGTGGCGGACGAGATCGAGGGCTTCAACTTCGACCGGGCCAAGCTGCGCGCGACCCGGATCTACGACACCACCCGGGAGATCCTGCGACTGGCCGACGCCGAGGGCGTGCCGCCGGCGGTCGCGGCGGACCGGCTGGCGGAGCGGCGGATGGCCGACGTCGGCCGGCTGCGCACGATCCACCTGCGCTGAGGGCCCCGGGGGCGGAGCGGCCGTTCCGCCCCCGGCCACGGCGGGCGGCCCGTCCCGTTAGGGTGGTTTGGACTGCTTTGCCCGGTGTCACGGGCGCTCCCCGCGCCGCTCCTTACCGGGTACAATCGGTGACGGCCGGATGACCGCGACGCGCGGTGTCGGTCGACGGTAACCCGAGGTGTCGAACGATGGCATCCCCATGTACCGTAAGAGCCACGAGAGATGCCTGACGTCATCGGGGCCCGCCTTCGGGCTGCCCCGCATTCTGTGCGAGGGGGTCGAGCCATGGGGCGCGGCCGTGCTAAGGCCAAGCAGACGAAGGTGGCCCGGGAGTTGAAGTACCACTCCCCGAACACCGACCTCACCGCCTTGCAGCGCGAACTGGCGGGTGCTGGTAAGTCTGAGCACAACTTCGACGACGACTACAAAGAGTATGTCGACGACGATGATGAGGATCACGCGGACGAAGACCCGGATCCCTGGGTACGTCCGCCCCGCTGACCTCCGGTAGCAGCTGAGCACGCGGTGATCGCCCGCGTGCTCACGCATGTGCCCATCGAAGCGGCGCCACGACCGACGATCAGGGACCTGCCCCGTCCCGGAGAGCCCTCCGGACGATCGACAGGTCCCTGATCACGGTCCGTGTCAGCGGGGACGGTTGTTCCAGTTGTAGAACGTCGGGATGTTCTCGAAGTGGTTCCAGGCGCACACGGCGCTCGCGCCGTCGCCGCCCGCCACCTCGGCCCGTAGTCGCCGCGCGGCCTCGGCCTCGTGGAGGAGTGCGGTGAGCCCCGGCGCGGCTTCCCGCACCCGGTCGGCTACCTCGTCCGGGGTGTCCGTCCTCCGGTCAGGATGCCGGTGACTGGTGGTCTCGGGCATGCTCCAACACTCCCTCCAGTAAGTGGATCTTGCTGTTGCGGCAGTGCGCGGTCTGCGTACCGTCGAAACGCCCCTGTTCGAAGTAGCGGTTGGCCGCGTGACCGCCGCCGCAGAACCCGAAGTAGGGGCAGGACGAACGGCACGCCTCGACGCCGGCGAGGAACTCGCCGACCCAGGGCGTCCGGTCCGCGTGGGCGAGGATCTCGACCAGCGGGGTGGCCAGCACGTTGCCGCTGCTGAAGTCGCCGTAGCGGACATCGGTGAAACCGGCCAGCTCCGGCGAGAGCACGATCACCGAGCCGTCGTGGCCGACGGTCGGGATCGGGTCCAACCGCCGGGGGAGCACATCGTCGGCGCTGCCGTCCAGGACCGCCGCGGCGTACCGCAGCGACCACTCGACCTCGCGCAGGTGGATCCGGGGCTCCCGGCGCCAGGCCGCCACCAGCTCCGCCCAGAAGGCGGTCACCAGCCGTGGATCGTGGGAGTTGTCGCGGAGGTTGACCCCCTCGGTCTCCTCGATGTTGACGCCCAGCACGTCACAGCCCAGGTCGAGGAAGTAGTCGTACAGCTCGGTGGCGAGGCCCGGCCCGGGGCGGCCCACCACCGCCAGCGCCGAGAACGGCAGGCCGTGCCGGCGCAGCGCCGCCACCCCGCGCAGGATCCGGTCGTACGCGGGCCCGCCGCCCCGGGTGACCCGGTCGCCGTTGCGTTCCCGCGGGCCGTCCACGCTCACGCTCACCCGCACCCCGTGCTCGACGAAGAACGCGCACCAGGCGTCGTCGATCAGCGTGGCGTTGGTCTGGACGTGGTGCTCGACCTCGGGCCCGAAGGGCGCGATCAGCGCGGCGAGGTGCTCCCGGCCGGCCGCCAGCGGCTCGCCGCCGTGCCACACCACCGAGAAGCGGCCCGCCGCCGCCCAGGGGTTGACCGACGCGGCCACCGCCTCGGCCACCGGCACCGGCATCCGCCGATCGGCCGCACGGAACGGCAGGTAGCAGTAGGCGCAGTCCAGGTTGCAGAGGGTGGTGGGCTGCATGACCACGTACGAGGGGACGGCGGCCAGGCCGCGCATCCCGCTGAACGGCAGTCCCCGAGCAGCCATTGCCCTCCTCCGTGCCTGAAGGGCTGTCGGGGAACCCGGGCGGGCGGCCCCGACAGCTCTGAGGGTGCCCTTCAGGCTAGGCGGCGACGGCCACTTGGGTGAAGCCCTGATCAGGTGCCCGTACGGTCACCGGGAGTCGATCAGCCCCTGGTGTGCTGGCCGATCATCTGCACGTTGCCGGAGCCCTCGATGATCTCGCCGGCCTGCCACGCGTCGACGCCCCGGCCCGTCAGGGTGGCCAGCGCGCGGTCCGCGTCCTCGGCGGAGACGATCGCGAACATGCCGACGCCCATGTTGAAGGTCGCCTCCATCTCCGGGTCCTCGATCCGCCCCTTGGACTGGATCAGGTCGAAGATCGGCTGCGGCTTCCAGGTGGACCGGTTGACCACCGCGTCGACGTGCTCGGGGAGCACCCGGACCAGGTTGCCGGGGATGCCGCCGCCGGTGACGTGGGCGATGGAGCGCACCTCGGCCTCGGCGATGAGCTTCAGGCAGTCCTGCGCGTAGATCTTCGTCGGGGTGAGCAGTTCCTCGCCGAGGGTGCGCTGCCGGCCGAAGTCGTCGATCACCACGTCGAGCCGCATCCGGCCGGCGCCCAGCAGCACGTGGCGCACCAGGGAGTAGCCGTTGGAGTGCAGGCCGGAGGAGCGCATCGCGATGACCACGTCACCCACCTCGACCCGGTCCGGGCTGAGGATGTCGCTCTCCTCCACCACACCGACGCCGGTGGCGGAGATGTCGTACTCGTCCGGACGCAGCACGCCCGGATGCTCGGCGGTCTCGCCGCCCAGCAGGGCGCAGCCGGCGTACCGGCAGCCGTCGGCGATGCCCGCGCCGATCTCGGCGACCCGGTCCGGCACGACCTCGCCGGTGGCGATGTAGTCGAGCAGGAAGAGCGGCTCGGCGCCGCACGCCACCAGGTCGTCGACGACCATCGCGACCAGGTCGATGCCGACCGTGTCGTGGATGTCCATCTGCTGCGCGATCACCAGCTTGGTGCCCACGCCGTCGGTGGACGAGGCCAGGATGGGGTTCTTGTACTTCTTCGTGTCCAGCCGGAACAGGCCGGCGAAGCCGCCCAGGTCGCCCATCACCTCGGGACGCCGCGTCTGCTTCACCTTCGACTTCAGCAGCTCGACCGCGCGGTCGCCCGCCTCGATCGAGACCCCGGCGTCCGCGTACGAGACCGAGCGTTTGCGCGCCTGACGGCCGGCGCCGGCCGTCCAGGGCTGGCGGTCGTCGCCGGCGCCGGTCGGGCTGCTTCCTGCGCCGCTGCGCTCGGACACGTGCGTCACGGTTCTCCCCCTTGGTTCTGGCGCCGCGCCGGCGGTGACCGGGCCGCGCCGGGTGGTGCTACGGGCGGTGTGTGGTCACGCCGCCCGGAGTGGCGACGAGCGGGGCGGTGTGCTCCGGGGTGTCGGACGCCTGCGCGGCGACCCGCCGACCCACCCCTTCGAGCACGTGCTTGCCGATCAGGTTGCCGGCGGGCAGCTCGATCGGGTACTCCCCGTCGAAGCACGCACGGCACAGCCGGGTCTTCGGCTGCTCGGTGGCGGCGATCAGGCCCGGGAGCGACACGTAGCCGAGCGTGTCCGCCCCGATGGAGCGCCGGATGCCGTCGTTGTCCAGCCCGTTGGCCAGCAGCTCGGCGCGGGTGGCGAAGTCGATGCCGTAGAAGCACGGCCAGTTGACCGGCGGCGAGGAGATTCGCACGTGCACCTCCAGCGCGCCGGCCTCGCGCAGCATCCGCACGATCGCCCGCTGGGTGTTGCCGCGCACGATCGAGTCGTCGACCACGACCAGCCGCTTGCCCCGGACGTTCTCCCGCAGCGGGTTGAGCTTGAGCCGGATGCCGAGCTGGCGCAGGGTCTGCGACGGCTGGATGAAGGTGCGCCCGACGTACGGGTTCTTCATCAGGCCGGCGCCGTAGGTGATGCCCGACTCCTCGGCGTAGCCGATCGCGGCCGGGGTGCCGGACTCCGGCACCGGGATGACCAGGTCGGCCTCGACCGGGTGTTCCTTGGCCAGCTGGCGACCGATCTGCACCCGGGCGGAGTGCACGTTGCGGCCGGCGATGGTGGCGTCCGGGCGGGCGATGTAGACGTACTCGAAGAGGCAGCCCTTGGGCTCCGGGGCGGCGAACCGGCTGGAGCGCAGGCCGTCCTCGTCGATCGCGATCAGCTCGCCGGGCTCGACCTCGCGGACCACGCTCGCACCGACGATGTCCAGCGCGGCGGTCTCGCTGGCCACCACCCAGCCGCGCTCCAGCCGGCCCAGCACCAGCGGGCGCACGCCGTGCGGGTCACGGGCCGCGTAGAGGGTCGACTCGTCCATGAACACGAAGCTGAAGGCGCCCCGCAGCTGCGGCAGCACCTCCAGCGCCGCCGCCTCGACCGACAGGTCCGGGCGGCTGGCCAGCAGCATCGTCACCAGGGAGGTGTCGTTGGTCGAGCCGTCGGCGACGAGGCCCCGCTCGGCGACCTCGCGCTGGAGCTCCGCGGTGTTGACCAGGTTGCCGTTGTGGGCCAGGGCGATGGTGGTGCCCGACGTGGTGGACCGGATGGTCGGCTGGGCGTTTTCCCAGGTCGATCCGCCGGTGGTGGAGTAGCGGGCGTGCCCGATCGCCACGTGCCCGCGCAGGCTGGCCAGGGTCGGCTCGTCGAAGACCTGGGCGACCAGGCCGAGGTCCTTGTAGACCACCACGCCCGAGCCGTCGCTGACCGCGATGCCCGCGGCCTCCTGGCCACGGTGCTGGAGGGCGTAGAGCCCGAAGTAGGTCAGGTTGGCGACCTCCTCCCCGGGCGCCCAGACGCCGAAGACGCCGCACGCGTCCTGGGGGCCTGGTCGTTGGGGATCAAGGTCGTGGCTCAGCCGGCCGTCGCCTCGGGGCACCTGCGCTCCCTCATGCTGATCTGGACCGGCCTTGCGGAATCACGCGGGGGCGGATCCGCACTCCTCGACCGGGACCACTGTCGTCGCCTGACAGTGTACGCGAATCCGTGTCGATACAGAAAGTCACGATCCGCCTCCAACCTGTCACCTGTCGATGCGTATCGCCGCAGCTAGAGCGGCAGGTGCGCGGAGAGATCCGCCCGGATTCCGCTCACCCGTACGCGACCCTCGGTGATCGCGTCGGCCCAGTCGAGCCGTCCGGTGGCCACCGCCAGCCAGGTCTCGGGCTCCATCTCGACGACGTTCGCAGGGGTGCCACGGGTGTGTCGGGGACCGGGAACGCACTGAACTGCGCCGTAAGGTGGGACACGCACCTCCACCGATCGGCCGGGGGCGCGCTCCGCGAGGACGGTCAACAGGGCACGGACCGCCTCCCGGAGGACCGGTCGTTCGGGCGTACGCCCCTCGTCGAGCGCCGACAACGCCGCCGCGACCGCGGCGGACTTAATGTGCGGAGAGGACACGACGGGACGATACGGCTTCAACGCGCCGCGTCCGACGCTGGCCCTGGGTCGCGCCGATCCGGTCAGACAAGGCATAGTTGCCGACGGCGTATTCGTACCGTGATGATCCCCGGCCCGGCGCCTCGCCGCCGAGGGAAGTCAGTCCGGAAGGCGGTGGACGTGTCAACACACCGACGTGCCTGGAAGCAGCGGGCCGGTGTGGTCGTGGCGCTGGTTGTCGGCGCTCTGCTCGCCGTCCCCGCCACACCAGCCCTGGCCGCCGACGTCACGGTGTCGCCCGGCTCGGTCACCGTCAACGCCGGCAGCGACGCCGCCGTCACCGTGCAGGTGACCCCCCGCGACGGCGACGAGAAGGTCCAGATCAGCCTCGCCGGCCTGCCGAGCGGCGTGAGCTGCGCCGGCGGTTGCGGGGAGATCGACTTCAACAACGACCGGCCGAGGTCCCAGCTGCTGCGGCTCCGGGCCAACGACAACGCCGGCGACGCCAACGTCACCGTGACCGTGGCGGCCGAGGGCGACAAGTCCGGCCCCGGCACCGCCACCTTCCAGCTCGGCGTGAAGGGCAAGGCCCAGCCGTCCGAGCCCGCGCAGGCACAGACCGTCAAGTCGGTCTCCGGCAAGGTCGTCGCCCAGGCCAACGGCAAGGCCGTGCCGAACGCCGTGGTCATGCTCCAGGACGGCGCCGGCAAGAAGCGCGACACGATCAGTGACGACGACGGCAACTTCCGCTTCACCGGCAGCAGCGAGAAGCCGATCGCGCCCGGCCGGCTCGCCGTCGGCGCCAGCGTCGGTGAGGTCTACGCCACCAAGAGCTTCGACGCGTCCGCCGGGCAGAGCGTCACCGGCCAGCGCATCGCCCTGGCGATCAAGGTCGAGACGACCCCGAGCGCGACCCCTTCGGCCAGCGAGGAGCCCCTCCCCTCCGACGAGCCCGTCGAGGAGACGCCCGAGGAGAGCGCCGAGGCGACCCCGGGCGCGGCGGCCAACGCCAGCAACGAGGACTCCGGCGGCATGGGCTCCTGGCTGATCATCCTGCTCGGCGGCCTGCTCGTCGCCGCCGGTGTCGGCACCATCGTGCTGCTCTGGATGCGGCGCAAGGACAGCGGCGACGAGGCCGACGACGACGCCCCGGCGGGCGCCGCGGCCGGTGCGGTCCCGGCGGCGCGCGGGGCGTTCCGGGGCGCGGACGACCAGACCCGGGTGGTCAACCGCGTCGGTGCCACGCCGGATCCGACGATGGTCGGCGGCACCGCGCTCAGCGACGCCCCGACGATGATGCACCGCCCCGTGGTCGACGACGTGCCGCCGGACCCGTACGGGGCTCCCCCGCAGCCCTACGGCGCGGCGGGCAACCAGCAGGGCTGGGGCGGCAGCGGCTACGGCGACGAGCCGGCCGGCGCGGGTGGCTACGGCGGTGCCGGCTACGGCAACGCGCCCGCCTCCGGCGGCGGCTACGGCAGCGGCGGAGCCGGCGGCGGCTACGGCAACGCACCGTCCTCGGGAAGCGGCTACGGCAACGCGCCCGCCTCGGGCGGCGGCTACGGCAGCAACGACTACGGCGCTCCGGCGGGTGCGGCCGGCGCGGCGGGTGCCGCGGGCTACCCGCCGGCGGGCGGCGGCCGGGGCTACGGCGAGCGGTACGACGAGCCGACCGGCCGCTACACCGGCGACGCCACGCAGTATCCGGCCCCGGCCGACCCGTACGCGACCGGCGTCTACCAGCCGGAGCAGGGTCAGGGCTACGGCCAGTCCGAGCTGGGCGGGTACGGCCGGGGCGGCGAGCCGACCGGCGGTTACGACCAGCCGGGCGGCGGCTACGAGCGGGGCAGCTACGGCCAGCCCGGTGGCTACGGCCAGGAGCCTCCGGCGCCACGCGACGGCTACGGCCAGCCGGGCGGCTACGACCAGCCCACCTCGTACGACAACCAGGGCGGCTACGGCCAGGGCGGCTACGGCCAGGAGCCCCCGCAGCAGCGCGGCGGCTACGAGGACCGCGAAGGCTACGGCCAGGGTGGCTACGGTCAGCCGGGCGGCTACGAGGACCCGCAGACCGGTCGCGGTCGCCCGGACGGCCCACCGCAGCAGGACCGGGGTGGCCGCCGGCTGGACTGGCTGGACGACTGACCCGCTCGGGGGACGGGCCCCCGACGACAGCACCACGGCGAGGGCCGTCCGGAGATCCGGGCGGCCCTCGCCGCCGTTCCGGCCTTTCGGACCAGGTAGGACGCGCGGTTGCGGGAAGGTCAGGCGGCGGAGAAGACGCCCTGGCGCAGCACCGGGACCACGGCCGAGACGCCGACCCGGACGGCGACCTCCACGTCCCCGGCGAAGCCGCCCTCGATGAGTTCGCGGCCGGACACGCTGCCGCAGACCGCGGCGGGCACGTCGGGGGTGCTGGCCAGCGCGGCGAGGGCCATGGCCGCCTCCACGGAGAGGCCGCCGGGCACACCCGACAGGGCGTCCAGCACGCAGGCCGCCCCGAGCTGGTCCTCCACGCAGGGGCGCAGGGAGCCGTCCGGCCAGCGCTCGCCCGAGGCGATCACGCCGATCGGCGCGTCCGTCGTGCCGTACCCCTGCTGGTCCAGCCAACGGCCGACGGCGCGCGCGTTGCGCAGGCAGGCCGCGACCACCGGCAGCCCGGTCGCGCTGGCCGCCGCGCTGATCGCCGAGCCGTTCGGCGACGGCAGCACCAGATCGGCGACGACCGGCGCGGTGGTCAGCGCCGCCGACGAGAGCGACCACGGATGCTCCGGGGTCGTCTGCCGGCGGCCCACCGCCGCGACCGCGCCGACCCGCCGGGCGTAGTCGGCCGCCTGCTCGCCCCACGGGAACGGGTGCACCCGCATGCCGCGCCCGACCGCGACGTCCACGGCGGTGGTGAACGACAGCACGTCCACCACCACCAGCACCGCGCACACCCGGCCCAGCTCGGCCGCCCCCGTCACCCCCCAGTCGAAGCGGGCGCCGGAACCGGGTTGGACGTGGACGGCAGCGGCCACCGCCTCAGCGCCGACCGGGCTCGGTGTCGCCGGACCCGGGAGCCGACGCCCCGCCCGCCTCGGCCGGCTGGTCGGCGGCCTCGGCCGCCGGCTGCTCCGGGCCGGGCGCGACGGCCTCCGCCAGGGCTGCCGCCTCGGCCGGGGTCACCGGCTCGACGGCACCGGTCGACGGGACCGGCCCGAAGGACGCGATCGGCTCGCTCACGACGGCCGACGGGTCCACGGGCTCCACCCCGGTCGATTCGGCGACGGGCAGCGGCACGGCCTCGACGGCCCCCGCCACACCGGTGGCCGGCGCGGGCACCTCGACGACCCCCGCGCCCCCGAAGAGGCGCGGCAGCGTCGCGCCGTGCGCGGCCCGCAGCTCGTCCAGGCCGATCCGGAACTGGCCGTGCACCTCCAGTGCGCCGCCGGTCGGGTCGGTGACGCCGATCAGCTCGAACGGCACGCCGCGCTCGGCGCAGAGGGCGGTGAACGCCTTCTCGCGGCCGCGCGGCACCGACACCAGGACCCGGCCGGCGGACTCGCTGAACAGGTAGACGAACGGCATCGAGCCGCCCTCGAACCGCTCCGGCACCGCGATCCGGGCGCCGACGCCGCGCCGCAGGCAGGACTCCACCAGGCTCTGCGCGAGGCCACCGTCGGAGAGGTCGTGCGCGGCGCTGAGGTGCCCGACCCGCGCGGCCTCCGCCAGCAGGTCGGCCAAGAGCCGCTCGCGGGCCAGGTCGACCTGCGGGGGTACGCCGCCGAGGTGCTCGTGGGTGACCCAGGCCCACTCCGAGCCGGAGAGTTCCACGTGCGTCTCGCCGAGCAGGAAGATCTGGTCGTGGTCGCCGCTCGGCCGGGGCACGAAGCCCATCGGCACCCGGTCGGCCACGTCGTCGAGCACACCGAGCACACCGACCACCGGGGTCGGGTGGATCGGCGCGGCGCCCGTCTGGTTGTAGAAGCTGACGTTGCCGCCGGTGACCGGGATGCCCAGCTCGGCGCAGCCGTCCGCCAGGCCGCGCACGGCCTCGGCGAACTGCCACATCACGCCCGGGTCCTCCGGCGAGCCGAAGTTGAGACAGTTGGTGACGGCGATCGGCTTCGCGCCGGTCACGGCCACGTTCCGGTACGCCTCCGCCAGCGCGAGCTTCGTGCCGTGGTACGGGTCGAGCCGTGCGTACCGGCCGTTGCCGTCCACCGACAGCGCCACGCCGAGCCCGGTCCGCTCGTCGATCCGGATCACGCCGGAGTCCTCCGGCTGGGCGAGCACGGTGTTGCCCAGCACGTAGCGGTCGTACTGCTCGGTGACCCAGGTCTTGTCGGCCAGGTTGGGCGAGGCGATCATGCGCAGCACGGTCTCGCGCAGCGCCTCCGGGTCGGCCGGCCGGGGCAGCGTCTCCGCGCGGTCGGCCTGGAGCAGGATCAGGTCGGCCGGCTCGCGCATCGGGCGGGCGTAGACCGGGCCGTCGTCGACCAGCGAGCCCGGCGGCACGTCCACCACCAACTGGTCGTGCCAGGTGATCAGCAGCCGGCCGGGCTGTCCGTCCGGCGCCGGCGGGGTGACCTCGCCGATCGCGGTGGCCCAGACGCCCCACTTCTCGGCGGTCTTGAGCACCGCTTCGAGCTTCTCCGGCTCGACGACCAGCAGCATCCGCTCCTGGGACTCGCTGGCCAGGATCTCGTGCGGCTCCATCGAGGGCTCGCGCAGCGGCACGCGCTCCAGCCAGACCCGCATGCCGGTGCCGGCCGCCGCGGCGGTCTCGGTCAGCGCGCAGGTGAGGCCGGCGCCGCCGAGGTCCTGGATGCCGACGACCAGCCGGGCGTCGTAGAGCTCCAGGCATGCCTCGATGAGCAGCTTCTCCATGAACGGGTCGCCGACCTGCACCGACGGGCGGCGCTTCTCGCTGCCCTCGTCGAAGGTGGCGCTGGCCAGCACCGACACGCCGCCGATGCCGTCCCGGCCGGTCCTGGCGCCCATCAGCACGACGACGTTGCCCGGGCCGGCGGCGGCCTTGTTCTGCAGCCGGTCGACCGGCAGCACGCCGAGGCAGAGCGCGTTGACCAGCGGGTTGCCCTGGTAGCAGGGGTCGAAGACGACCTCGCCGCCGATGTTCGGCAGGCCCAGGCAGTTGCCGTAGCCGCCCACGCCGGCCACGACGCCGGGCAGCACCCGGGCGGTGTCGGGGTGGTCGGCGGCGCCGAAGCGCAGCGGGTCCATCACCGCGACCGGGCGGGCACCCATGGCGAGGATGTCCCGGACGATGCCGCCGACGCCGGTGGCCGCGCCCTGGTAGGGCTCGACGAAGCTCGGGTGGTTGTGCGACTCGACCTTGAAGGTCACCGCCAGCTCGTCGGAGACCTGCACCACACCGGCGTTCTCGCCGATGCCGGCGAGCAGCCGGTCGCTCGGCGGGGCCTTCTCGCCGAACTGGCGCAGGTGCACCTTGCTCGACTTGTAGGAGCAGTGCTCGCTCCACATGATCGAGTACATCGCCAGCTCGGCCTGGGTGGGCCGCCGGTCGAGGATGTGCCGGATCCGCTCGTACTCGTCGTCGCGGAGCCCGAGCTCGGCGTACGGCTGGAGCTCACCGGGGGTGTCCCCGGCGCGCGGCACGGTGTCCAGGCCGTCGGCCCAGTCGGCGGTCGCCGGCCCGGGACGCCCGGCCGGCGGCGCGACGGCGGCCGGACGCGGCTCCACCGGCTGCGCCGGGGCGGCCGGGAAGGCCTCCGGGTTATCCCGTACCTCGTCCGGATGGGTGGTCATGACCTCTCCTCGCTGCGCTCGCGTCCGCCCGACGGGCGGGTGAGCCGACCGATGATGCCGCGCACGGTCACGCCGGCGTCCCCACCAGGTGCTTGAGCACCGAGGTGAAGAAGCCGAGACCGTCCAGGGAGGGGCCCGTGAGCGCCTCCACCGCGTGCTCGGGATGCGGCATGATGCCGACCACGTTGCCGGCGGGGTTCGTGATCGCGGCGATGTCGCGCTGCGACCCGTTGGGGTTGCCGCCGACGTAGCGGGCGACCACCCGGCCCTCGGCTTCGAGCTGGTCGAGCGTCGCGGTGTCGGCGACGTAGCAGCCCTCGCCGTTCTTGACCGGGATCAGCACCTCCTGGCCGGGCTGGAACGTGTTCGTCCACGCGGTGCCGGCCGACTCGATGCGCAGGACCTGGTCGCGGTTGCGGAAGTGCAGGTGCTGGTTGCGGGTGAGCGCCCCGGGCAGCAGGTGGGCCTCGCAGAGGATCTGGAAGCCGTTGCAGATGCCGAGCACGGGCAGGCCGCCCCGGGCCGCGTCCACGATCGTGCCCATCACCGGCGCGAACCGGGCGATGGCGCCGCAGCGCAGGTAGTCGCCGTAGGAGAAGCCGCCGGGCAGGACGACGGCGTCCACCCCGTGCAGCTGCGGGTCACCGTGCCAGAGGCGGACCGGCTCGGCGCCCGCGATCCGGACGGCCCGGGCCGCGTCCCCGTCGTCGAGCGAGCCGGGGAAGGTGACCACACCGACCCGGGCGGTCACGAGCGGGCGTCCACGGTCTCGTCGGCCTCGGCCACGCGGACCGTGAAGTCCTCGATGACCGGGTTGGCGAGCAGCTTGTCGGCGATCTCCCGGGCCCGGTCCAGGTCCGGTTCACCGGTGAATTCGATCTCGATCCGCCTGCCGATCCGAACCGAGGCGACGTCGCTGACGCCGAGCCGGGGCAGCGCGTTTGCGACGGCCTGGCCCTGGGGATCGAGGATCTCGGGCTTGAGCATGACGTCGACGACGACGCGAGGCACTGGGCACTCCTGACTGTGTACGCAGTTGGGTGCCGACCCACAACGGGCGAGCGCAGCCAGCCTACCTGGCAGATACCGCCCCGGACGCACCGGCCGGACGCAGTTCAGGCAGTGATCGACATTCCCGGCGCGGGGCCCGGGGACCGATGCGGGTTCGTTGCGATCCCGATGCCCATCCGTTGTCGACCGGCCCGTTTCGCCCCGCTCCGCCGGGCCGCGTGGCACCCGACCGTCGCCCGTCCCGCCATACCGTCTCATCCATCATTTCCGATGGATCTCTTGTGAACGACATCTCAGGGGCCCTACCGTACATCGTCGTACGTCGATCGGACGTCGGGCCACCCCCGCCCGCCGGCCGACAGCTCGACCCGGTGAACCCGGGCCCCGTCCCCGAAGGAGCCCCCATGCGCATCCGATCCATGATCGCGGTACTGGCCACCGCAGCGGCCGGTCTGCTCGGCGCCAGCTCCGGCGCCCTCGCCGCACCCGTCAGCCCGTACATCATCGGCGGCGGCACCGTCTCGTCGGCCCCGTGGGCCGCCGCCGTACTCAGCAACGGCTCGTTCACCTGCTCCGGCACGATCATCGCGCCGCAGTGGGTGCTCACCGCCCGGCACTGCGTCAACGGCACGATGTCCGTCCGGGTCGGCAGCGTCAACCGCACCTCCGGCGGCCAGACCCGCACCGTCAGCGCCAGCTACGGCCGGTACGACCTGGCCCTGCTGCGCCTGTCCAGCTCGGTGAGCACCTCGTACGTCACGCTCGCCAACAGCAACCCGCCGATCAACTCGACCAACTCGATCTACGGCTGGGGCATGACCTGCTACAGCGGCTGCTCCGCCTCGACCCAGCTGAAGACCGCGTCGGTCCGGGTGACCAGCAACAGCGCCACCGACGCGTACGGCGGGCAGGCGATCCGGAGCACCCGGATCAACGGCAACGCCTGGCGGGGCGACTCGGGCGGCCCGCAGTTCTACAACGGCGCGCAGGTCGGCGTCGCCTCCACCGCCGACGGCCAGAGCATCCAGAACTACGGCAGCGTCGCGTACAACCGGGCCTGGATCTCCCAGACGGCCGGTGTCTGACGGTTAGCGCCACGGTAGGCGCGGATGGTCGGCGGCGCGCCGACCGTCCGCGCCGCGCCGTTTTGCAGCATCCGATCAGGTGAACAAGGCCCACGATCGGGCGCCTCGTCACCCTGACAGCATCGGAAGCGTGCTGGTCGTGACGACGGAGCAACTGCCCGGGTACGAGATCCGCCAGATCCTCGGCGAAGTGGTGTCATCGATGGCCAGGACGCGGAACCCGTACCGCGAGGGGGTCAAGAACCTGCGCGGTGGCGCGTACGACCCGATGGCCCCGGACAACCTCACCCGGTGGCGTACGGACTTGGTGGCCCGGCTCGGCGAGGAGGCCCGCCGCATCGGCGCGAACGCCGTGGTGGGGATGCGCTTCGACAGCCGGGACTGCGGCGAGATGTGGATGGAGATCTGCGCGTACGGCACGGCCGTCGTCGTGGCGCCCAAGATGCCCGACGTCATGCCGCCCGACCAGCCGCTGGTCGCCGCCGAGACCGCGCACGACCCGGCCTTCGCCGAGTCCCCGGGCGGCATCGCCGAACCGGCGAGCGCCCCCAACCTCCGCTCGGCCGCGGAAACCCCCACCCGAGACTGACCCACCCACCGACCCCACCCACCCCACCCCACCCCAACCCCGGTGATCATGAGGTTAACGGCGAAGTCGATCTCTAAAACCGCCGCCAACCTCATGATCACCGCGTAGAGGATGGGGGGTGGGGGGTGGGTCAGAGGATGGGGGGTGGGGTGTAGGTGGCGACCTCGGGGTGGGCGTTCACGACCGTGGCGACGCGGCGGGCGACGGCCTCGACCTGGGCCGGGGCGGCGCCGACGAAGGCGGTGCGGTCGGCGACGAGGGCGTCGATCTCGCCACGGGTCAGGCCCAGCCGGCCGTCCGCCGCCAGGCGGTCGAAGAGGTCGTTCTCGGCGGCGCCCTTCTCGCGCATGGCCAGGGCCACCGCGACCGCGTGCTCCTTGATCACCTCGTGGGCGACCTCGCGGCCGACACCGCGCCGGACCGCCGCCACCAGGATCTTCGTGGTGGCCAGGAACGGCAGGAAGCGCTCCAGCTCCCGGTTGATCACCGCCGGGTACGCGCCGAACTCGTCGAGCACGGTGAGGAAGGTCTGGAACAGCCCGTCGGCGGCGAAGAACGCGTCCGGCAGGGCGACCCGGCGGACCACCGAGCAGGAGACGTCCCCCTCGTTCCACTGGTCGCCGGCCAGCTCGCCGACCATCGACAGATAACCCCGGATGATCACCGCGAAGCCGTTGACCCGCTCGCTGGAGCGGGTGTTCATCTTGTGCGGCATCGCGCTGGAGCCCACCTGGCCCGGCTTGAAACCCTCGGTGGCCAGCTCCTGGCCGACCATCAGCCGGATCGTGGTCGCCAGCGACGACGGGGCGGCGGCGACCTGGGCCAGGGTGGAGAGCACCGCCAGGTCGATCGAGCGCGGGTAGACCTGCCCGACGCTGTCGAGGACCCGGCTGAAGCCGAGGTGCCCCGCGACCCGGCGCTCCAGCTCCGCCACCCGCTCGGCGTCGCCGTCGAAGAGGTCGAGCTGGTCGGCGGCGGTGCCGACCGGGCCCTTGATGCCCCGCAGCGGGTACCAGTTGATGAGGTCTTCCAGCCGCTCGTACGCGATGAGCAGTTCTTCCGCGGCCGACGCGAAGCGCTTGCCCAGCGTGGTGGCCTGCGCCGCGACGTTGTGCGACCGGCCGGTCATGACCAGGTCGGAGTGCTCGACGGCGAGCCGGGCCAGCCGGGCCAGGGTGGCGACCACGCGGTCGCGGATCAGCTCCAGCGAGCGGCGCACCTGGAGCTGCTCGACGTTCTCGGTGAGGTCCCGGGAGGTCATCCCCTTGTGCACGTGCTCGTGCCCGGCGAGCGCGCTGAACTCCTCGATCCGGGCCTTCACGTCGTGCCGGGTGACCCGCTCCCGCTCGGCGATCGAGGCCAGGTCGATCTGGTCGAGCACCCCCTCGTACGCCTCGACGACGCCGTCGGGCACGGGGACGCCGAGGTCCCGCTGGGCCCGGAGCACGGCGAGCCAGAGCCGCCGCTCCATCCGGATCTTCTCCTCGGGCGACCAGAGGGCGACCAGCTCGGGTGAGGCGTACCGGTTGGCGAGCACGTTCGGAATCGTCACGTACCTCAGTCTTTCACGTCGCCTGTGACGGCCCGGACGAGGACGTCCGCCCGCCCGACTGCGCGGACACCGTGCTCGACCGGGTGGGGATGCCGGACCGGATCCACGAGCGGGCGGCCGAGATCCAGGAACAGCTCACCGCCCGGGGCACCCACCGCTCGGCCGGCGCCGTCGACCTGCTGATCGCGGCGACGGCCGAACACCAGGGCCTGTCCCTGCTGCACTACGACCGTGACTTCGACCAGATCTCCGAAGTGACCGGTCAACCCGTGCGATGGCTCGCCCCGGCCGGCACGATCAAGTAGGTCCCGAACCAACTCGTGCCAGCCGGGCATCCGCCGCCGACTCCACCCTGCCGCGGCCCGGGTCACCAGGCGGGGCGGGCGGCCGGGTCGAGGGCGAGGTCCCGGAGCTGCTCCGGGGTGAGCACGAACCGCCCGTCACGGCTGTGCAGCGAGATCCTGATCCAGGTGCCGTCGCGGTGCAGCACGTCGACCCCCCGGAAGTGGGTGACGTCGCCGCCCCCAACGGCTTCCCGGACGCGCGCGGTCTCCCGGACGCGCGCGGTCTCCCGGACGCGCGCGCCGTCCGGCCCCGCCGACAGGCCGCACGAGTCGAAGGTCTGCTTGTCGCAGTCCATGACGTCGCGGTTCATGCCCGGCTGCGGCTCGGCCAACGCCAGGGCCGACAACTCGTTGCTGAACGCGCCGGTGGGGTCGACCGGGTAGGCGTGCGCCGAGAAACCGACGTTGCGGTAGTCCTCGTACGCGCCCCCGACCGGCGCGTCGCCGGCCGGTGCCGTCGGAAGGACGTCGCGACTCACCGCGGTCAGTGGCACCCACCGGACTCCGGGCGCCCGCGCGACGAAGGCCGCTGCCACCCCACCCTGGTAGCGCTCGGCCGCCTCCGTGGGCAGCAGCTGGTTGCTCTTGCGGTGCGGGGGCCGCGAGGCGGTTGCCGAGGGCGCCGGCTGCAGGTCCGGACGGTCGACCACCAGGCCCGCGCCGAGCACCAGCGCGAGCACCCCGCCGGCCGCCGAGGCGTACGCCCCGAGCCGGCGCGTGCGGACCAGCCGGCGCTGCCGCAGGATCACCCCGTCCAGGTCGATCGAGGTGGGCGGCGGATCGCCGATCGCCGCGTCGAAGATCTCCCGGTACGTCACGCGAACCTCCCCGTTCTCAGAGCCGGCTGGTCCACGGCCAGCAGGCGTAGTGATTCCAACGCTCTGGCGGCCTGGCTCTTCACCGTGCCGGTGGTGACGCCCAGGATCTGCGCGGTGTCCTCCACGGAGAGGTCGCAGTAGAAGCGCAGCACCAGCACCGCGCGCCGCCGCTCGGGCAGCTTCCCGAGCAGGTCGAGCAGCAGCTCCCGGTCGGCCAGGTCGGGTTCGCTGTCCGGCGCGGCATCGTCGGGGACCTCGTCGGTGCTGCGTTCGCGCCGCCACGGCCGCCGCCGCTCGTCCAGCCACGCGCGCGTGAGCACCTGCCGGACGTACGCGTCGACGTTCTCCGCCGCGCGGACCCGGGGCCAGGCCCGGTAGAGCTTGCCCAGCGTGATGGAGACGAGGTCGTCGGCGGTGTGCCAGTCCCGGCAGAGCAGGTACGCCGTGCGGCGTAGGTGCTCCAGCCGGGCCTCGACGAACTGCCGGTACTCGTCCTCGTCCGCCCGCTTCACCTGTTCCGCCTTCGCCGCCTCATGTCCAAGGGACGGAGAGCGGGGCCGGGCAGGTTGCCCGGGTCAGCGTTCGAGGATGGCGGTCACGCCCTGGCCGCCGGCGGCGCAGATGGAGATCAGGCCCCGCCCGCCGCCCTTCTCCGCCAGCAGCTTCGCCAGGGTCGCCACGATCCGCCCGCCGGTGGCCGCGAACGGGTGCCCGGCGGCCAGCGACGAGCCGTTGACGTTCAACTTCTCCCGGTCGATCGCGCCGAGCGGGGCGTCCAGCCCCAGCCGGTCCTTGCAGAACTCCGGGGACTCCCAGGCGGCGAGGGTGGCCAGCACCTGCGAGGCGAACGCCTCGTGGATCTCGTAGAAGTCGAAGTCCTGGAGGGTCAGCCCGGCCCGGGACAGCATCCGGGGCACCGCGTACGCGGGGGCCATCAGCAGCCCCTCGTCGCCGTGCACGAAGTCGACGGCGGCGGTCTCCGACCAGGAGAACCACGCCAGCACGGGCAGGCTGTGCGCGCGGGCCCACTCCTCGCTGGCCAGCAGCACCGTCGAGGCGCCGTCGGTCAGCGGCGACGAGTTGCCGGCGGTCATGGTCGCCGCCTCGGCGTCGGGCCCCTTGGCGCCGAAGACCGGCTTCAGCGAGCCGAGCCGCTCCAGGCTGGTGTCGGGGCGCAGGTTCGCATCCCGGGTCAGCCCCAGGTAGGGGGTCAGCAGGTCGTCGAAGAACCCCCGGTCGTACGCGGCGGCGAGCCGCTGGTGCGAGCGCAGCGCCAGCTCGTCCTGGGCCTGCCGGTCGATCTGCCAGCGCAACGCCGTGCGGGCGGCGTGCTCCCCCATCGACAGCCCGGTACGCGGCTCCGCGTTGCGCGGGATCTCCGGCCTGAACGGCTGGGTGGGACGCAGCTTCGCGGCGATCCTCAGCCGCTCGCCGAGGGTGCGGGCGCTGTTGAGCCGGAGCAGCGTGCGGCGCATCTCCTCGTTGACCGCGAGCGGCGCGTCGGAGGTGGTGTCCACGCCGCCGGCGATGCCGACGTCGATCTGCCCGAGGGCGATCTTGTTGGCGACCAGGATGGCCGCCTCCAGCCCGGTGCCGCATGCCTGCTGGATGTCGTACGCCGGGGTGTGCGGGTCGAGCTTCGAGCCGAGCACGACCTCGCGGGTCAGGTTGAAGTCCTTCGCGTGCTTGAGCACCGCGCCGGCCACCACCTCGCCGACGCGCTGGCCGGCCAGGCCGAACCGGGCGACGAGCCCGTCCAGCGCGGCGCCCAGCATGTCGGCGTTCGACGCGCTGGCGTACCGCGAGTTGGACCGCGCGAAGGGGATGCGGTTGCCGCCGATGACCGCCACCCGCCGGATGCTCTGCACGATCCCGCCTCCTCGAAAGACTTGCTCTCAACCTACTCGCCAGTAGGCTACGCCTATGACCGACAGGTACGCGAGCTTCGTCCGATCGGGGGCCGGTCGTGCGCTGGTCAAGCGCCTCGGGCTGCCCGACCCGCCGCGACTGCGCCGGCACGCCCCCGGCGACCCCGTCGTGCCCGGCCCCGTCCTGCTGGGCGCCGCGACCGGCGGCCGGCTCGCCGAACCGGTCGGCAAGCTCCTGACCGCCGCCGGGGTCGAGCTGCGCGATCCCGGCGCCGTGGAGTCCACCGGGCGCTTCGCCGCCCTGGTGTACGACGCCACCGGCGTCACCGACTCCGGCGAGCTGCGGCAGCTGTACGACTTCTTCCACCCGCACGCCCGGTCGGTGCTGCCCAGCGGCCGGGTCGTCGTGCTCGGCACCCCGCCCGACGAGTGCGGCTCCCCCCGGGAGGCGACCGCCCAGCGGGCCCTGGAGGGGCTGACCCGCAGCATCGGCAAGGAGTTCGGCCGGGGCGTCACCGCCCAGCTCGTCCACGTCACCAAGGATCCCGACGCCGGCACCTGGACCGGCGTGGAGGCGACCCTGCGGTTCCTGCTCTCCGGCCGGTCCGCGTACGTCTCCGGGCAGGTGGTCCGGGTCGGCGCCGGCACGGCCGAGGCGCCGGCCGACTGGGACCGCCCGCTGGACGGGCAGGTCGTGCTGGTCACCGGGGCCGCCCGGGGCATCGGCGCGGCGCTGGCCCGGGTGCTGGCCCGCGACGGCGCCCGGGTCGTCGCGCTGGACATCCCGGCCGCTGGGGACGAGCTGGCGGCGGTCGCCAACGAGATCGGCGGCACGGCCGTCCAGCTCGACCTGACCGCCCCCGACGCCCCGGCCCGGCTCGCCGCGCACCTCGCCGACCGACACGGCCGGGTCGACGTGGTCGTGCACAACGCCGGCATCACCCGCGACAAGACCCTCGGCCGGATGGACGCCGACCGGTGGGACTCGGTGCTCGACGTCAACCTCTCCAGCCAGGAGCGGATCAACGACGTGCTGCTGGAGCGGGAGCTGATCCCGGCCGGCGGCCGGATCGTCTCGGTCTCCTCGATCGCCGGCATCGCCGGCAACCGGGGCCAGACCAACTACGCCACCAGCAAGGCGGGCGTGATCGGGCTGGTGGAGTCGCTCGCCCCGGCGCTGCGCGAACGGCAGATCAGCGTCAACGCGGTCGCCCCCGGGTTCATCGAGACCCGGCTGACCGCGCGCATCCCGCTGGTGCTGCGCGAGGCGGGCCGGCGAATGAACAGCATGTCCCAGGGCGGGCTGCCGGTGGACGTCGCCGAGACCATCGGCTGGCTGGCCTGGCCGGCGACCGGCGCGGTCAGCGGCAACGTCGTCCGGGTCTGCGGCCAGAGTCTGCTGGGGGCGTGATGGCGAGGCGAGAACGACCGGCACCGGACCCGGACGACCTGTCGGTGCACGAGCTGATCGACGGCCCGACCGAGATCCTGTCGCAGGGCACCCTGGACGCGATCCGCGCGCCGGAGACGTCCGGCCACGACCTGAGCCTCGAACAGACGCACGACCTCTCCGCCTCCGCCGCCGAGGCGACGCAGGACCTCTCGGGCCGGGGCCCGGCCGGGACGGGTGCCCGGGAGCGCGTCGAGCTGCCCCGGATGCCGGCGGCCGGGGCGCTCTACCGGCGGGCGCTGCTCGGCGCGCTGCCCGGTCTCGGCGGTGGGCGGCGCTCGGCGGGCGTCCCGGCGGTCGAGCTGGCCGCCGGCGGGATCGCCGTCGACCGGACGCACCTCGCCGACTACGACCGGGTCTGCGGGTTCCGGCTCACCGATCGGCTGCCCGCCACGTTCCCGCACGTCATGGGCTTTCCGTTGGCCCTGCGGCTGATGACCGCGCCGGAGTTCCCCATCCCGCTGACGGGCGTGGTGCACATCGGCAACCGGATCACCGTGCACCGCCCGGTCACCGCCGACGAGACCCTCGACTTCCGCGCGTACGCCGAGAACCTGCGCCCGCACGACCGGGGGCGGCAGGTCGACGTGGTGCTGGTCGGCTCGGTCGACGGGGCGGAGGTCTGGCGGGGCGTCTCGACGTACCTCGGCAGGGAGGGCAAGCGGGGCGCCGGCGGGCGGCGCGACGAGGCCGGGCGGCCCACGACGCCGGCCGGTTCGGCCCGCTGGCGGGTCGAGCCCCGCGTCGGTACGGACTACGCGCGGGTCTCCGGCGACCACAACCCGATCCACACCCTCCGCCTCGGCGCCCGGCTGTTCGGTTTTCCCCGGCCGATCGCGCACGGGATGTGGAGCAAGGCCCGCTGCCTGGCCGCGCTGGAGAACCGGCTGCCGGACGCCTACACGGTCGAGGTGGCCTTCAAGCTGCCGGTGCCGCTGCCGAGCACGGTGAGCTTCGGCCTGCTGCCGGAGGGCGGATTCGCCCTGCACGACTCGCGCGGTCGACCGCACCTGGCGGGCCTCGTACGCTGAGGCGCCCTTGCCGAAGCTGGGCACGCCCCTGCCGGATCCGGATCCCGGGCTTGGCAGGGGCGTTCTCGTGCGCTAAGTTCTTCTCAGATCGAGATGTTCTCAGAATGAGAGAGACATGGTTGACGAGCAGGACTTCCTGGCCGGGTACGACCCCGGGGCCTACCCGTCGGTCGCCGTGACCGTCGACGTGGTGGCGCTGACCATCCGGGACGGCGCGCTGCACCTGCTGCTGATCCGACGCGGCCAGCCGCCCTTCGAGGGGCACTGGGCGCTGCCCGGCGGCTTCGTCCGCCCCGACGAGGACCTCACCGCCGGCGCCCGACGGGAGCTGGCCGAGGAGACCGGGCTCGGCGGCGAGGGGCTGCGCCGCGTACACCTGGAGCAGTTGGGCAGCTACGGCACCCCCGACCGCGACCCGCGCATGCGCGTCGTCTCGGTCGCCCACCTCGCGTTCGCCCCCGACCTGCCCGACCCGGCCGCCGGCACCGACGCCGACGAGGCGGTCTGGCTGCCGGTGACCGCGCTGACCGGCCGGCAGCTCGCCTTCGACCACGGCCGGATCATCGACGACGCGCTGGAGCGGGCCCGGTCCAAGCTGGAATACACCCCGCTCGCCACGCGCTTCCTCGCCGGCGAGTTCACGATCAGCGAGCTGCGCGCCGTCTACGAGACGGTCTGGGGCCACCCGCTGCACGCCGGCAACTTCCACCGCAAGGTGCTCTCCGTGCCGGGCTTCGTGGAGAGCACCGGCACCAGCACCGAGCGCGGCGGCGCCCGGGGCGGTCCCCGCGCCCGGCTCTACCGGGCCGGCGACGCCCGGCTGCTGCACCCGGCGCTGCTGCGCCCCGCCCGGGAGGAGGCGGTCCGATGAGGACCGCCGACGCCGTCCGCCTGGTCGCGGCGGCCCGCACCGACGCCGACCTGTTCGGCACGGACCAGCCGGCCCGGCGCTACCGCGAGCTGGTCGCGGCCCTGCACCCCGACCGCCTGCCGCCCGACCCGGCGGTACGCGCCGAGGCCACCGACGCGTTCATCCGGGTCACCACCCGCTGGCGGGCCCGGCAGGTCACCGTCCTCGGCGACTACCGACTCGGCACGCCGGCCTACTCGGGCGACCTGGCCGACCTCTACGACGTCGGGGCCGACCGGCTGCTCAAGCTGCCCCGGCGGCCCGCCGACAACGACCTGATGGCCCGCGAGGCGCACGCCCTGCGCACCATCGCCGAGCGCGGCGACCCGCGCTACCTGCCGTACGTGCCCCGGCTGGTCGAGGACTTCCCGCACCGGGACGCCGCGACCGGCGCCGAACGACGGATCAACGTGCTCGCCACCGCGCCCGGCCTGCACGACCTCGACGAGGTCCGGCGCGCGTACCCGGACGGGCTGGACGCCCGCGACGTGGCCTGGATGTGGCGGCGGCTGCTGGTGGCGCTCGGCCTGGCCCACGGGGCGGGCATCGTGCACGGTGCGGTCCTGCCGCCGCACGTGCTGATCGAGCCGGACGGGCACGGCGTGGTGCTGGTCGACTGGTGCTTCTCCGCCCCCGTCGGCAGCACGGTCCCCGCGCTGGTGCCCGGCTACGACGCGAAGTGGTACCCGGACGAGATCCCCCGGAAGAAGCCCTGCGGCCCGGGCACCGACATCGCGATGGCCAGCGTCTGCATGAGCTGGCTGATGGGGCCGCGCGCGCCCCGCGAGCTGCACGACTTCGCGCGGGGCTGCCGCCAGCGGTCCCTGGACGCCCGGCCCGACGACGCCTGGCGTCTGCTGCGCGAACTGGACGAGGTGCTGGAGCGGCTCTACGGGCCGCGCACCTTCCGACCCTTCACCCTCAACCCGTAAGGAGCTGTCATGGGCAGTGGAATGTGGTCCACCGACGTGTACGACGCCGCCGACCGCTACCGCCGCAAGACCGGTAAGAGCGCGTTCTCCTACAGCGACAGCGGGGCGCGGACCGTGCACCCCGCCCTCGACCCCCGCGACGCGATGCGCGAGAGCCGCGACTCCGACGAGCACCCCCGGTCGACGCCCATCGCGGTGCTCTTCGACGTCACCGGCTCGATGCGCAACGTGCCGCGCGTCCTGCAGACCAAGCTGCCGCAGCTGCTCGGGCTGCTGCAACGGCAGGGCTACGCCAGCGACCCGCAGATCATGTTCGGCGCGATCGGCGACGCCACCTGCGACCGGGTGCCGTTGCAGGTCGGCCAGTTCGAGTCGGACAACCGGATGGACGACGACCTCGGCCGCATCGTGCTGGAGGGCGGCGGCGGCGGACAGATGAGCGAGTCGTACGAGCTGGCCATGTACTTCATGGCCCGGCACACCGTGACCGACTCCTGGGAGAAGCGCGGCCGGCGCGGCTACCTGTTCATCATCGGCGACGAGCTGGCGTACCCGAAGGTGAAGGCCCGCGAGGCGGCCCGCGTCATCGGCGACGACGTGCGCCAGGACGTGCCGCTGCGGCAGGTCGTCGACGAGCTGACCCGCCGCTGGGACACCTACTACCTGCTCCCCGCCGGCAGCCACTACGCCGGCAACGCCAAGGTGCTCGACTTCTGGCGGGACCTGCTCGGGCAGAACACCGTCGTGCTGGACGACCTCGACGCGGTCTGCGAGACGATCGCGCTCACCGTCGGGCTCGGCGAGCAGGCCATCGACCTGGACGAGGGCCTGCGCGACCTCGACCGGGCCGGCTCGGGCGCCACCGGCACCGTGTCCAAGGCGCTGGCCCGCCTGCGCGGGGGGCGGCGCGCCGAGGTGTCGACGCTGCCCGCGTTCCGCGAAACCGGCGGCGAGGTGACCCGGCTGTGAGGCATGTGGCGGTGGTCGACCTCGGCCACGGCGAGGTGACCCGGCGATGAGACACGTGGCGGTGGTCGACCTCGGCTACGGCGACGCCGGCAAGGGCACGGTCGTGGACTGGCTCTGCGCCACCCGGCCCGTGCACACGGTGGTCCGCTTCAACGGGGGCGCGCAGGCGGCGCACAACGTCGTGCTGCGCGACGGGCGGCACCACACGTTCGCGCAGTTCGGCGCCGGCACGTTCCACCCCGGCGTCCGTACGCACCTGTCGCGGCACGTGGTGGTGGACCCGCTGGCGCTGGCCGCCGAGGCCGACCACCTCGCCTCGGTCGGGGTGCCCGACGCCCTCGACCGGCTGACCGTGGACGGGGAGGCGCTGCTCGCCACCCCGTACCATCGGGCCGCGAACCGGGCCCGCGAGATCGCCCGGGGAGCCGACCGGCACGGCTCCTGCGGGCTGGGGGTGGGCGAGGCCGTCGCGTACGGTCTCGCCCACCCCGACGAGGCGCCCCGGGTGGCCGACTGCCGCAACCCGGCGCTGCTGCGCCGCCGGCTGACCGCCCTGCGGGACCGGCTGACCGCCGAGCTGGGCCCGCTGGACGCGCCGCCCGTCGAGGACTGCCTGCCCGCGTTCACCGGCTTCGCCGGGCGGGTCGCGATCGTCGACCGGAGCTGGCTGGCCGGGGCGCTGCGCGCCGGCACCTGCGTCTTCGAGGGCGCGCAGGGGGTGCTGCTCGACGAGTGGCACGGCTTCCACCCGTACACCACGTGGAGCACCACCACCTTCGCCAACGCCGACAGCCTGCTCGCCGAGGCGGGCCAGCCCGGCGGCGCCACCCGGATCGGGGTGCTCCGGGTGGTCACCACCCGGCACGGGCCCGGGCCGCTGGTGACCGAGGACCCGGCCCTGCCGCTGGCCGACCCGCACAACCCGACCAACCCATGGCAGGGGCGCTTCCGGTTCGGCCACTTCGACGCGGTCGCCCACCGGTACGCCCTCGCCGCCGCCGGCGGGGTCGACGGCCTGGCGCTCACCCACGTCGACCTCGCCGGCCCCGGGCTGCGGATCTGCCGCCGCTACGACACCACCGACCGGCTCACCCCGGGCCCGCCCGGCGACCTGGACCGGCAGGCCGCACTCACCGCCCGCCTGCTGCGCTCCCGTCCCGTGTACGACGACCCGCCCGTCGACTGGCCGTCGGCGGTGGCCGGGGAGCTCGGCGCGCCGGTGGTGCTCACCTCGCACGGCCCCACCGCCGACGACAAGACGCCGCACGGCCCGCTCCTCGCCCCACGCCCCCTCCCGCCGGTCAGGACGCCGGCCGAGGCGTCGGCGTGACGCCGGGCCCCGCCGGAGGCTCGACGCGGGTGATCCGGCGACTCGGCCACCGGGCGGGGCGCGCACGGCGAGCATGGGAGGCATGGAGTCCGTGCTCGACCTGCTCCGGCAGCTGGTCGCCTCACCGTGGGTGTACCTGCTGATCTTCGGGCTCACCGCGGTCGACGCGTTCTTCCCGGCCGTACCCGGCGAGGCGGCCGTGATCACCGCCGCCGTGCTCGCCACCGGCGGCGACCCCGACCTGGTGTGGGTGATCGTCGCCGCCGCGCTGGGGGCGTGCGCCGGCGACCACGTCTCGTACGCCATCGGTCGCGGCGGCGGCGCGAACCGGCTCGCCCGCTTCCCGGCGGACAGCCGGCGCCGGGCCGGCTCGGAATGGGCCCGGCGGGCGTTGCAGCGGCGCGGCGGGCTGATCCTGACCACCGCCCGGTACGTCCCCGGTGGCCGCACGGCGGTGACCCTCACCATGGGTGCGGTCCGCTACCCGCTCCGGTCGTTCCTGCTCTTCGACGCCGTCGCGGCGGTGAGCTGGGCGCTCTACTGCGCCCTGCTCGGCTACTTCGGCGGGCTGGCCTTCGAGCGCGACCCGTTCAAGGGCATCCTCGCCGGCGTGGGCCTGTCGCTGGCGGTCACCCTCCTGCTGGAGTCGTTCCGCTGGCTACGCCACCGCAGGCGCCGCTGAACCGCGCGACGACTGCTGCCGCGCGGATGCCCGCCGTCGGCGGGCAGGGCGGCGGGGTCAGGAGAGGGTGACCCGTGGGTGCCAGGTGACGCCGTGGAGGAGTTGGCCGGCGCCCAGCCAGGCGACGTTCATCATCCGGGTGGCGGTCTTCTCCGGGTCGGCCTCCGGGTGGTCGGCGAGCCAGTCAGCCAGCGACTCGGTCGCCCCCACCAGGGCGTACGCGACGACCTCCAGGTCGGTCTCGCCCACCTCGCGGCCCTCGGCGCGCAGCGCGTGGTCGAGCATCCCGGCGACCACCTCGACCAGCCGGGCGCGCATGCCGGCCAGCTCGCCGGCGAAGGGCTGCTCGCCCCGGGCCTGCCGGTAGAGCACCGCCCATCCGTCGCGGTGCGCCCCGACGAAGCCGAAGAAGGCGCGCAGCCCTCGCCAGAGCCGCTCGTCGGCCGGCAGTTCGGGGGCGGCCGCCCCGGCGATGGCCTGCATCATCCGGGTGCCCTCCCGGTGCAGGCAGGCGACGAAGAGTTCTTCCTTCGTGCCGAGGTACGCGTAGACCATGGGCTTGGAGATGCCGGCGTCCTCGGCGATCTCGTCCATGCTGGCGGCGTGGAAGCCCCTGCGGGAGAACACTTTCACGGCCGCGTCGAGCATCTGCTGCTCGCGTACGGCGCGGGGGAGGCGCTTGAAGGTGGGTGGGGTGGACACCTTGCGAGCATACCTACTCGCCCGTAAGGTTACGCACGAGTAGCCAATACCCGGAAGGTGCAGCCCCATGACTGACTTCGACCCGGCCAACTTCGCGAACGTCGGCCCCAAGGAGTTCGCCCAGCTGGTCAAGTCCACCCCGGACGACAAGATCGCCGAGGTGATGTCCGGCGACCTGCGCGGCAAGATCCTCGGCGAGGTCTTCGGCCGGATGCCGCAGCTCTTCCGCGCCGACCGGGCCGGCTCGACCAACGCGGTCATCCACTGGAACATCACCGGCCGTCCCGACGGGGGCACCGACACCTACGAGGTGGTCATCGCCGACGGCGCCTGCACCGTCAACGAGACCCCGCAGCACGACCCGAAGCTCAGCCTCACGATGGGCCCGGTCGAGTTCCTGAAGATCGTCTCCGGTGGCGCGAACCCCGTCATGATGTTCATGACCGGCAAGCTCAAGGCCAAGGGCGACCTGGGCCTGGCCGCCAACATCGCCAACCTGTTCGACATCCCCAAGGCCTGACATGGCCGAGTTCTCGCTCGACCTGAACGAGGAACAGCGGGATCTGCGCGACTGGGTGCACGGCTTCGCCGCCGAGGTCGTGCGCCCGGCCGCGGCTGAGTGGGACGCCCGGGAGGAGACTCCCTGGCCGATCATCCAGGAGGCGGCGAAGGTCGGCCTGTACGGCTTCGAGTTCCTCGCCACCTGCTGGGCCGACCCCACCGGCCTCTCCCTCCCGATCGCCAGCGAGGAACTCTTCTGGGGTGACGCCGGCATCGGGCTGGGCATCTTCGGCACCTCCCTCGCGGTGGCCGCGATCTACGGTGCCGGCACTCCCGACCAGATGGTCGAATGGGTGCCGCAGTGCTTCGGCACCGTCGACGAGCCGGCCGTCGCCGCGTTCTGCACCACCGAGCCCGAGGCCGGCTCCGACGTCGGCGCGATGCGCACCCGGGCCGGCTACGACGAGGCCACCGACGAGTGGGTGCTGAGCGGGCAGAAGGCGTACGCCACCAACGGCGGGATCGCCGGGGTGCACGTGGTCACCGCCTCGGTCGATCCGTCGCTCGGCTCCCGCGGGCAGGCCGCGTTCGTCGTACCGCCGGGCACCGCCGGCCTGACCGCGACCCGCAAGCTGCGCAAGCTGGGCCTGCGCGCGTCGCACACCGCCGACGTCTTCCTCGACGACGTACGCGTGCCGGGGCGCTGCCTGCTCGGCGGCCGGGACGCCCTGCTCGAACGGCTCGACCGGGCCCGTTCCGGCAAGCGCGCCTCGGGCCAGGCCGCGATGCGCACCTTCGAGCTCTCCCGGCCCACCGTCGGCGCGCAGGCGCTGGGCGTGGCCCGGGCCGCCTACGAGTACGCCCTGGACTACGCGAAGGAGCGGGTCCAGTTCGGCCGCCCGATCATCGAGAACCAGGCGGTCGCGTTCGCGCTGGCCGACATGAAGATGGAGATCGACGCGGCCCGGCTGCTGGTCTGGCGCGCCTCCTGGATGGGCCGCAACAACCGGCCCTTCACGGCCGGCGAGGGCTCGATGTCCAAGCTGAAGGCCGGCGAGGTGGCCGTCTCCGTCACCGACAAGGCCGTGCAGCTGCTCGGCGGGGCCGGCTTCCTGCGGGACCACCCGGTCGAGCGCTGGTACCGGGACGCCAAGATCTACACCATCTTCGAGGGCACCTCCGAGATCCAGCGGCTGGTCATCTCCCGGGCCATCTCCGGCGTCCAGATCCGCTGACCGACCGCAGCACCGAGCCACGGCACCACCTCACCGGTGCGCGGCGCGGCCGCCGTACCGGACGGGTGCCGGTCCGGGCGTCCGCCGCACCCGTACCACCGCGCACCTGATCTCCCCGATCGCCCGCGTGGGGCCCCTGCCCCGGGGCCCCACGCGCACCGCCTGAGGAGGTTGCGTCATGGATCTGCCGTTCGTCGTCGCCACCCTGACCCGACGCGGGCTGCTCGCCCCCGGCCGACCGATCCGCGTCGCCTCCCAGCTCCGGGCGCTGCGCAGGTGGGGCTGGAACATCGCCGGCGAGCTGCGCCAGGCTGCCGCCCGCGACCCCGACCGGACGGCCGTCGTCGACGAGCAGGGCACCGGCCTGACGTACGCCGAACTGCTCGACCGGGCCGAGCGGCTGGCGCAGGGGATGCGGACGGCGCTCGGGGTTCGGGCCGGGGACCGGGTCGGCGTGCTCTGCCGCAACCACCACGGCCCGGTCGAGACGATCGTGGCCGCCACCCTGCTCGGCGCGGACGCGGTGCTGGTCAACACCGGGCTCTCCGCCGGGCAGCTCGCCACCGTGGCGCAGGAGCAACGGCTGCGGGTGCTGGTGCACGACACCGAGTTCGCCGACCGGGCCGCCAACCTCCCCGCCGAGGTGCAACGGCTCGACGAGCGCGCCCGGGAGGCGCTCGTCGCCGGCGCGGTCCCGGGCGAGCTGCGTCCTCCCGGGCGCGACGGCCGGATCATCGTGCTCACCTCCGGCACCACCGGCGCCCCCAAGGGTGCCCGGCGCCCCACGCCGAACGGCTTCGGCCCGCTGGTCTCCATCATCGACCGGATCCCGCTGCACGCCCGGGACACCGTCATGATCGCCGCGCCGCTCTTCCACACCTGGGGGTACGCGGCCCTCCAGGTCTGCTTCGCCCTGCGGGCCACGATCGTGCTGCACCGCCGTTTCGACCCGGCCGCCACGCTGGCCGCCCTGGTGGCGCAGCGCTGCGACGCGCTCTTCGCCGTGCCGGTGATGCTGCAACGGCTGCTGGAGGTGCCGCCGCCGGACCCCCGCCCCCCGCTGAAGGTGGTCGCGGTCAGCGGCTCCGCGCTGCCGGGCGGCCTCGCCCTGCGGTTCATGGACGTCTACGGCGACGTGCTGCACAACCTCTACGGCTCCACCGAGGTCTCCTGGGCGTCCATCGCCGGCCCCGCCGACCTGCGCGCGGCTCCGACCACCGCCGGCCGCCCGCCGCACGGGACCCGGCTGGAGATCCTCGACGCGGCCGGCGAGCCGGTGCCGGCGGGGCAGGTCGGCCGGATCTTCGTCGGCAACGAGATGCTCTTCGAGGGCTACACCTCCGGGGCCGCCCGGGAGCACCACGACGGCCTGCTCGACACCGGCGACCTGGGTCGGCTCGACGCCGGCGGGCTGCTCTTCGTCGACGGCCGGGCCGACGACATGATCGTCTCGGGCGGGGAGAACGTCTTCCCGGCCGAGGTGGAGGACCTGATCGCCCGGCTCCCGCAGGTACGCGAGGCCGCCGTGATCGGCGTACCGGACCCGGAGTACGGCCAGCGGCTCGCCGCGTTCCTCGCCCTGCACCCCGGCGAGACGCTCGACGCGGAGGCGGTGCGCGAGTACGTCCGGCACTACCTGGCCCGGTTCTCCGTACCCCGGGACGTGGTCTTCGTGAAGTACCTGCCCCGCAACGCCACGGGCAAGGTGCTGGCCCGCGAGCTGCGCCGGTACTACGGCTGACCGTTCCCCGGCCGTTACTGCCCGGATGCCCCGCCGCCCTTAGGCTGACGGCACCATGATCGGCTCCGGACCGCGCCGCCGTGCCCGTCACCGCCACCATCCCCGTCACCGCCAACCGGGACCACGGAGGGCACCGCTGCTGCTGGTCGAAGCGGCGACGCTGCTCTCCAACACCGGCAACGGCGTGGCGAACGTGGCCCTGCCCTGGCTGGTGCTGGAACGCACCGGCAGTCCCACCGCCGCCGGCGTGGTCGCGGCGGCCAGCGCCCTGCCGCTGCTGCTGTCCGGCCTCGTCTCCGGCACGATCGTGGACCTGCTCGGCCGGCGGCGTACGGCGCTGGTCTCCGACACGCTCTCCGCCGTCTCGGTCGCCGCGATCCCGGTCGTCGACGCGCTGCTCGGGCTGAACCTCGGCTGGATCGTGGCGCTGGCGGTGCTCGGCGCGGTGTTCGACCCGGCCGGCCTGACCGCCCGGGAGACGCTGCTGCCGGCCGCCGCGCAGGCCGCCGGCTGGCGGATCGAACGGGCCAACGGGGTGCACGAGGCGGTCTGGGGGCTCGCCTTCCTGATCGGGCCCGGCGTCGGCGGCGTGCTCATCGCCGCGATCGGCCCCGGCTCGACCCTCTGGGTCACCGCCACCGGGTTCGCGCTGGCCGTCGCGATGATCGCCGCCGTCCGGCTGCCCGGGGCCGGCCGCCCCGAACGTCCCCCCTCCGGGTTGTGGCGCGGCACCGTCGAGGGGCTGCGGTTCGTCTGGCGGGACCGGCTGCTGCGGACCATCGCGCTGCTCTCGATGGTGCTGGCCGCGCTCTACCTGCCGGTCGAGGGCGTGCTGCTGCCGGCGTGGTTCGTCGGCCAGGGAGAACCGGCCCGCCTCGGCGCGATCCTGATGGCCATGAGCGCTGGCGGAGTCGTCGGTGCGCTCGCCTCCGGCGCGGCGGGTCGGCGGATCCGTCGCCGCACCCTGATGGTGACCGCCCTCGTCGTCATCGGCGTGGCCCTCGTCGGGCTGGCCACCCTGCCGCCGTTCCCGGCCATGATCGGCTTCGCCGTCGCGATCGGGCTCGCGTACGGGCCGGTCAACCCGCTGTCCAACTACGCCATGCAGACCCGCACGCCGGAACGGTTGCGCGGGCGCGTGGTCGGGGTGATGACCTCGTTCGCGTACGCCGCCGGTCCGGCGGGCTACCTGCTCGCCGGGCCGCTGGTCGGGTGGCTCGGGCTGCGTACCGCCTTCCTGGTGCTGGCCGGGGCGCTGCTGGTGGCGGCGCTGACCGCCGTACCGCTGCCGTCGCTGCGGGCGCTGGACGAGCCGCCCCGCTATCCGCCCGCCCCGCCCGGCGGCCCGGCGAACCGGGTGGAGGAGCCGGTCCCGCTCAACGGGCAGTACGCCTCGGCGGCGCACCGGGACGCGCCCCGCGTACAGGGGCGCGTCCGGGTCGACGAGCTGTGGACGCCCGCCGCGCACCGGGACGCGCCCGTGCGGGGCTGACGACCCGCGTCAGGGATGGAGCGTCAGCCCGGGCGTGCTGGCGATGGCCGCCAACTGCGCCACGGTGAGCACCGGCGGCGGACCGAACCGGAGCGTCGGCGGCGCGCCGTTCCCTCCGCCCTCGACGTGGTGGTTGTCCGTCGTCACCGTCACGGACGTGCCGTCCGCCCGTCGCACCTGCGCCCAGCGCTGCTCGAAGCCCTCGTCGCCCGGGGTGACCGTGCTGGTGGTGAGGGTGCCGCCGTCCGGCAGGCGGCTGCTCGTGCAGGTACGGGGGTCGGGGGCGGCGGCGCATCCCTCGGGCGCGTCGACGGCCGTCGGGACCAACGACACCGTCACGTTGTCCGCCTGGCCGTTGCCGCGCAGCCGGGCGTGGGCGTAGTAGTGCCAGTGGCTCTTCTCGTAGGTGAACTGCACCGGGTCGCAGCCCGGGATCGTGCCGTGGACCGTCAGCCCCGCCGGCACGACGGCCGCCAGCGCCGGACGCAGCACGAGGGTCAGCCGGGCCACGCCGGCGTCGGGGCGTTCGGTCGGCCGGTCGCGCACCGTGTCGTACGACTGCTGGGGCGCCGGTGGTCCGCTGGGCTCCGGTTCCGCCACCGGGCAGAGTGCCGCGTCGGCGGACGGCGAGCCGGCACCGGTCGGCAGGGTGGGCCCACCCGGTCCGGCGGCCGGGCCGACGAGCAGCGCCGGTGTCACCAAGACCGCGGCGACCAGGGCGGCGACCCCGGTGCCCGCCGTCGCCCACACCCGATGGCGGCGGCGCCGCCGGTCGTCGGCGATCAGCCGGTCCACGTCGATCCGGGTGGGCGGCGGCGACGCCACCGCGGTGCGCAACTGCCGGGCGAGTTCATCCATCGGTGCGTGCCTCCTCGGCTCGGGCCGGCACGCCCACGAGGCGGCTCCGCAGCGCCTCGATCGCGCGCGCCGACTGGCTCTTGACGGTGCCGGTGGTGCAGCCGAGTTCGCGGGCGGTCTCCTCCACGGACAGATCGCAGAAGTAGCGCAGCACCAGGACCGCGCGACGGCGCGGCGGCAGCTCGGCCAGCAGGGCGAGGATGGTCAGCCGGTCGGCGGCACCGTCGGTGGCGGAACGGACGGCGCCGTCGGGGACCTGGGCCCAGGCGGCCTCGCGTCGCCACGGCCGCCGTCGCTCGTCCAGCCAGACCCGCAGCAGGGTACGCCGGACGTACGCGTCGGGGCTGTCCATCCCGGACACCCGCCGCCAGTGCCGCAGCAGCTTGACCAGCGCCGTCGACACCAGGTCGTCGGCCGTGTGCCAGTCACCACAGAGCAGGTACGCCGTGCGGCGCAGCGGCTCCAGCCGCGCCCCGACGTACTCGCGGTAGCCCTCGATGTCGGCAGGCAATCCCGCCACCTCCTCGCCTCACCGCTCAAACGGAGGCGGGGAGGGGGGAGGTTGCCCGGTCAGCCCGGAATGCTGATCCGGCCCTCGACGGCGGCGGAGGCGATGTCGGTGCGGTGGTGCGCCCCGGCCAGCTCCACGCCGGCCACCAGCGCGTACGCGGCGTCCCGGGCTGCGGGCAGGTCGGCACCGGCGGCGGTGGCGCAGAGGACCCGGCCACCAGCGGAGCGCAGCGCCCCGTCGGCGTCCCGGCGGGTGCCGGCGTGGATGATCCCCGGCCCGTCGGCCCCGGTGATCACGTCGCCGGTGCGCGGGGCGGCCGGGTAGCCGTCGGCGGCGACCACCACCGTCACGGCGGCACCGTCGCGCCAGCGCAGCGGCGGGTGCCCGGCCAGCGTGCCCGTCGCGGCGGCGTGCAGCAGCCCGGCCAGCGGGGTCTCCAGCAGCGCCAGCACCACCTGCGTCTCCGGGTCGCCGAAGCGGGCGTTGAACTCGATCACCCGGGGGCCCTCGGCGGTGATCGCCAGCCCGACGTAGAGCAGGCCCGCGAACGGGGTGCCCCGCCGGGCCATCTCCGCCAGGGTCGGGTGCACGACGTCCCGCATGACCTCGTCGACCAGGCCGGACGGCGCCCAGGGCAGCGGCGCGTACGCCCCCATGCCGCCGGTGTTCGGGCCGGTGTCGCCGTCGCCGACCCGCTTGAAGTCCTGCGCCGGCACCAGCGGCACCGCCGCCTCGCCGTCGGTGACCACGAAGAGGGAGACCTCCGGGCCGGCCAGGTACTCCTCGACGACGACCCGACCGCACTCCTCGGCGTGCCGCAGCGCGGCGGCGCGGTCGTCGGTCACCACGACACCCTTGCCGGCGGCGAGCCCGTCGTTCTTCACCACGTACGGCGCGCCGAACTCGTCCAGCGCCCTGCCGGTGCTCTCCGCGTCCGTGCAGGTGTACGCCCGGGCGGTCGGTACGCCTGCGGCGGTCATCACGTCCTTGGCGAACGTCTTCGAGCCCTCCAGCCGGGCGGCCTCGGCGGACGGCCCGAAGGCGGGGATCCCCTTGGCGCGTACGGCGTCGGCGACCCCGGCCACCAGCGGCGCCTCCGGCCCGATCACCACCAGGTCGACCCCGGTCTCCACCGCCAGCGCGGCGACGGCCGCCGGATCGCAGACATCCACCGCCCGCAACGAGGCGACCGAGGCGATCCCGGGATTACCGGGCGCCGCGACCAACTGCTCGACGGCCGGATCCGCAGCCAACCCGAGCGCGAGCGCATGCTCCCGCCCCCCACCACCAAGAAGAAGAACCCGCACACCCGCATCCTACTGACCCCCTCCCCAAGCCCCGTTGATCAAGAAGTTTGCGTCCCATTTTCGGCCCGGGACGGGTCAGAACCTCTTGATCAACCATCCGGGCTGGAGCGGAGCACTGCCTTGACCGTGTGGGGGATGTAGTCGGGACGCAATGTGTCGGCCCAGGTGAAGCGGAGGATCCGCCAGCCGGCGTTGACCAGCCGGTTCTGCCGCGTACGGTCCTCGAAGACTGCCTGGGGCGTGCGATGGGGTGCCTGCCCGTCCGCCTCGGCGATCACCCGCGCCGCTCGCCAGCCGAGGTCGCCGACGCCGAGCAGGCAACCGTCCCGGTCACGCACCTCCAACTGGAGTACGTCGGGCGGCACGCCACCGTCGACACACCGCAGCCTGGTGCGGGTCTCCAGCGGGGACTGCGCCCGCCCGTCCGCCTCCGCGAGGTGACGCCGGGCCGCGACGGCTCCCCTACGGGCCACGAGAAGGGACGGGATCCGGGCCAGGTCGGACTCGGTGACGACCTGCCGGTTCAGCGCGGAATCGAGTACGCACACCGCCGAGTAGCGGTCCACGCGGAGGATGACATCGGCGACCGTACGCAGTGGGGTGGTCACGGGCATCCCGGCGACCACACCGACGGTGCCCGGATCGATGGTGAGCTGATGCACCACGACATCAGGGTCGGTGAGCCGCTGCGGTCGTGGCCGGTCAGCCGGCACCGACACGTGGATGGCGGATGCCGGACGGAGCCCGGCGATCCGATGCAGCTCGGCTGCGGTGTCGAGAACGACGACCGAGCCCGGCCCCAGGCTGGTGATAACAGCCCGGATGCGGGCTCTACGCAGCGCGGCAGGGCTCAACTCGGGGGCCGGCACGAAGCAACCCCTCGCCACCCGGATCCAACGCCCCGAGCGGCACAGGTACCGGATCTGGCTCCGACTAAAGCCGGCGGACAGTGCCTGTGCGGCCGTCACCACCCCATTCTGGCGGCCAGCGATACGGCGGAGGTCATCGACACTCACCCCACCACGATGACGAGCCGTCCACGCCTCGCACCGACCCTGTGGACAGCCCCGCCCTCCCTGTGGATAACCCGATCTCCCGGTGGAACCTCGACGCCGCGCTCGTCCGATCAAGAAGTTTGCGTCCGGATCCGGGCCGGGTCAGGACGCAAACTTCATGATCACCGCGCAGAGTCCCCGGGGTGGGGTTAGGGGAGGAGGGGGTGGCGGAGGACGTTCTCCTCGCGGCCCGGGCCCACGCCGACGACGCTGACGCGGGTGCCGCAGAGTTCCTCGATGCGGGCGATGTAGCGGCGGGCGTTCTCCGGGAGCTCGTCCTCGGTGCGCGCCTTGGTGATGTCCTCCCACCAGCCGTCGAGCTCCTCGTAGACCGGAGTCGCATGGTGGAAGTCCGTCTGGGTCATCGGCATGTCGTCGAAGCGCTCGCCGTTGATCTCGTACCCGACGCAGATCGGCACCTTCGGCAGGCCGGTGAGCACGTCCAGCTTCGTGACCACCAGGTCGGTGACGCCGTTGAGGCGGCAGGCGTACCGGGCGACGACGGCGTCGAACCAGCCGCAGCGCCGCTCCCGGCCGGTGGTGGTGCCGTACTCGTGGCCGATCTTGCGCAGGTGCTGCCCGTTGTCGTCGAACAGCTCCGTCGGGAACGGCCCGGAGCCGACCCGGGTGGTGTACGCCTTGCTGACCGCGATCACCCTGCTGATCGCCGTCGGCGGGATGCCGGCGCCCACGCAGGCCCCACCGGCCGTCGGATTCGACGAGGTCACGAAGGGGTACGTGCCGTGGTCCATGTCGAGCATGGTGGCCTGGGCACCCTCCAGCAGGACCGTCTCGCCGCGGTCCAGCGCGTCCCAGAGCATGACCCGGGTCTCGGCGATGTACGGCTTGAGCCGCTCCGCGTACCGCAGGTACTCCTCGACGGTCTCTTCGACGTCGATCGCCTTGCGGTTGTAGATCTTGAACAGGAGCTGGTTCTTCTCGCGCAGCGCCAGTTCCAGCTTCTTGCGCAGGATGCCCGGGTCGAGCAGGTCCTGCAGCCGGATGCCCATCCGGGCGACCTTGTCCCCGTACGCGGGGCCGATCCCCCGGCCGGTGGTGCCGATGCGGGAGCTACCGAGGTAGCGCTCGACGACCCGGTCGAGGGCCCGGTGGTGCGGCATGATCAGGTGCGCGTCGCCGGAGATCCGCAGGCGGCTGACGTCGACCCCGCGCTCGGCGAGCCCGTCGATCTCGGCCAGCAGCACCTTCGGGTCGACCACCACGCCGTTGCCGATGACGATCATCGCGCTCGGGGAGAGCGCCCCCGACGGCATCAGGTGCAGCGCGTACTTCTGGCCGTCCGGCGTGATCACGGTGTGGCCGGCGTTGTTGCCGCCGGAGTAGCGCACGACGTAGTCGACCCGCCCACCCAGCAGGTCGGTAACCTTGCCCTTGCCCTCGTCGCCCCACTGGGCACCGAGGAGCACGATCGCTGGCATCTCTTCGCCTCCAGAAGGCTCGGGTGCCAGGTGGCGACCGGTCAGCGAGCCCGGGGTGTCAGGCTAACAAGTAGTGGCGGCGCGGCCGGCAGGGGTCGCGTCGGGAGGCAGGAGGCCTTTCCGTGTACGACGTGGTGCTGCTCACCCTCGGCTCGGAGCGCGACGCGCCCGGCGGGGCCTGCGGCAGCGGCGGTTGCTGCGGCGCGGCGCCTCAGGACGGGGCCGGCCCGACCCACAGCGCGAAGGACGGGACCGGCCCGACCGACAGCGCGACTGCCGACGCCGGCGCGACCGGCGGCACGACGGCCGACGGCTGCGCCCCCGCCGACGGCGCGACGGCCGACGGGCGCTGCGACACCCCGCGGGTGCCGGTGCTGGCCTGCGCGGAGGCGCTCACCGCCCGGGGCGCCCGGGTCGAGACGGTCACCGCCCGCTCGGACGCCGAGATCGACGAGGTGCTGGCCCGGTTCGACGGCCCACCCCGCCCGGACGGCCTCACCTGGCCCGATCCCGACTCCAAGGCCCGGCTCGTGGTCGCCTCGGCCAGTGACGCCCAGTTGCGCGCCGTCGTGCGCCGGCTCGTCCGGCGGTACGCCCCACCGCCCAGCCGCCGCCCCGACGACCTGCCCGGCAACCGGACGGTGCCGGACCTGCCGCCGATCGGCGTACTCCCGCTCGATCCGGCGCGGAGCACGACGCACCGTGACCTGGCGGCGCAGCTCGGGCTGCCCCGCGACCCGGCGGCGGTGGCCGCCGCGGTGTTGGACGGCGGGCCCCGCCGGCTGGACCTGCTGCGCAACGACGGCGGCTCGGTGACCCTGGACGGCGCGCTCCTCGGCGCCGCCGACGACAGCGGCCGGCCGCTGCACTGGCGCGGTCGGGTGGAGGTGGACGACGCCGTGCTCTCGAACGGCGACGATCCGCTGCTGGCCTGCGCGATCGGCAACGCGGGCGGGTACGCCCGGCTCGACGACGTGGCCCTGCTCGGCGACCCGGACCCGACGGACGGGCTGGTCGAGGTGGCGGTCGCCGTTCCCGTGGTGACCCGCTCGGCGTTGGGCAGGAAGCGGGTGCGGCTGGAGGTACGACGCGCCCGGGGGCGGGCCGTGGCCGTGCTGCCCCGCGAGGGCAAGGTCCCCTTCCTCGACGACGGTGCCGAGGGCGAGCTGAGCCGGAAGCGGTCCTGGTGGACCGAACCGGGCGCCTGGGCGGTCTGGGCGGGCTGACCTCGGCGTCCCCGACGCGGCCGACGCGGCCGGCCCGCGACGGCCGACCCGGCGCGGCCACTGGGCCTATCCTCGGCAGGAGGAATGGGGAGGAACCGTGGTGGACGAGAACGTCGACCGGGTCCACGTGCCCGGCCAGCAGCCGATTCCGGAGCGGGACATCGAACCACTCTGGCCACCGGAGCAGATCGACGGCACCGACACGCCACCCTGGGCGTCGACCGCCGCGCCCCCGTCCGCCGTCCCGCCCCAGGGCCGGCCGGGTCACCCGCCCTCGCCGGCCGACTACCCGTCCCTGAACGGCGGGGTGCCGCTCCCCGGCCCGGGAGCGACCGCCCCGCAGGGCGCGAACACCGGCTGGTCGCCCCCACCACCCGCAGTCCCGGGCGACCCGCCAGCCGCAGCCCCGGGCCACCCGCCGGTCGCAGTCCCGGGGCCTCCACCGGCCGTGGCCCCGGGGCCTCCGCCCGCCGCAGCCTCGGGCCACCGGCCGACCGGGGCCTCGGCTTATCCAGCGACCGGGGCCTCGGGTCCTCCATCGGCCACGGCGTCGGGATGGGGGCCGGACGCCTCGGCCTGGGCACCGCCGGCACCCGCCGCGCAGGCCCCACCAGCCACCCCGAACACCCCCACGGACCCGACGGTCCCGCAGAACCCGAGCCCAAGCGCGAGCCAAAGCCCGAGCCCGGGCCCGACCCCGAGCCCGAGCCCGGGTCTTGGTGCGGCCGGCCCACCCGCCCCCGGCCCTGCCGGTGAACGCACGGCAGTCGGGATGGGCGGAGGCCCTTCGGTGGCCGGCGGCGGCGGCGTACCCGCTCCCCGGGCTCCGCAGACCGGTCCGGCCCGGGTCGACCTCGACATGCCCTTCAGCCTCGACCAGCCGGCCGTACCCGTCCCGGTGACGTCCCCGCGCCCCTTGGCCACCGCCCGGACCGGCGCCGGTCCGGGCGAACCGGCCCAGGGGTTCGCCGGGCGGCAGGACGAAGCCTGGCCGGCCGCCGCGGCCGACGCCTCCCCGGGCGACCGTCCGTCGCCCCACGACACGGCGCCCGATCCCGGCGGATCCGCCGGGGCTGACGGCCCGCACCGGACCGGCGACGCCCCGACGGGCGGCAGGCCGGCGACGGGCGGAGACGCGACCGGGGATCCGGCGAACGGCGGCCCGACGAGCAGGAGTACCGGCCCGACGAATGGCGGTTCGGGCGGGACGACGAATGGCGGTGCCGGCGAACTGACGAATGGCGGTGCCAGCGAACCGACGAATGACAGCGCCGGTAGCCCGACGAATGGCGGTGCCGGCAAAGCGACGGATGGCAGTGCCGGTGACCCCGCGAACGGGGGTGCCGGCGGCTCCGCGAACGGTGGTGTTGGCGGCGTGGCGACCATCGGCGGCCCGGTCAGCGGCGGCGGGGCGCGGATGCCGGCTGAGTCGCCGTGGGCGCAGCCGCCGCAGCGACCCGCCACGGCGGCGGCCGAGCCCGGACCGGGGTCCGGCGCGACCGGTCCCGCGCCGACGCACCAGGGCGCCGCGCTCCGACAGGCCCTCCACCACCAGCAACCGGCCCAGCCGGGCCCGGTCGGCCAGGGCATCCCCCCGCAGGGTCCGGCCGACCAGGGGCCGCTCCGGCAGGGCCCGCCCCAGGCGGGTGCGCCCCACGTCCCGTTTTCGCACGATCCGGAGGGGCGGGGCGTGCCGGTCGGGCCCGCGCCGGGCCCCGGGTCCGACCCGGCGACGTCACAGCAGGACTTCGGAGTTGACCCGACGGTGCCGCAGCAGGGCGTAGGACCCGACCCGGCGGCGACGCAGCAGGACTCCGGGGCCGACCAGCCGGCGTCACCGCAGGGCGTAGGACCCGACCCGGCGGCGACGCAGCAGTCCGTGCCGCCCGGGCCCTACCCGGCGCAGCAGGCCGGGCCGTACCCGCCGCAGCAGGCCGGTCCGCCGGGGCCGTACCCGCAGCAGGGTGGCCCGATGCCGCCCGGTCCGTACCCGCCCGGGTGGTATCCGCCGCCGTGGCAACAGGCCGCACCGGCGGGCCACGCCCCGGCTCCGCAGCAGGCGTACCAGCCGGCGGAGGGGGTCACCGCGGTGCCGCCGGCACAGCCCGACCCGAACTGGCACCCGGCGATCACCGAGCCGCCGACGGCCGAGGACTTCGCCCGCCGCCGGCAGGTCCGGCCCGCCGACCCGGTGGCCACGATGGGCGTACGGGCGGTTGCCAACCGGATGGGGCTGCGGCTGCCTCCGGGGCGGCACGAGCAGGAGCTGCGGCGGGACATCGAGACGGTACGCCGTAACTTCGGCGGGCTGCGCCAGGTGACCGTGGTGAACCCGAAGGGCGGCGCCGGCAAGACGGTGGCCATCCTGCTGCTGGCGATGACGTTCGGCCAGAAGCGCGGCGGCTACGTGCTGGCCTGGGACAACAACGAGACCCAGGGCACCCTCGGGATGCGCGCCCAGCAGGACTTCCACTCCCGTACGGTGCGGGACATGCTGCGCGACCTGGGCCAGTTCCAGGGCGCGCACGGGCGGGTGGGCGACCTGTCGCAGTACGTCCGCTCGCAGGGCGAGGGAATGTTCGACGTCCTCGCCTCGGACGAGTCGGCCACCGGTGGCGAGATGCTCACCGCCGCCGCGTTCGCCGAGATCCGCGAGGTGGTCAGCCGGTTCTACAAGCTGATCTTCGTGGACACGGGCAACAACGTCCGGGCCCAGAACTGGCAGGCCGCCATGGACGCCACCGACCAGTTGGTGGTCACCATGTCGGCCCGCAACGACTCGGCCGAGACGGCCGCCCGGATGCTGGACCACCTGGAGCAGAGCGGCCGGCAGCGGCTGGTCCGGCAGGCGGTCACCGTGGTCTCCATGCCGCCGTCCCGCAAGGAGATCGACCTGCCGGCGATCCAGGAGCACTTCGCGGCCCGCACCCGGGCGGTACTGCTCGCGCCGTACGAGCGCCTCATCGACACCGGCGAGCCGATCCGGTACGGGGGGCTCTCCGCGGCCACCCGGGACGCCTGGCTCAAGATCGCCGCCGCCGTCGCTGAGGGGCTGTAGGGCGTCGCCGGTATCCCTGGTGACGCCGCCCGGCGTCCAGGCGGCGTCGCCAGGTGGACGACGTGCCGGGTTCGCCGGGCACCGGACGAGCCGACGGCCGGGGCGGGACTGAGCCGCGCCGGCCGTCGGCCCCGACGTCAGTTGCTCGCCAGCGCGTCCGCCGCCGCCGGGTCGCAGTCGCGGAGGAACTGGGCGCAGCGGGCCGCCTCGTCCGACTCGCCGATCTCGTCGGCGGCCCGGGACAGCACGTAGAGGCAGCGCAGGAAGCCCTGGTTCGGCTCGTGCGACCACGGCACCGGACCGAATCCCTTCCAGCCGCTGCGGCGCAGCTGGTCCAGGCCGCGGTGGTAGCCGGTGCGCGCGTAGGCGTACGCCGGGATGACCTGGCCGGCGGCGAGAGCCCGCGCGGCCAGCGCACCCCAGCCGGCGCTGTAGGTCGGGAAGCGCGCCGCCACCTCGGCGAGCGCCTCGTCGCTGCCGGCCTGCTCGGCGGCGGCCAGGGCGGCGTCGGCCTCGTCGTGCGCGGGGAGGAGGGTGGCCGGTGGTTCCGGCAACAGGTTCTGCATCGCCCCATTCAACCCGCTTCGCCCCGCGGCGCGCGAGGGGGTTGGGCGAGCCGACTGGCTGAACGGCTGAGGAGTTGGTCACGCCTGCGGCCCATGCCCCGGGCCGGTGCTTTCGACTACAACTATTGGTCCGGAGCCTCCCCAGGACCCGGTACCGCGGAAGCCCGGTGGTCACGGCCGCCGGGCTCCCGTCGGTCCAGCGCAGGCCGGGCGGCCTTCGGCGGCGGGATCGCCGGCGCGCGGAGGTTTCCGAGGTTTGGCCGGTTGACCCGGCGGGGCAGGATGGCCAGGGTGCCGACCCCACCTCCCGCGGACGTCATCGAGCCGCACACCTGCACCGACGAGATCGAGACCCGCGCCGAGTTCGACCGGCGGCTGACCACCGGCAGCCTCGTCGGGCTGACCGTGCAGGGGCTGCGGCTCGATCTCGATCCCGTCCCCGACCTCACCGCCGTCGAGGTGACCGGCACCCTCTTCGTGGGGTGCCGCTTCGCCTCCCGTGAGGTCGGCGCCGACCTGGTCCGGCGCGGCGCCAACGTGGTGCCACCGTTCTCCGGGCTGCCCTACCCGACCCAGCCGTCCCACCTCTACACCCCGGAGGAGTTGGCCGCCGGCTTCGCCGAGGGCGGGTTCGCCGGCATGTACGACACCCGGGTCTACGAGCACTTCCGGGCGCACGGCGGGGCGCTGCCGGACGTCCGGGAGGCGCTCGGTCAGCGGCTGCACGACCACGGCGTGGACAACGCGCTGGCCGACGCCACCCGCGCCTGGCTGGCCACCCACGGTCCGCAGTCGGTGGTCGGCATCATGGGCGGGCACGCGGTGCCGCGCGGCAGCGCGCCGTACCGGATGGCGGCGGTGCTGGGCTGGGAGCTGGCCCGGGCCGACCGGCTGGTGGTGACCGGCGGCGGCCCCGGGGTGATGGAGGCCGCCAACCTCGGCGCCTACCTCGCGCTGCGGCCGATCGAGGATCTGGACGCCGCGATCGACCTGCTCGCCGGGGCGCCGGACTTCACCGACCACGACCGCTACACGGCGGCGGCGCTGCGGGTCCGGGAGCGCTACGGCCAACCGGTGGTGCCGCCCCGGCCCCGGGCCGCCGACCCCGGCAGCGTGTCCCGCGTCGACTCGGCCGCACTGGCCGCCGGCGACGTCACCTGGGCGCGCGCCGGCGGGTTGGCGATCCCGACCTGGCTGTACGGGCACGAGCCGGCGAACCTCTTCGCCGGCCGGATCGCGAAGTACTTCTCCAACGCCATCCGCGAGGACACCATCCTGCGGCTGGCCCGGGGTGGGATCGTCTTCGCCCCCGGCCGGGCGGGCACGGTGCAGGAGGTGTTCCAGGCCGCCACGAAGACCTACTACGGCACGGACGGGGCCAGCGGCGCGTACGTCTTCCTGGACCGCGCGTACTGGACGCACGAGCTTCCGGTGGAGTCGTTGCTGCGGCCGTTGCTGGGCGCCTCGCCGTTCGGCGACCTGTCGTCCTCCGTGCACCTCACCGACGACGTCCACGAGGCTGTCCGGGTGCTCACCGCGACGTCCTGACGGTTCCGGACACGGCGACGGCCGGCCCCCCGGGTGGGGAGCCGGCCGTCGGCGGTACGCGTCAGCGTGTCACTTGGCCAGGGTGGTGCCGGTCGAGCGCAGGTGCTCGCAGGCCTCCGCCACGCGGGCGGCCATGCCGGCCTCGGCGGCCTTGCCCCAGACCCGCGGGTCGTACAGCTTCTTGCTGCCGACCTCGCCGTCCACCTTGAGCACGCCGTCGTAGTTGCGGAACATGTGGTCCGCGACCGGCCGGGTGAAGGTGTACTGGGTGTCGGTGTCGATGTTCATCTTCACCACGCCGTAGTCGAGCGCCTCGCGGATCTCCGACAGCAGCGAGCCGGAACCGCCGTGGAAGACCAGGCTGAGCGGCTTCTCCTTGCCGTACTTGGCGCCGACCGCCTCCTGGATCTGGTTGAGGATCTCGGGGCGGAGCTTGACGTTGCCCGGCTTGTAGACGCCGTGCACGTTGCCGAAGGTCAGCGCCGCCATGTAGCGGCCCTTCTCGCCCAGGCCGAGCGCCTCGACCATGGCCAGGCCGTCCTCGACGGTGGTGTAGAGCTTGTCGTTGATGGCGTTCTCGACGCCGTCCTCCTCGCCGCCGACCACGCCGACCTCGATCTCAAGGACGATCTTGGCCTCGGCGGCCCGGTCGAGCAGCTCGGCCGCGATCTCCAGGTTCTCCGCCACGGGCACGGCCGAGCCGTCCCACATGTGCGACTGGAACAGCGGCTCCTGGCCGGCGGCCACCCGCTCCTTGGAGATCTGCATGAGCGGCCGGACGAACTTGTCCAGCTTCTCCTGCGGGCAGTGGTCGGTGTGCAGGGCGATGTTGACCGGGTACTTCTTGGCGACCTCGTGCGCGTACGCGGCGAACGCCACCGCGCCGGTGACCATGTCCTTCACGGAGGAGCCGGAGAGGTACTCCGCGCCACCGGTCGAGACCTGGATGATGCCGTCGCTCTCCGCGTCGGCGAAGCCCTTGAGCGCCGCGTTCAGGGTCTGCGAGGACGTCACGTTGATCGCGGGGTACGCGTACCGGCCGGCCTTGGCGCGGTCCAGCATCTCCGCGTAGGTCTCGGGGGAAGCGATGGGCATGTCGAACGCTCCTTACTTACCGCTCTCGGCCGTCACCGGCCGCTGTTGTCCCTGGGTGCGCCGGACCGCGCTGTCCACCGTCGGCAGTATCCCGTAGAAGGCCGGGGCCGGCACAACCGACCCGGTACGCGCCCGGTTCCTGGCACCGCCTCACCGCCCCTCCCACCTGTCGGGCACGACGACGCTGATCAGCCAGGTCGTCACGGCCATCACGATGGCGCCCCAGAACGCGGCCCAGAAACCGTCCACGTGGAACGGCAGGTCCAGCGCCCGGGCGATCCGGTCGGTCAGGAGGAACAGCAGGGCGTTGACCACCAGCGCGAACAGGCCGAGGGTGAGCAGGTAGAACACGCAGCCGAACACCCTGATCAGCGGCTTGAGCACCGCGTTCACCACGCCGAAGATCAGGGCCGCGACGATGAGTGTGAGCGCGGTGGTGGTGCCGGAGCGGCCGCTCACCTCCACGCCGGGCACGATCAGCGTGGTGATCCACAGCGCGACGGCGGTGATCGCCAGCCGGATCAGGAAGCCCACCGTCCCATCCTGGCACCGGGGCCGGCGGCCGGTGGGGCGATTCGGTCGACTCGGCTTCCGAGCGGCGGGCGGGCGCAACCCGTACGGTGTGTGGGGAACTGTCCGCTGAGATCCCGGGAGGGACTGATATGGGTCAGCCCGAAGAGGACTTCGCACCCAGCGACCACCTCAGCCCCGAGGAACGCGACATGGAGGCGGAGCCGGCCGACGCGGTCGAGCAGGCCGCCGCGATCGACCCCGGCGACGCCGACACCGAGCCGCGCCGTGGCCTGGAGGTCGACGACTGGGACGCGATGGAGCAGGCGCGGGTGGTCGCCGCCGACGAGGAGGACTACCGCTGAGCCGTACGCGGGCCGGACGGCGCCGGACGACCCCGGTGGCGTCCGGCCCGCGCGTCAGCGGGTGCGGGTGACCCGCTCCGGATCCCGCGCCGCCCACTGCGCCAACCGGTCCTCCCGCAACGCCGCGAGGAACGCCGGGGCCTCCTCCGGGTCCGGTGACAGCCGCCAGCCGACGTACTGGTTGGTCAGCATCGGCGGACGTAACGCTCGGGCGAGTCGGACTCCTGCCTCTGCTGACGGATGCGGGCGGCCGGAACGTTGCGGCGATCCTGGTCAGCCGTTCGGTCGATGTTTGCCCGTAGGAGGCCGACCGGGCAGCGGCGGTTCTTAAGGAGTCCTTAAGATCCGCTGGCCACTCCTGGCATTCCCACGGGAGGAACCCCCCACATGCTCAAGCACTCCACTCGGCGCTGGCTGGCCGGGCTGGGCGTCGCAGGCGCGCTCGTCGCCGCCTCCGCCTCCCCCGCCTCCGCCGAGGACACCGACGTCGAGCTCGGCGTCTACTTCAGCGACCTGACCGTCGCGGCCGGATCCGACGGCAAGTTCGAGTCGCCCATCCTGTCCGCCTCCGAGCCCGTCACCGTGTTCGGTCTGACGGCCCGGTTCGACTACCGCGACTTCGCGGGCAAGGTGCAGATCAAGTCGGAGTTCGAGTCCGAGTGCAGCTCGCCGGAGGCGGGCGTCCTGGTGTGCACGGACCCCTTCGAGCACGACCTGGACGACTGGGGCTCCGGCTACTTCAACGTGGCCGTGGTGCCCACGGCGGAGGCGAAGGACGGTGACGCCGGCAAGCTGAAGGTCACGGTGAGCGCCAAGGGCCTGGCGCCGGTGAGCCACACGTCGCAGATCCGCATCGGTGAGGGCGTCGACCTCGCCGGCGGTAACGAGGTGGAGGTCTCGGCGGCGCCCGGCGGCCGGTTCACCGCTCCGATCGTGCTCGGCAACGCCGGTCAGACCACCGCCAAGGGTGCCGTCGCCGTCTTCGACAACGACTACTCCATCCGCGCCGACAAGCGGCACAGCAACTGCACCTACGAGGACGGCTACCTCCGCACCTGCCGGTTCTCGGACGAGGTGGCCCCGGGGGCCGTCCACTCGGGTTCGTTGGCGTACCAGCTGGGCGAGGACACCTACGCTCCGGGCAGGGATTACGGCTACTACAACTGGATGACCGTCGCCGAGTTCGAGGACTTCAGCAAGTACCTCACCGACAACGGCTACTCGGTGGGTGAGCCCGGCGACGGTGCGGCCCTGAGCCTCTCGGCCCCGAACGTCCGGGCCCGCTCGTCCCAGGTCGACATCAACCCGGAGAACAACTGGTCGGGCATGGAGGTCACCGTCACCGGCAAGAACGGCACCGACCTCGGCGCCGTCGGCGACTCGGTGAAGGGGAAGGCGGGCGAGCGGGTCACCGCGACGGTCGGCTTCCGCAACAACGGTCCCGCCACCCTCGACTACCAGCGCGGCTGGTCCTCCGTGACCTACATGGAGGTCGCGGTTCCCGAGGGCACCACGGTGGTCGACGCCCCCGACGAGTGCATGCCCGTGAAGGGCGACGATCGGGGCGAGCCGGGCGAGCCGGGCGCCCGCACCTACTTCTGCTACGCCCAGCCGTTCCTCAAGGCCGGCGATGCGGAGACCTTCGAGTTCGGGCTCCGGATCGACAAGGTCGTCGCCGACGCGACGGGCACCGTCGACATCAACATCCCGTGCCAGTGCGACGGGGGCTTCTACGCCGACCTGAAGCCCGCCAACGACACCGCCAAGCTCCTGGTCAACGCGACCGGCGGCCAGGGCGGCGGCGACGGTGACGGTGACGGTGACGGCGGCACCCTGCCGATCACCGGCGAGTCCACCGGCCTGATCGCCGGCATCGGCGGGCTGCTGCTCGTCGCCGGCGTCGGCGGCTACGTGGTGACCAAGCGCCGCAGGACCCGCTTCGTCGCCTGATGCACCCGCACCACCGGTGCCCCGTCGACCCAGGTCGGCGGGGCACCGCCACATCCACACCATCCCAGACACCCACCCCCCGGGCCCCCACCCCGACAGCACGCGCCCCCACCCCATGCCCCGAGCCACCGGACGAACCCGGCCCACGAAGGGTTTCCGGGGGAGCCCCACCCGACGAGCACCGAAAACGGGACGACGCAAGATCGAAGAGGCTGAGACCATGGGCGCGTGCTGCTCACCCTGACCACCACGCACCGGCCGGCCACCGACCTCGGGCACCTGCTGGTCAAGCACCCCGACCGCGCACACTCCTTCGACGTGCCGGTCGGCACCGCGCACGTGTTCTACCCGGAGGCGGGCGAGCAGCGTTGCACCGCCGCCCTGCTGCTCGACGTCGACCCGCTGCGGCTGGCCGGCGTGCGGGGCAAGGGTCGCGGCCGGCAGCAGGCCCCGACCCCCGACAGCTTCACCCTCGGCCGGTACGTCAACGACCGGCCCTACGCGGCGTCCAGCCTGCTCTCCTCCGCGCTGTCCAAGGTGTACCGCTCGGCCCTGCGCGGCGAGTCCCGCGAGCGCCCCGAGCTGGCCCGTACGCCGATCCCGCTGGAGGTGCGGGTGCCGGTGCTGCGCTGCCGAGGCGGCGCGGACGTGGCGGTCCGGATGTTCGGCCCCCTCGGCTGGGCGGTGACCGCCGCCCCGATCCCGCTCGACGAGCGGCACCCGGAGTGGGGCGACAGCCGGTACGTCGACCTGACGCTGACCGGCACGCTGCGCGTCGCCGACGCGCTCAACCACCTCTACGTCCTGCTGCCGGTGCTGGACGACGCCAAGCACTACTGGGTCGCCCCGGACGAGGTCGACAAGCTGCTCCGGGCCGGTGAGGGCTGGCTGGCCGGCCACCCGGAGCGTGACATGATCACCCGCCGCTACCTGGCGCACCGGCGGGCGCTGGCCGGGCTGGCCCTCGCCCGCCTGGCCGAGCGACGCCCGACCGACGAGCCGGCCGCCGACGGTACGACCGCGGACGAGGCGACCGGGGACGGCACGACCACGGACGGGGCGACCGGCGAGGGCGGACAGGCCACGGCCCGCCGGGCGTCACTGGCCGCACGCCGGCGGGAGGCGGTGCTCGGCGCGCTGGCCGGGGCGGGCGCGAGCCGGGTGCTGGATCTCGGCTGCGGCGGCGGTGCCCTGCTCGCGGCGCTGGTCGGCGACCATCGGTTCACCGAGATCGTCGGCACCGACGTGTCCACGCACGCGCTGGCCCTGGCCGCCCGGCGGCTGCGGCTGGACCGGCTGCCCGAGCGGCAGCGGGACCGGATCCGGCTCCGGCAGTCCGCGCTGACCTACCGGGACGACCGGCTGCGCGGGTACGACGCGGCGGTGCTGATGGAGGTGATCGAGCACGTCGACCCGCCCCGGCTGCCGGCGCTGGAGGACGCCGTGCTCGGGCACGCCCGGCCGGCCACCGTCGTGGTGACCACGCCGAACGCCGAGTACAACGTCCGCTACGAGGGGCTGCCCGCCGGGCGGTTCCGGCACGCCGACCACCGCTTCGAGTGGACCCGCGCGGAGTTCGCCGCCTGGGTCGACCGGGTGTCCACCACGTACGGCTACACCGCCGCGATCAGCGGGGTCGGCGACGACGATCCCGAGGTCGGCGCCCCCACCCAGCTCGTCGTGCTGACCCGGAAGGAGAACCCGTGACCACCCTCGACATTCCCGAGCTGGCCCTGGTCGCACTCGTCGGCGTCTCCGGCTCCGGCAAGTCCACCTTCGCCCGCCGGCACTTCGCGCCCAGCCAGGTGCTCTCCTCCGACATGTTCCGGGCGATGGTCGCCGACGACGAGAACGACCAGTCCGCGTCCGCCGACGCCTTCGACGCGCTGCACCACGTCGCCGCCACGCGGCTGCGCCGGGGCCGGCTCACGGTGGTCGACGCGACGAATCTCCAGCCGCACGCCCGGGCCGCCCTGGTGCGGGTGGCCCGCGAGCACGACGTGCTGCCGGTGGCCGTCGTGCTGGACGTGCCCGAGGCGCTGGCGTGGGAACGCACCGAGGGCCGCGCCGACCGCACCTTCGGCCGGCAGGTGCTCGCCCGGATGCAGCGCGACCTGCGCCGGTCGTACAAGCTGCTGGCCCGGGAGGGCTTCCGCAAGGTGCACGTGCTGCGGGGCGTCGAGGAGATCGACGCCGCCGAGATCCGCTACGAGAAGCTCTTCAACGACCGGCGGGAGCTGACCGGGCCGTTCGACATCGTCGGCGACGTGCACGGCTGCCGCGCCGAGTTGGAGGCGCTGCTCGTCCGGCTCGGCTGGGAACTGCGCCGCGACGAGCGGGGCCGGCCGGTGGACGCGACGCACCCGTCGGGGCGTACCGCCGTCTTCGTCGGTGACCTGGTGGACCGCGGCCCGGACTCCCCCGGCGTGCTCCGCCTGGTGATGGGCATGGTCGCCGCCGGGCACGCGATCTGCGTGCCCGGCAACCACGAGCAGAAGCTGCTGCGCCGGCTGCGCGGCCGCGAGGTGCGGCTCACCCACGGGCTGGCCGAGACCATGGAGCAGCTGGCGGCGGAGCCGGACGCCTTCGTGGCCGAGGTGGCGGGCTTCATCGACGGCCTGGTCAGCCACTTCGTGCTCGACGGCGGCCGGCTGGTGGTCGCGCACGCCGGGCTGAAGGAGGCCTACCAGGGCCGCGCCTCGGGCCGGGTGCGCTCGTTCGCGCTGTACGGCGAGACCACCGGAGAGACCGACGAGTACGGGATGCCGGTGCGCTACCCGTGGGCGCGGGAGTACCGGGGTTCGGCGATGGTGGTCTACGGGCACACGCCGGCCGCCGTGCCGGAGTGGGTGAACAACACCATCTGCGTCGACACCGGCTGCGTCTTCGGTGGCCGGCTCACCGCGCTGCGCTACCCGGAGAAGGAGCTGGTCTCGGTGCCGGCGGAGCGGGAGTGGTACGCCCCGGTGCGCCCGCTGACCGCCGCCCCGGCCCGGCCCGACCAGGTGCTGGAGCTGACCGACGTGACCGGCCGGCGGCACGTCGAGCACGCGTACGGGTCGCTGACGGTGCCGGCGGAGAACGCGGCCGCCGCGCTGGAGGTGATGAGCCGCTTCGCGGTCGACCCGCGCTGGCTCGCCTGGCTCCCGCCGACGATGGCGCCCTGCTCGACGGCCACGGCGGGCGGCTTCCTGGAGCACCCGGCGCAGGCGTTCGCCGACTACCGCGCGGCGGGCGTGGACCGGGTGGTCTGCGAGGAGAAGCACATGGGTTCGCGGGCGGTGGTGCTGGTCTGCCGGGAGCCCGACGGCGGGCCCTTCGGTCCGGGCGGCGGGGTGGTGCACACCCGCACCGGCCGGCCGTTCTTCGGCGCGCCGCTCGACACGGAGCTGCTCGACCGGGTGCGCGCGGCGGTCGGCGGGGCGGGGCTCTGGGACGAGCTGGGGAGCGACTGGCTGCTGCTCGACTGCGAGCTGCTGCCCTGGTCGGCGAAGGCGGGCGGCCTGATCCGCGAGCAGTACGCCGGTGTCGGCGCCGCCGGCCGGGCGGCCCTGCCGGCGGCGCTGGCCGCGCTGGAGGCGGCGGCCGGTCGGGGCCTGCCCGTCGACGGGCTGCGCGACCGGATGGCCCGCCGCCGCGACGAGATCCTGGCCTACTCGGACGCCTACCGCGCGTACGTGGGGCCGACCGACGGGCTGCGCGGGGTGACCCTGGCCCCGTTCGCGGTGCTGGCCGGCGCGAAGGCCAGCTACGCCGACCGGGACCACGGCTGGCACCTCGGGCTGGCCGACCGGCTCTGCGCCGCCGACCCGGAGTTCTTCACGCCGACCCGTCGCCAGGTCGTCGACCTGGCCGATCCGGCCGCCGAGGCGGCGGCCACCGAGTGGTGGCTGGCGCTGACGGCGGCGGCGGGCGAGGGCATGGTGGTGAAGCCGTACGCCGGCCCGGCCGCCCGCAGCGACCGGGGTTCGCTGCTCCAGCCGGGCATCAAGTGCCGGGGGCGGGAGTACCTGCGGATCATCTACGGTCCGGGGTACGACGAGCCGGAGCAGCTCGCCGCGCTGCGCCGCCGGTCGCTGGGGCGCAAGCGGGGGCTGGCGCTGCGCGAGCACGGGCTGGGGCTGGCGGCGCTGGACGCGCTGGTCGCCGGCGCCCCGCTGTGGCGCCGGCACGAGCTGGTCTTCGCCATCCTGGCCTGCGAATCCGAGCCGGTCGACCCCCGGCTGTGACTCGCGTTCCTGGCCTGTGAATCCGAGCCGTCGCCCCGACTCTGACGGTCCGCCGGCATCGCCGGCCGTTCGCGCGACGTGGTGCGCTGCGCCCAGGCTCGGCACCGGTAGCCTGTGTGGCCGTGGCGAGCGCCACACAGGCAGCGGTTCGAGTGGATGACGAACGGATTCTCGCAATGGCATGGGGCGAACGCATTGGCCACGTCTTCCGTGGGGCGGCCATCGGGGTGGCTGAGGCCGTTCCGGGAGTCAGCGGTGGCACAATCGCGCTGGTCACCGGGGTGTACGAGCGGGTCATCGCCTCCGCCGGCCACCTGGTGAACGCGGTTCGCTTCGTAGCCTCGGACCTCCCTCGTGGGAGGGGGTGGACGCGGGCCTCGCGCCAGTTCCGCCAGGTCCACTGGGAGGTGGTGATCCCGCTTCTGCTGGGCATGGTGCCCGGTCTGCTGATCGCGGCGAAGCTGCTGGAGCCGCTGCTGCACGACCATCCGGAGCAGACCCGTGGGCTGTTCCTCGGTCTCGTGCTCGCCTCGGTGCTGGTACCGATCTCGATGGTGGGCAAGCCATGGCGGGGCGCAGAGGTCGGCGCACTGGTGGTCAGCGCCGTGGCCGCCTTCGTGCTGACCGGTCTCCCTCAGGCGACGGTCGACACGCATCCGCTGATCGTGCTGGTGGCGGCGGCGGTCGCGGTCTGCGCGTTGGTGCTGCCCGGCGTTTCCGGTTCGTTCCTGCTGCTGACCGTCGGCCTCTACGAGCCGACGATCAATGCGGTCAACGACCGTGACTTCGGCTACCTGGCCATCTTCGCCGCCGGGATGGTGATCGGCCTCGCGCTGTTCGTGAAGCTGCTTCAGTGGTTGCTGGAGAAGCACCGTCGCATGACGTTGGCGGTGATGGCCGGGATCATCGTCGGCAGCCTCCGGGCCCTGTGGCCGTGGCAGTCGGAGGACCGGTCGATGCACGCCCCCGGCGACAATCTCGTGTCGATACTCGCGCTATTCCTGCTCGGCGTGGCGCTGGTCAGCGCAATGATCATCGCCGAGCGTCGCCGGCTGCGGCGCGCGGCGAGGGATCTCACCGAGGAGACGTACGAGAGCCGGCACGTCCGCTGATCCGTACCGTCGCGGCCCACCCGCTCGGTGGCTACCTTGAGGGCGGCCACCGAGCGGATCGGATCGGACGGGTCAGCGCGCCTTCTTGGTGGCGCGCTTGCGCGGCGGGGTCAGCAGATCGGCGATCGTGGCGATCGCCGTCGGCACCAGCCGGTAGTACGCCCAGACACCGCGCTTCTCCCGCTCCAGCAAGCCGGCCTCGGTGAGGATACGCAGGTGGTGACTGACCGTCGGCTGCGAGAGGCCGAGGGGCGCGGTCAGGTCGCACACGCACGCCTCGCCCTCGGGCGCCGACTGGATCAGGCTGAGCAGCCGAAGTCGAGCGGGGTCGGCGAGGGCCTTGAGGACCCCCGCGAGACGCTCGGCATCGGCACGTTCGATCGGCTCGCCGGCAAGCGGCGAGATCTGAGGCATAGTCATTTCAGCCAACGCAGTTCCCACGTATTCCATCCTTCCACCAGCAGCATCGATCCGCCTGCATATCGGCGGATCCGAATCGGCAGACTTTTACGCCACAAGGCCGAGGTCAGCCAACGTATAGGCCGCTCGATACGGCAATCCGGCGGCTCGCACCGCGTCGCCGGCGCCTCGATCAACAATAACCGCCACACCCACGATCTCGGCCCCGACCTCGCGAAGGGCCTCGACCGCCGTCAACACACTTCCCCCGGTGGTGGAGGTGTCCTCCACCGCCAGCACCCGCCGGCCGGCCACGTCCGGCCCTTCGATCCGGCGCTGCAGCCCGTGCGTCTTGCCCGCCTTGCGGACCACGAACGCGTCCACCGGGCGATCGGTTCCGGACGCGGCGTGCACCATCGACAGCGCCACCGGGTCGGCGCCCAGGGTCAGCCCGCCCACCGCGTCGTACTCCCAGTCGGCCGTCAGGTCACGCATCACGCGCCCCACCAACGGAGCGGCCTGGTGATGGAGCGTGACGCGACGTAGATCGACGTACCAGTCGGCCTCGCGGCCTGAGGAGAGCACCACCCGGCCGTGGACCACCGCCAGGTCAGTGATGAATTTACGCAGGTCGTCGTGGTCCCCCATGCCGATAGAGGGTACTGCTCAAGTCTGGGAGTCGTGTGCGGGGTCCACCGGGATCAGCCCTGGGGACGACGAGCGGGTGGCGGTGCCCGGCTACGCTGAGCGACCGTTCAGCCGGGCATATCGGACGACCGACGAAAATCGACGGGGCGAGCCGGCCCCGACCCGTCGCTCAGCCGCCGTCGCGGCCGGTCCGGCCCCGGGTGTCCCGGGACACGGCTTCCAGCAGCCGCCGGGGCGCGTGCCGCAGTCCCGCCACGGCGAGCTTGTACTTCCACGCGGGAACGCTGACCAGCTTGCCTTTCCGCAGGTCACGCAGGGCTTCGTCGACCACGTCGTCGGCCCGCAGCCACATCCACTCCGGCGTCTTCGACATGTTGATGCCGGCGCGCTCGTGGAACTCCGTACGTGTGTAGCCGGGGCAGAGCGCCATCACGCGTACGTCGAAGGGCCGGGCGGACTGGCCGACGGACTCGCTGAAGTTGGTGACCCACGCCTTGCTGGCGGAGTATGTCGAACCCGGCATGACCGGGCCGAAGCCCGCCACCGAAGAGACATTTATCACTGCCCCACGGCGCCGCTCGGTCATCGGACGCAGGGCCGCGAGGGTCAGCCGCATCACGGCGTGCACGTTGAGCCGCAGCAGCCGCGCCTCGTCCTCGACGGACGACCGCAGGAACGGGGTGTTCAGGCTGATCCCGGCGTTGTTGACCAGCAACTCGATCGGCGCCCCCTCGGCCAGCCGCCCCTCGACCGTCGCGCAACCGTCGTCGGTGGACAGATCGGCCGGGATCGTCTCGACCTCCCGGCCGTGCCGCCCGGTCAGCTCGGCGGCCGTCGCGGCCAGCCGGCTCGCGTCCCGGGCCACCAGCACCAGGTGCCAGCCGTCGGCGGCCAGCCGGCGGGCGAAGGCGGCACCGATGCCGGCGGTCGCTCCGGTGATCAGGGCCCGCCGCTCGCTGGCCGACTGGTCGAGCGTCACGGGCGGTCCTACCTCGGCGGGTACGGGGGCGCGGGCGGCGCCCCGGGCGGCTGGTGCGAGGGCTGGGCGGGTGGCGCGGGCGACGCCGGAGGATGGTGCGGGGCGGACGGCGCGGGCCGCCGGCGGAACCAGGCGCTCGCCGCCGGCAGTGCCAGCAGCACGGCTACCACAAGGTAACCGAGCACCTGGCCGACGGAAAGCCCCGCGCCCAGCGGAATCCACCAGGACGGGTAGGCGTCGGCGAGGAGGCCGAGGAGCTCCGCCGTCGCCCGGTCGTCCTCCCCGGACCCCAGCGGGGCGGCACGCTGGCCGACCAGCAACGCGAGCCCGCAGCACCCGGCGATCAGCCCCAGCCCCGAGACCACCCAGGTCGCGGTGCGGGCGCCGTCCCGGCCGGCCCGTAGGCCGAGGGCGAGACCGGCGAGGAGCAGCCCCGCGAGCAGGCTCACCGCCGCCGTCAGCACGGTGGACACGTCCAGCAGGGTGACCGTCCGGTCGATCTGGTCCGGGCCCGCCGAGGTGCCTCCGGCGGCGGCGCGGAACCGGTCGACGGTGCCGCCCCGCGTCGCCACACCGGCGGCGGCGTACGCGAGGGCGGCGACCGCCATCAGCGCCAGCAGCGCCACGGCCGCCGTGACCACGGCCGGGCGGCGGGCCGGTGCCCGATCGGGGTGCGACACGACGAGTCCCTCCGGTAGGCGTCGGGTTGCAACCTACTCGGAGGGACCGTCGGCGTCGCTGTTATCGACCGGTCAACTCACCGGCGGCGGGTTCGGCCCGGGACGGTCCGACCCGGGCTGATCGCCACCCGGGTTCGACCCCGGCTGGCCCGGCTGGCCCCCGCCGTACGGCGCGGACGGCGGCTGGTCGCCCGGGGCCGGCGGGTAGCCCGGCTGGTCGGACGCCTGCGGCTGGCCCGGCGTCGGCGGGTACCCCGGCGTGGGCGGGTAGCCGGGCTGGCCGGACTGCGGGTAGCCGGGCTGGCCGCCGGACTGCGGGTAGGCCGCACCCGGGACCGGAGGCTCCCAGCCCTGCTTCGGCTTGCGGAAGAACTCGTTGGCCTTCGGCAGCGCCAGCAGGATCAGCGCGGCGAGCAGCGCGAGCAGCCCGATCACGCTGAGCAGCGTGGTGACCGGGGTGAACCAACCGGGCAGCGCCTCGTCGAGGCGGCGCTGGATCTCCTCCGGGCTCGGCCCGTCGCCGGTCGTCTGACCGGTGCCCATGCCGCCGCCCACTCCGCTGACCAACCCGCCGCCCGTGCAGCAGACCATGATGCCGCCGAGCACCCAGGTGGTGATCCGCGACCCGTTGCTGCCCCGGTTGTTGAACACCCCGAGCACGGCCAGCACGACCGCGAGCAGGAGCACGAAGACCGCGCCACCGATGGTGATCATCGTGGTGATGTCGGCCAGGTTCTGCGTGCCGTTGGCGTCGGTGCCCCGGTACGCGTCGTCGAGCACCTCCGAGATGGTGCCGACGGTGGAGAGCGTGATGATGAGGCCGATCAGCTGGGTGAGCGCGAACAGCCACAGCAGATACGTGGATATGGTCACCACACCCGGCCGGGTGCGGGCCGGCGTGTTGTGGGAATCGACCATGATTCTCCTTCCCTAGATCGCGGTCACACCGTATCCAGGTCGGGCCACTCCGGCACGTCAGACGGGCGTTGACCCGCCGGGACGGCGGCGATCACGGGCCGCGGGGCCTGTTCACCAGCGGGCTGTGGCTGCCGCGGCGCCTCAGTAGCCGCGCCACTCCGCGCGGGCGTACTCCAGCACGCGGGGCTGGAGCAGGGTGGAGGCCGGCACGTCCACCCGGCGGCGGTCGGCCGGGAAGTTGCCGGCGGCGGTCAGGGTCGCCGCGTCGAGGAAGCGCAGCCCGGGCGCGCCCGGCGGCAGGGCCAGGGCGGGCGCGGTCGGGCCGGGGGCGGCCAGCAGGAAACCCCAGTCGCCGAAGGACGGCACGTCCACGTGGTACGGCGTGGTGGCGAAGCCCGCCTCGCGCAGCGACGCCTCGATGGACCAGTACGACCGGGGCGCGAAGTACGGCGAGCCGGACTGCACCACCAGCCGGCCGCCCTCGGCGAGCACCGTCCGCACCAGCGCGTAGAACTCGACGGTGTAGAGCTTGGCGGTGGCCGTCTCGTCCGGGTCGGGCAGGTCGGCCACGACCGCGTCGAACCGGTCGGCGGCGGTACGCAGCCAGGCGAACGCGTCGGCGTGCACCACCCGCACCCGGGGGTCGTCGAGCGCCCCGCCGTTGAGCCGGCGCAGCTGCGGCTCGCTGCGGGCCAGCGCCACCACCGCCGGGTCCAGGTCCACCACCGTGATCCGCCGGACGTCCGGATAGCGCAGCAGCTCGCGTACGGCGAGGCCGTCCCCGGCGCCCAGTACCAGCACCTCGCCACGCGGGCCGTTCAGCACCGGATGCACCAGCGCCTCGTGGTAGCGGTACTCGTCGACCGAGCTGAACTGGAGGTCGCCGTTGAGGAAGAGCCGCAGGTCGGTGCCGGCGCGGCCGGTCTCGGCGACCGAGCGGGTGAGCACGATCTCCTGGTACCGGCTGCGCTCGGCGTGCACCACCGGGTCCCGGTAGAGCTGCTGGCGGGCGGTCAGCTCGAAGTCGTGCGCGGTCACCCACGCGTACCCGAGGCTGACGAAGACCACGACGCTGCCGGCGCCGAGCGCGACGCGGGCCCGGCGGCTCAGCTCCCGCCGGAAGACCGTGCAGACCAGCGCGAGCCCGGCGACGGCGTTCACCGCGCCGACCACCAGCGCCCCCTTGAGCTGGCCGAAGACCGGCAGCAGCAGGAACGGGAAGGCCAGCCCGCCGAGCAGCGCGCCGACGTAGTCGGCGGCGAACAGGTCCGCCACCGCGCTGCCGGCGGCCTGCTCCCGGATGCGTTGCAGCAGCACCATCAGCAGCGGGATCTCCGCGCCGATCAGCAGCCCGAGCACGAAGGCGGTGCCGATCAGCGCCGGGCCGTAGAGGTCCAGCCACGCGAAGGCCGCGTAGAGGCCGAGCACGGAGAGGCCGCCGAGCAGGGCCAGGGCCAGCTCGATCGCGGCGAACGCGGCGGCGGCCCGGGGCTGCAACGGCTTGGCGGCGAGCGCGCCGACGCCCATCGCGAACACCATCACGCCGAGCACGATCGACGCCTGCCCGACCGTGTCCCCGATCAGGTAGCTGCCCAGGGCGACCAGGGCCAGCTCGTAGACCAGGCCGCAGGCGGCGCAGACGAAGACCGCGACGAGCACCGCCGCGCGGGACAGCCGCCACCGCGCGGGTGCCGGCGCGTCGACGGTCACCGGCCCTCCGGCGTACGCCCGGCGGCCCGGACGTCCCTCGTCCGCCCCTGCCGTCCGGCCTCCTTGCGGCGCTGGCGGCCGCGCTGCCAGAAGCCGGCGGCGAAGAGCAGCGCGGTGAACAGCAGCAGGCCGACCGCGGCGAGCAGGTAGCCCCAGCGGTCCCGCCAGAGGTCGCTACCGGCGTCCGGCAGCGGTGGTGCGTCGGCCGTCGCGGCCGCCGGGGTCGGCGCCGGCTCCACCACCCCCGCCTCGGCGGCGAGCAACGGCAGCGAGACGGCGGCGCGGGTGACGGCCCAGCCGGGCTCGTCGACGAAGGCGTCCTCGGTCAGCCCGAGCCGTTCCAGCCCGCTCTGCATCCGCAGGCGGGCGGTGGCGGAGACGTCGTCGGAGGCCTCCACCGTGACACGGGCGAAGTCGTTGCTCTCGCTGCTCTCCGACGTGTAGGCGACCCGGGCGACCACCTGCACCCAGCGCGGGCAGGCGGCGTTCTCCTCGACCGCGATCCCGTCGCCGAGGTTCGACCCGACGCTGAGGTCGGTGTACCTGTAGAAGTCCTGGAGCACCCAGCCGTAGCAGATGCCCTGGCTGGCGCTGGAGCGCTGGAGGATCGGCACGGTGTCGCCGCGCTCCTGCGAGGTCGGCGGCAGCACGTCGTCCCCGCCCCCGCTGCGGTTGACGACGCCGATGCCCACGCAGCACAGGACCATCACACCGATGACCACCCAGACGATCCAGGTGCCCGTGTTCGCGTTCGCGACCGCGGCCTGCTGCCCGCCGGGCTTCTTCGCCGTCGCCATCAACTGATCGCGGCGGCGATGATCGCGCCGGTGGCGAGGTGCACGACGGCGGAGACCCAGACCGCCGGGTGCGGCTGCTGGTCGACCAGGATCTCGCCGAGCTTGCCCGGCGTGGCGACGTCGAGCAGCACGAAGGCCGCCGCCATGATCACCAGGCCGAGGATCCCGTACGCGGACGCGCCGACGATGCCGAGCGCGAAGTCGTCGTCGCTGGCGGCGATCGCGGCGACCACGATGATGCCGACGCCGGCCAGGTTGGAGGCGAGCAGCAGCGCCGCGTTGCGGTTGCGCTCGGTCCAGATCAGCTGGTTGAGCCGGCCGGGGGTGGCGAGGTCCACCAGGACGTAGCCGATGCCCATCAGCAGGACACCGACGGCCCCGTAGGCGAGGGTGACCAGCAGATCGGTGACGAGGGTCTGCACAGGAGGCTCCAGGGTGAGGGGGGGGTCGGTGCGTCACTTGCCGCTGCCGGGGCCGCCGCCCCGGACGGTGCTGCCACGGCCCCAGCCCCAGTGGGAGCCGACCGTGGAGTGGTAGCGGGGGTAGGCGGTGCTCATGCGCTCCAGCAGGATCACCGAGCCGGCGGCGATCGGCAGGATCACCACCGAGTCGTCGTCGTAGCGCAGGTAGACGCCGCTGCCGTCGACGTACTGGTCGGCGGGCTGCCATGCGTCGGTGACCTCCTTCGCCACCTGACTCGGCGAGCGGGGCGAGGTGTAGGCGACGGCGTTGCGGCCGATGTCGTGGCTCGCCGCCCGCCTGTACTTGTCCTCGACGTAGCCGCGCGGCGAGAAGCTGCCGTAGAAGATGGCGAAGGCGGCGACCAGAGCGCCGATGACGGCGAACGCCACCCCCACCACGAACCAGCGTCGGTACGTCATCGCAGTGCCACCACCGTCTCGGTCAGGACCAGCTCGTTGGTCTGGGGATACGCGTGCCAGGTGCGCCAGGCGAGGGTGCCGGCCGGCGGGTCGGGGCGGACCGCCAGCGCGGTCACCGCGTCGGCGTCGCCGGGGAACACGCCCACCAGCGCGTACGGGTCGTCGGCCAGGTCGGCGCGGAGGGTGGCGACCTGCGCGCTCAGCCCCGTGCCGGCGGGCCGCAGCACGGTCGCCGTGAAGTGGTAGCCGCTCGCCTCGTCGCGTACCGCCGGCGGCAGCTCGGGCGGGCGGCCGGGCAGGCAGGCGACCGTCTCGGTCAGCGTGGCGCCGGGCGCGTGCAGGACCACCTGGTGCGAGGCGCCGAGCAGCCGCAGCCGCAGCCGGACGCCGCCGGGCAGGTCGAGGTCGAGCACGTGCAGCGCGGGCCGCTCGACGTCGTCGAGCGCCAGGCTGAGGTCGGCGGCGCTGGTGTCGACGTACGGGGCGTCGAGGGTGACGAGCATCAGCCCACCTCGGACTGCGGGTAGATCATGACGTCGCCGCGGTGCAGCAGCTCACCGAGCGCCACCTCCCAGCCCGCCTCCCCGTACGCCTCGAAGGAGAGCCGGGCGCCGCCGGGCGCCTGGTAGTCGTGGTACCGCATGGTGCCGGTCGGGTCTAGCCCGGTGTTGCCGACGGCGGTGAAGCGGGCCTGGCCGGACTCGTTCCAGTTGTAGCGGCGGCCGGCGAAGTCGATCGTCGGCGCGCCCGGGGTGACGGTGGCGCCCTGCTCGGCCCCCCAGAGCACCAGCTCCAGCTCCGGGTCCTCCTCGACGGAGAGCCAGCGCCGCACGCCGCCGGCGTCGTCGAGCAGGTGCTCGGCCCAGCTCCAGCCGCCCTCGACCAGGCGGATCGAGCCGCGCACCGCGTACGACACGCCCCGGATCTCGACGATGTCGCCGGGCTTCAGCCGGCGCGGGTCGCCGCGCAGCGCGTCGGCGTCGCGGTCCCGCAGCGGGTCGCCCGGCCCCTTGGCCCGTTGTTGCGGGCGGGAACGCGTCCGGTTCCAGGCCACCGCGGCCACGACCAAGCCGCCCACCCCGACCAGACAGCCCATCGCCGCCAGCACGTATGCGATCGTCCCGCTCATCCCGACCACCTCCCCAGGTACGTCGGCGAGGACGGTAACAACCCCGCGCACCTGGGGAAACATGCTGTCGCCTGAGTGAGGGAACGGTCACTCGGCGTGCTCCGCCGGTGGGCTCCCGGGACCGTTCCGGGCGTGCTCCCGGCCCCTTCGCGGCGTGCTCCCGGCGAGCTGTTCCCGGGCGGCGGGTAGGCCCCGGGGCTGTTCCCGAAGGCCGGGGGTCAGCCTCGGGGAAGGTGCTCGGCGACGTACTCGCGCAGGGTGGTGCGGCCCATGACGCAGCCGGTGAAGGTGCCGAACTCGGCCGGGTCGCCGCCCAGCGCCGTCCAGGCGGCCCACGCGGCCGACGGATCGACGCGTTCCAGCAGCGTGGCGGCGTAGACGCGCCCGGCCGGGGTGCCCTTGGCGAGCAGCCGGTCGAGCTGTTCGCGTACGCCCTCGGGGTCGTCGGCGAGCGCCGCCTCCACCCGCCGGTACGCCTCGGTCACCGGCAGCACCGTCCCGGCGATCCCCACCCCGCCGAACGCCACCGTGTCGGCCTGCCGCAGCTCGTCGAGGGCCGCCTCGATCTCCCGGTCCCGTTTCTTGCCGATCCCGAACATGCCCCTGTTCCTTCCCCCGTCGCGCCCCGCCCACCCTGTCGATCAAGAGATTCGCGTCGTCCACGAAGCGCTGCCGGGACGCAACCTCTTGATCGTCACAGGCTCGCCCCGGCCGGCGGCGCCGGCCGGGGCGAGGTGGAGCGGGTCAGGCCGCCGAGACCGTCAGGGCGTCCCTGGTGTCCGCCAGGTCGACCTCGACCGTGTCGCCGTCGCGGATCCGCCCCGACAGGAGCGCCTTGGCGAGCTGGTCGCCGATCGCCGTCTGGACCAGGCGGCGCAGCGGGCGGGCGCCGTAGATCGGGTCGTAGCCGTGCTCGGCGAGCCAGACCCGGGCCGGCTCGGTGATCCTCAGGCCGAGGCGGCGGTCGGCGAGACGCTTGCGCATCCGGTTGAGCTGGATGTCGACGATCGCCCGCAGGTCGTCCCCGCGCAGCGCGGCGAAGACCACGATGTCGTCGAGGCGGTTGAGGAACTCCGGCTTGAAGTGCGAGCGGACCACCGCCAGGACGCCCTCCCGGCGCTGCTCCTCGGCCAGCGTCAGGTCGCCGATCACCGACGAGCCCAGGTTGGAGGTGAGGATCAGGATGGCGTTGCGGAAGTCCACCGTGCGGCCCTGCCCGTCGGTGAGCCGGCCGTCGTCGAGCACCTGGAGCAGGATGTCGAAGACGTCCGGGTGGGCCTTCTCGACCTCGTCCAGCAGGATCACCGAGTACGGCCGGCGGCGCACCGCCTCGGTGAGCTGGCCGCCCTCCTCGTAGCCGACGTAGCCGGGCGGGGCGCCGACCAGCCGCGCGACGGAGTGCTTCTCGCCGTACTCGCTCATGTCGATGCGGACCATGGCCCGCTCGTCGTCGAAGAGGAACTCGGCGAGCGCCTTGGCCAGCTCGGTCTTGCCGACGCCGGTCGGGCCGAGGAAGAGGAAGCTGCCGGTGGGGCGGTCGGGGTCGGCGACCCCGGCCCGGGCGCGGCGGACCGCGTCGGAGACCGAGCCGACCGCCTCGGCCTGACCGACCACGCGGGCGCCGAGCGACTCCTCCATCCGCAGCAGCTTGGCGGTCTCGCCCTCCAGCAGCCGGCCGGCGGGGATGCCGGTCCAGGAGGCGACCACGGCGGCGATGTCGTCGGCGCCGACCTCCTCCTTGAGCATCGCGCCCTCGGCCTGGAGCCGGGCCAGTTCCTCCTCGGCCTGCTTCAGCTCGGCCTTGAGGGCGGGGATCCGGCCGTAACGCAGCTCGGCGGCCCGCTCCAGCTCGCCGTCGCGCTCGGCCCGTTCGGCCTCGCCGCCGAGCCGCTCCAACTCCTCCTTGGCGGTGGAGAGCTTGGTGATGTGACTCTTCTCCAGCTGCCAGCGCTCCGACAGGACGGTGAGCTGCTCGCGCTTGTCGGCCAGCTCCTTGCGCAGCCGCTCCAGCCGCTCGGCGGAGGCGGCGTCCGGCTCCTTGGCCAGCGCCATCTCCTCGATCTCCAGCCGGCGCACCGCCCGCTCGATCTCGTCCACCTCGACGGGCCGGGAGTCGATCTCCATCCGCAGCCGGGACGCGGACTCGTCGACCAGGTCGATCGCCTTGTCTGGCAGGAACCGGTCGGTGATGTAGCGGTCCGACAGGGAGGCGGCGGCGACCAGGGCGGCATCGGTGATCCGTACGCCGTGGTGCACCTCGTAGCGCTCCTTCAGGCCGCGCAGGATGCCGATGGTGTCCTCGATGGTCGGCTCGCCGACCAGCACCGGCTGGAAGCGGCGCTCCAGGGCCGGGTCCTTCTCGATGTGCTCGCGGTACTCGTCCAGCGTGGTCGCGCCGACCATCCGCAGCTCGCCGCGGGCCAGCATCGGCTTGAGCATGTTGCCGGCGTCCATCGAGCCCTCGCCCTTGCCGGCGCCGACGACGGTGTGCAGCTCGTCGAGGAAGGTGATGACCTGACCGTCGGAGTTCTTGATCTCCTCCAGGACGGACTTGAGCCGCTCCTCGAACTGGCCCCGGTAGGAGGCGCCGGCCACCATCGCGCCGAGGTCGAGCGAGACGAGCTTCTTGTTCCGTAGCGACTCGGGTACGTCGCCCGCGACGATCCGCTGGGCCAGGCCCTCCACGATGGCGGTCTTGCCGACACCCGGCTCACCGATGAGCACCGGGTTGTTCTTGGTCCGCCGCGACAGCACCTGGATCACCCGGCGGATCTCCGAGTCCCGGCCGATGACCGGGTCGATCTTGCCGTCGCGGGCGCTGGCGGTCAGGTCCACGCCGTACTTGGCCAGGGCCTGGTAGGTCTGCTCGGGGTCGGCGCTGGTGACCCGCCGGTCCCCGCCGCGCACCGACGGGAAGGCGGCGACGAGGGTCTCCTCGGTGACACCGGCCGACTTCAGCGCGTTCGACACCGCGCCGCCCACCCGGGCCAGGCCGGCGAGCAGGTGCTCGGTGGAGGTGTACTCGTCGCCGAGCGGCCGGGCGATCTGCTCGGCGGCCCCGATGGCGTTGACGAACTCCCGGGCCAGGGTCGGCTCGGCGATGCTGGAACCCCGCGCGGCGGGCAGGCCGTCGACCGAGCGCTGGGCGACCCGGCGCAGCTCGCCGGGATCGGCCCCGACGGCGCGCAGCAGGCCGGCGGCGGTCGAACCGTCGGTGTCCAGCAGTGACAGCAGCAGGTGCCAGGGCTCCACGGTGGCGTGGCCGCGCTGGTTCGCCAGCGCGACGGCACCGGTGATGGCCTCGCGGCTCTTGGTGGTGAGACGTTCCGTGTTCATGGGCTCCCCCGGATCGGCGTGTCCACTGGAAAGGACACAACCAGAGTTGAGCCTATTCCGCTCAACCCTGACCACGTGAGCTGGCTCACACATTCCGTGGCAGCGGCCGGGCCTTTCCGGTCCCGGCGTCCGGCCCCTGTCGCGCCGGGTCGTTCACGACGGTGGCGGAGGAGCACTGACAGATCACTCAGCGGCAGGCGACGTCCTGACAGGATCCGCAGGTGACGGCGGGGAGTAGCCTGACCGCGTGCGCGTACGTGTCGAACAGACCGCCCTGCCTGGTATCGGGGTCCGTCACGATCTGCTGACGGAATCCGGCCGCCGCCTCGGCGTCGTCTCCCACCGCAATGGCCGCCGTGACCTCGTCCTGTACGACCCGGACGATCCCGACTCATGTCAGCACGACATACCGCTGACCGACGACGAGGCGGAGGCGCTCGCCGACATCCTCGGCGCGTCCCTGATGCTGGGTCAACTCTCCGGGCTGCGCGACCAGGCCGCCGGGCTGCTCACCGAGCAGATCGCCATCCCGGCCGGGTCGAAGTACGTCAACCGCAAGCTCGGCGACACGCAGGCACGTTCCCGCACGAGCGCCTCGATCGTCGCGGTGCTGCGCCACGGCGAGGTGATCGCCTCGCCGGACCCGTCCTTCCGCTTCGCCGCCGGTGACGTGGTGGTCGTCGTCGGGACCCGCAGGGGCCTCGACGGAGTGACAGCCATCCTCGCCGACAGTGACCCGGACGGCTGAGGCGCGGATGCACCACACGACAACCCTGCTCGTCGAAGTCGGCGCGCTGCTGTTCCTGCTCGGCCTGCTCGGTCGGCTGAGCCGCCGGATCGGCCTCTCGCCCATCCCCCTCTACCTGCTCGCCGGGCTCGCCTTCGGGCACGGCGGCCTGCTCCCTCTCGCCGCCAGCGAGGAGTTCTTCGCGGTCGGCGCCGAGATCGGCGTGATCCTGCTGCTGGTGATGCTCGGCCTGGAATACTCGGCCAACGAGCTCGTCGGCAACCTGCGCGCCGCGGCCCCCGCCGGGCTGATCGACGGGCTGCTCAACGCGCTGCCGGGGGCGGCGTTCGCGCTGCTGCTCGGCTGGGACTGGGTCGCCGCCCTGGTGCTGGCCGGCATCACCTGGGTCTCCTCCTCGGGTGTCATCGCCAAGGTGCTCGCCGACCTGGGTCGCCTCGGTAACCGGGAGACGCCGGTGGTCCTCTCGGTCCTGGTGATCGAGGACCTGGCCATGGCGTTGTACCTGCCCCTGCTCACGGCCGTGCTCGCCGGCACCGGCCTGCTCGGCGGCGGGATCGCGCTCGGCATCGCGGTCGGCACCGTGCTCCTGGTGCTGGTGGTCGCCATCCGCTACGGCAACCTGATCTCCACCGCGATGTCGGCGAAGGACCCGGAAGCGCTGCTGCTCGGCGTACTCGGGATGACCCTGCTGGTGGCCGGCATCGCGGCGAAGCTCCAGGTGTCGGCGGCGGTCGGGGCGTTCCTGGTCGGCATCGCCCTCTCCGGGCCGGTGGCACACCACGCCACGGAACTGCTCACGCCGCTGCGGGACCTCTTCGCGGCGGTCTTCTTCGTCTTCTTCGGGCTGGTCACCGACCCCCGGGACATCCCGCCGGTGCTGCTGCCCGCGCTCGCGCTGGCCATCGTCACCATGGCGACCAAGACCCTCACCGGCTACCTGGCCGCCCGCCGGGTCGGCATCGCCGAGCCCGGTCGATGGCGTGCCGGTCTGGCCCTCGTACCACGGGGTGAGTTCTCCATCGTCATCGCGGGCCTCGCCGTGGCAGCCGGCAGCGTCGAGCCGAAACTGGCGGCGCTCGCGACGGCGTACGTGCTGATCACCGTGGTGACCGGGCCGATGCTGGCACGGCTGCCCGACTTCGCGTGGTTCAAGCGCTGGCTGCGACAGCGCGGCGCCGCACAGCGGGCCCAGCCGGCACCCGTGGCGGAATGATCGACGTTGGCCGGGGGGCGGATCGACCGTACGGTCGGGTCGGCCCTCGGCCAACGGATGTCGAATTGCTCCCCACGGGGTCTACCGCCGACCAGCGCTCCGGGTTACCGTTTCGCCCCAGCAGCCAGAGCCCGTGGGTGGCCGACGCCCTCGCGGGCTCAGAGCGGAAGGTTGGCCGGTGAGCGTGCAGGAGTCGACGTTCCACGGCTTCGCCAACCCCGTCGACCCGACCCCCGCCGAGTTGCGGGCGTGGGCCTACCAGCCGGACTCCGTACCGCTGACCTCGATGCCGCCGGACTGGGACCTGCTGGTCTCCGGCGACCGGCTGGTGGCGGTGCTCTTCGGCCTGGCGATGGACCCGGCCTGCCCGGCGCGCCGGTTCGCGCTGCACTGCCTCTACATCTACGCCGCCGACGGCATCCGGACGAACTTCCGCGCCCACCCGAAGCGGCGCTTCCGCAAGCTCGTGGAGCAGGCCGAACGCGACGGCGACGACCTGATGCGCACCTGGGCGTACAACAGCCGGGCGCTGCTGGCCCGCCCGGAACTCTTCGTCTACCGGGACTGGTGCGAGGGCGGCCTGGTCCGCGAGAACCGCCGCATCGCCTGAGCGAAGCAGACCCTCTTCTACGACGAACGGGCCGGGCCCCGCACGAGACCACGAGCCTCCCGGCCCGCACGCCCGAACGGCGAACAGGCCGGGACCCCCGCACGGAACCACGAGCGTCCCGGCCCGCACGCCCGAACGACGTGCGGGCCGGGACCCCCCGTGGGTCCCGGCCCGCACGTCGGCGGATCGTCAGTGCTCCGGTCCGCCCTGCTCGCGGCGTCTCGCCTCGTCGCGTCCCTGGTCGGTGCCGTGGTCGGCCCGGTCGGCGAACGCGCCGTTCTTGACCTTGTCGGTGAAGCGGCCCTCGGTGACCCGGTCGAACCTCTCCCGGACGTTCTTCGCCACCTCGTCGAGCCGTTCCTCCGCCTGCTGGGCAACCTTCCTCGCGGCTTCCGTCATGGCTCCCCCTGCCATTGGAGTCCGGATTAAGCGGGTTGGACCTGATTCGCAGATTAGCGGATCCGGCGCCTCCCCCGCCGGCAAACCGGCAACCGCGCACGGGTGGAACACCACAGGTGTCATTCGGGGGTGGTGACACCCGTGGTGTTCCACCGGTGGTGCCCGGTCGCGCGGTGTTCGGCGCGACGTCGGACGCGACGCGCCGGAACGGCCTACCCGCCGGCGACGGCCGGAACGGCCTACCGCCAGCGACGCGGCGGTCGGCGACGGCACCAGAACCGGGAGTCGGGAGTCGGAGAGTGGCCACACCGCGCGACGGCAGGGCGGGGCGGCCGGGCGGGGGCGGGTAGACGACCGCGCCCGGCCGCGGAGGGCGGCCGGGCGCGGTGAGATGTCGTCAGCGCTCGGGGCCCCGGCGGGGACGCCAGACCACCAGCGCGGTGGAGGTGCGGTTGGTCGGCACCAGGTCGCTGCCCGGGAAGCGGGCCAGGGCCTCCAGTTCGGCGATCCGCCGGTACGCGGCGTCCAGCTCCGCCTCCAGCCGGGCCACCCGCTGCTGCGCCTGCTCCAGCAGCCGTTCCAGCCCGATGATCCGCTTGACCCCGGCCAGGTTGATCCCGTCGTCCTGGCTGAGCCGCTGCACCTCGCGCAGCAGCACCACGTCGCGGACGCTGTAGCGGCGCCCGCCGCCGGCGGCCCGTCCCGGTTGGACCAGGCCCAACCGGTCGTACTGGCGCAGGGTCTGCGGGTGCATCCCCGCCATCCGCGCCGCCACCGAGATCATCAGCACCTTGGCCTCGTAGGCAGGGTCACCCGAGCCGACGAACTCGTCCGACATCCCGCTCACCTCCGCGTGCACTCCACCGAGCCGACTGAACACCGGGTCAACTGAATCGACGTACCCGCGCCTCGAGATGTTCCCGGGCGGCCGGCGGGGTCTGCGCGGCGAAACTCTCCAACGCCGCACGCGCCTCGTCTGACACCTTCGCGGGCACGACCACGTCGAGCGTCACCAGCAGGTCGCCCGCCTGGCCGTCCCGGCGGACCACCCCCTTGCCCCGCGCCCGCAGGATCCGGCCGCTCGGCGTACCCGGTGGCACCCGCAGGGTCACCGCGCCGTCGAGGGTGGGCACCCGCAGGTCCGTGCCGAGCACGGCCTCCGCGAACGTGACCGGCACCGTCAGCGTGAGGTCGTCGCCGGTACGCCCGAACAGTTCGTCCGGCCGCACCTTCACGTGTACGAAGAGGTCGCCCGCCGGGCCACCCCGCGCGCCGGGCTCGCCCCGCCCGGCCAGCCGGATCTTCTGGCCGTCCGCCACGCCGGCCGGGAAACGGACGTTCAGCGTGCGGGTCTTGGTGACCCCGCCGGTGCCCTGGCACTCGGGGCACTTCTCGTCCACGACCGTGCCCACGCTCTGGCAGTTGCGGCACGGCTCGGAGAAGCTGAACGACCCCTGGTTGCGGTTGGTCACGCCGGCCCCGTGGCACACCGGGCAGGTGCGCGGCTGGGTGCCGGGCTTGGCCCCGTTGCCGTGGCAGGTGTCGCACACCCCCGGGGCGCGCAGCGTCAGCGGAAGCGTCACCCCGCGTACGGCGTCGCCGAAGTCGAGGGCCACCTCGGCCTCGACGTCCCGCCCCCGGGCCGGGCCGCGGGCCGCCGCCCCGCCGGCGGGACCGCCGGCACCGCCCGAGAAGATCGAGCTGAACAGGTCCTGGAAGCCGGCCCCGCCGAAGCGGCGGTCACCGCCCCCGCCCGCGGCGCCCCCGAACAGGTCGGAAACGTCGAACGGGACGCCGCCGGGCTGGCCGGGACCACGGGCCCCGCGCCGGAACGCCCCCGAGCCGAACAGCGACCGCAGCTCGTCGTACTCCCGCCGCTTGGCGTCGTCGCCGAGCACGGCGTACGCCTCGGAGGCGGCCTTGAAACGCTCCTCGGCCTTCGGGTCGCCGGGGTTGTGGTCCGGGTGCGAATCCCGGGCCAGTTTCCGGTACGCCTTCTTGACGTCGTCGGCGGTGGCGGCCTTGTCCACGCCCAGCACGGCGTAGAAGTCCTTCTCGATCCAGTCCTTGGAACTCACCGGTCCACCCCCCTCCCTAGCTGGGGACCGACCGTCCCGCCCACCCTCTGCGGGCGGGCGGGACGGTCCGGTCGTCGTTCCGCACTACTCCGGGTCGGCGACCGCGACCATCGCGGGTCGCAACAGCCGCTCACCGACCTGGTAGCCCCGACGCATCACCTGTACGCAGGTGGGCTCGGTGACGTCGGCCGAGGTCTGGTGGGCGACCGCCTCGTGCCGGGTCGGGTCGAACGGGTCGCCCTGCTCGCCGAACGGGGTCAGCCCGAACTTGCCGAGCGCCGTGGTGAGCTGTTCGGCGACGGTGCCGAACGGCCCGACCAGGTCGCCGTGCTCGCGGGCCCGGTCCAGGTCGTCGAGGATCGGCAGCAGCGCGGCGAGCACCGCGCCGGTCGCCTGCTCGGTGACCAGGCCCTTGTCCCGGTCCACCCGCTTGCGGTAGTTGGCGTACTCCGCCGTCACCCGCTGGAGGTCCCGGGTCCGCTCGTCGAGGTCCTTGCGCAGTGCCTCGAGTTCGGCGCCGAGCGCGGTCGGGCCGCCGTCGGCCGGCTGCGCCGGGGCGTCCACCACCGGCGGGCCGGTCACCTCGGCCGCCTCGACCTCGATCTCGTCGACGACGACCTCGGCCTCCTCGACCAGGCCCTCGGCCGGGACGTCCGAGCCGGCGTCGGCGGCGGCCGGCTCGGACGTCTCGCTGATCTTGCGGTTGTTACGGATGACGACCCGCGGCCCGTCGCCGGCCTGCTCGGCGGGCGCGGAGCCACCCGGCGCCGACCCGGTCGCACCCGGGTCGGCAGCTCGTGGCTTCTCCGTCATGGGGCTACCTCATCCCTCTGCCGTGGTTCCGTGTCCGAGGACGAACCGTCACTTCTTGTCCTTGTCCTCGTCCACGATCTCCGCGTCGACCACGTCGTCCGCGCCACCGGCGGAGCCGCCGGCCTGCGGGCCACCGGTCGCCCCGGCGCCGGCGGCACCCGCCGCGCCCGGCCCGGCCTCGCCCGGCTGCTCGCCCTGCTGGTTGTAGAGCAGCGAGCCGGCCTGCTGGGAGACCTGCGCCAGCCGCTCGTGGGCCGACTTGATCTTCTCGAGGTCCTGGCCGCCGAGCGCGCCGCGCAGCTCGCCGAGCGCCTCGTTGATCTGGTCACGGGACTCCGCGGGCAGCTTGTCGCCGCTCTCGGCCAGGAACTTCTCGGTCTGCCACTGGAGCGCCTCGGCCAGGTTGCGGGTCTCGGCCTCCTCGCGGCGACGCTTGTCGTCCTCCGCGTGCTCCTCGGCGTCGCGGCGCATGCGCTCGATGTCGTCCTTCGGCAGCGAGGAGCCGCCGGTGATCGTCATCTTCTGTTCCTTGCCGGTGCCGAGGTCCTTGGCGTGCACGTTGACGATGCCGTTGGCGTCGATGTCGAAGGTGACCTCGATCTGCGGCACGCCGCGCGGCGCCGGCGGGAGGCCGGTCAGCTCGAAGGTGCCGAGCTTCTTGTTGTAGGCCGCGATCTCCCGCTCGCCCTGGAACACCTGGATCAGCACCGACGGCTGGTTGTCGTCCGCCGTGGTGAAGACCTCGGAGCGCTTGGTCGGGATGGTGGTGTTGCGCTCGATCAGCTTGGTGAAGATGCCGCCCTTGGTCTCGATGCCCAGGCTCAGCGGGGTCACGTCGAGCAGCAGGACGTCCTTGACCTCGCCCTTGAGCACACCGGCCTGGAGTGCGGCGCCGACGGCGACGACCTCGTCCGGGTTCACGCCCTTGTTGGGCTCCTTGCCGGTGAGCTGCTTGACCAGGTCGGTCACGGCCGGCATCCGGGTCGAGCCGCCGACCAGGATGACGTGCTCGACGTCGGAGACCTTGATGCCGGCGTCCTTGACGGCCTGCTCGAACGGGCCCTTGCAGCGGTCCAGCAGGTCCTGCGTCATCCGCTGGAACTCGGCCCGGCTGAGCGTCACGTCCAGGTGCAGCGGGCCCGCCGCGCCGGCGGTGATGTACGGCAGGTTGATGTTGGTGGTGGTGGCGGCGGACAGCTCGATCTTGGCCTTCTCGGCCGCCTCGCGGAGCCGCTGGAGGGCCATCTTGTCCTGGCCCAGGTCGATGCCGTGCTCGCCACGGAAGGTCTTCACCAGATGGTCGATGATCCGCTGGTCCCAGTCGTCGCCACCGAGGTTGTTGTCACCGCTGGTCGACTTGACCTCGATGACGCCCTCGGCCAGCTCCAGTAGCGACACGTCGAAGGTGCCGCCACCGAGGTCGAAGACCAGGACGGTCTGCTCCTTGGAGCCCTTGTCCAGCCCGTACGCCAGGGCCGCCGCGGTCGGCTCGTTCACGATCCGCAGCACGTTGAAGCCGGCGATCTCGCCAGCCTCCTTGGTGGCCTGGCGCTGGCCGTCGTTGAAGTAGGCCGGGACGGTGATCACCGCGTCGGTGATCTGCTCGCCCAGGTACGCCTCGGCGTCCCGCTTGAGCTTCATCAGCGTGCGGGCCGAGATCTCCTGCGGGGTGTACTTCTTGCCGTCGATGTCGACGGACCAGTTGGTGCCGATCTCCCGCTTGACCGAGCGGATCGTCCGGTCCGGGTTCGTCACCGCCTGGCGCTTGGCGACCTCACCGACGAGCACCTCGCCGTTGCGGGCGAACGCGACGATCGACGGGGTCGTCCGCGAGCCCTCAGCGTTGGCGATGACGGTGGGCTCACCGCCCTCCAGAACGCTGACGCAGGAGTTCGTCGTGCCGAGGTCGATACCGACCGCACGTGCCATCTTCGCTTCCTCGCTTCATCACGTTGTGGGCAGGTGACGGGCGACGCCCGTCGAGCTGCCCGGCGGGCGTCGCCCGCAGCGACCCCACCACAAGTTGAGTGAACTTGACTCAATAGTGCCACGCCCCGCGAAATCGTCAAGTCGGGGTTGAGTCGACCCGACGCAACCCCAGCTTGATACTGACCGGTTGTCTTCCCTTGCATCGGTCGGGCACGCTTTAGCGGTGACGACGCACGGCGATCCCGCCAACCCGGCCGGCACGCCCACCGTCGCAGCTCGCACCGGCCCCACGGACGCCGGGGAGGACCGGCCCGCCACCACCGGGGACGACAGCCTGCCCGCCGCACTGGCCGGCCTGCGTGCCGCGATCGGGGCGGCCCGGTTCCCGCTCGCGCTACCCTCCGCCGAGCCCGCCCGGCGGGCCGGCGGAAGCCTCACCGACCAGCTCGACGACTACCTGCTGCCCCGGCTGCGCCGGCTCGACGCGCCACTGCTCGTGGTGGTCGGCGGGTCCACCGGCGCGGGCAAGTCCACCCTGGTCAACAGCCTCGTGCAGGCGCGGGTGAGCGCCGCCGGGGTGCTCCGCCCGACCACCCGCTCCCCGGTGCTGGTCTGCAACCCGGCCGACTCGGGCTGGTTCCGCCAGGGTGAGCTGCTGCCCGGCCTCACCCGCACCACCGAGCCCAGCGAGGACCCGCGCACCCTGCAACTGGTCACCGCCCCGGCCCTGCCGGCCGGGCTGGCCTTCCTCGACGCCCCCGACATCGACTCGGTCGTCGACGCCAACCGGGCCCTGGCCGGGCAGCTCCTGGCCGCCGCCGACCTCTGGCTCTTCGTCACCACCGCCGCCCGCTACGCCGACGCCGTCCCCTGGGAGCTGCTGCGCAGCGCCCGGGCCCGGGGCGCCGTCATCGCCATGGTGCTGGACCGGGTGCCCCCGGAGGCGGCCGACGAGATCGCCGCCCACCTGTCGGAGATGCTCGCCGCGCAGGAGTTGGGGGCGGCCCCGCTCTTCGTGCTGCCCGAGATCTGGGTCGACGGGCAGGGCCTGCTGCCCGAGCGGGTCACCGCGCCGCTCGCCGCCTGGTTCGCCCGGCTGGCCGCCGACGCCGACGCCCGCGCCGCCGTGGTCCGGCAGACCCTGGACGGCGCGCTCGCCGCGCTGCACCCGGCGGTCGAAGGGCTCGCCGACGCCGCCGAGGAGCAGATCGCCGCCGCCGACGCGCTCGACGAGCGGGTGCTGGCCGCGTACCGGGGGGCGCACCGGACCGTCGGGCAGGGGCTGAAGGACGGTCGGCTGCTCCGCGGCGAGGTGCTGGCCCGCTGGCAGGAGTTCGTCGGCACCGGCGAGTTCTTCCGCACCATCGAGGCCCGCATCGGGCGGCTCCGCGACCGGGTGGTGTCGGCGGTCACCGGCCGGCCCGCGCCCGCGTCCGAGCTGCGGGAGGCGATCGAGTCCCAGCTGGTGACGCTGCTGCGGGGCGTCGCCGCCGAGGCGGCCGAGAACGCGTACACCGGGTGGAAGGCCCATCCCGCCGGGGCGGCGCTGCTCGAACCGGAGCTGGCCCACCCCTCCGCCGACCTGCCCGAACGGGCCGAGCGGCTGGTGCGGGAGTGGCAGCGTGGAGTGCTGGAGCTGGTCCGCGCCGAGGGCGGCGACCGCCGCTTCGTGGCCCGGACGGCCGCGTACGCGGTGAACGCCACCGGGCTCGCCGTCATGATCGCGGTGTTCGCCTCGACGGCGTTCATCCCCACCGGGCTGGAGGTGGCCACCGGGGCCGGCACGACCGTCGCCGCGCAGACCGTGCTCCAGGCGATCTTCGGCGACCAGGCCGTGCGTACGCTGGCCGCCAAGGCCCGGGCCGACCTGCTGGACCGGGTGCGGGCCCTGCTCGACGACGAGGCCGGCCGCTACCTGGACCGGACGGCGCAGGCGCGGCCCGCCGCGCGCACCGCCGAAGCTCTGCGCGGCGCCGCCAACCGGGTGGAGATCGCCCGCAACCGCAGCGACCTCGCCGGCACGGCAGTCGTGGGCCTGCCCGGCGCCGGGGATGGAGGGTCATGACCAACATCGTCGGGCGGATGCGCGAGGCGTTCCGCGGTGACCAGCGGGTGGACGCCGACGCGCTCATCGCCCGCCTCGACGCCGTACGCCGGTTCCTCACCGTCGTCGACGGCCACCTGCCGGACGCCCGGCTCGTGCCGGCACACACCCTGGTCGAGCGGGCCGGCACCCGGCTGGCGCTCTCCCGCGACCACACCGTGGTGGCCCTCGCCGGCGCGACCGGCAGCGGCAAGTCCAGCCTGTTCAACGCGCTCGCCCGGATGGAACTCTCCACGGTCGGGGTGCGCCGCCCCACCACCGGCGTCGCCCACGCCTGCGTCTGGGGGCCGCTCGACGGCGGCAACCGCCTGCTCGACTGGGTCGGCGTGCTGCCCCGGCACCGGTTCGTGCGGGAGAGCGTGCTCGACGGCGACGACGAGTCGGCCCTGCACGGGCTGATCCTGCTCGACCTGCCCGACTTCGACTCGGTGCAGCGGTCCCACCGGCTGGAGGTGGACCGGCTGCTCGGCCTGGTCGACCTCGTGGTGTGGGTGGTCGACCCGCAGAAGTACGCCGACCGCGTCATTCACACCAGCTACCTGCGCGAGTTCCACCGGCACCGGGACGTCACCCTGGTCGTGCTCAACCAGGCCGACCGGCTGCCGCCGGCCGAGCTGCCCCGGGTGCTGGCCGACCTGCGCCGGCTGCTCGACAGCGACGGCCTGGACGGCGTACCGCTGCTGGCGACCACCGCCGTCGATCCGGCGGGCATGGCCGGGCTGCGGGAGGCGCTGGAACGCACGGTGGCCGAGCGGCAGGCCGCCCTGCGGCGGCTCCGGGGCGACGTGGACGCGGTGGTGGCCGGGCTCGAAGAGCTGGTCGGCGACGCCTCGCCGGCCGGTGGGCCGGACGACGCCGCCGTCACCGCGCTGCACCGGGCGCTCGCCGGCGCCGCCGGGGTGCCGGCGGTCGCCGAGGCGGTCGAGCAGGCGTACCGGCACCGGGGCGCCGCCACCACCGGCTGGCCGCTGGTCCGGGGCTGGCGGCGACTGCGGCCCGACCCGCTGCGCCGGCTGCACCTGCCCGGCCCGGCCGCCGGCCGCGACGAACCGGCGGAGAGCCTCGTCGCCGCGACCTCGGTACCCGACCCCACCGCCGCACAGCGCGCGGCGCTCGGGCTGGCGATCCGGTCGGTGGCCGACCGGGCCGGGGCGGACCTGCCCGCCGCCTGGCCGGCCGCGGTGACGGCCGCCGCCCGCTCCCACCTCGCCGACCTGCCCGACGCGCTGGACCGCGCGGTGGCCGGCACGGACCTCGGCATGGACCGGCGACCGCTCTGGTGGCGGTTCGTCGGCGGCCTCCAGTGGCTGGTGACCCTGGCCGCGCTGGCCGGGCTGGGCTGGCTGGCGCTCGGCTACGGGCTGCGCGCGCTGAGCCTGCCGGCGCTGGAGCACCCGATGGTCGGCGAGGTGCCGCTGCCCACCCTGCTGCTCCTCGGCGGCCTGCTCGCCGGGCTGCTGGTGGCCGCCCTGACCAGGCCGATCGTCCGCTGGGCGGCCCGCCGCGCCCGTCGTCGGGCCGAGCGGCGCCTCACGGACGCGGTGGCGGCGGTCGGCGAGGAGAACGTGCTCGCCCCGGTGCGGGCGGTGCTCGCCTCCTACGCCGAGGCCCGCACGGCTCTGGAGGAGGCCGCCGGCCGCTGAGCCGGGAATTCCGTCCCACGGCAACCGCAGGTCGGCGGCGCGGCGCCGCGACGCGGACCTGACGCTCGGGTCGCTCGTACCGTCCCGGGGCGGGCGGCGGCGTAGGGTCGGTGGATGGGAACGCCTCAGACCCCGTACGACGCGGTGCTGCACGCCGCCCGCGACGTGGCCAAGCTGGACAACGCCCTCGACGCGGAGATGCTCGGCGCGGCCCTGCTGGGCAGCGTCTACTCGGTCGCGGAGACCGAGCGTGACGCCGCCGTCCGGGACTTCGTGGCCGGCTTCCTGGCCGCCACCTCCCGCCGGCGCTCGGCCGCGGCGACCACCATCCGCGCCGTCTTCGCCGCGCTGGTGCCCGACGCCGAGGGCACCGACCGGGTCCGTCCGGGCGCCGCCACCCCCGCCTGGGCCGGCCAGCTCGGCCGCGTGCACCTGACCGGCTGCTGGTCCTACGGCGACGTGTACGGCGACCAGACCTCCTACCTCGCAACCTTCGCCTACGACGACCCGGCCGGCGGTTCGGCGCACGCCGTGGTGACGCTGCTCGACCACAACATCGGCATCACCAAGGACGTCTTCGTCGGCGGGCCGCCCGACCGCATCCTCGACCAGGTCCGGCAGATGTGCGCCGGGGACGAGCTGACCTGGTTCCGCGACGAGGAGCCGGCCCGGATGCGCGCCGAGGTGACCCGCCACCTGGCGATCACCGACGGCCTGACCGAGCTGCCCGGGGAGGGCTCGCTCGCCACCGACCGCGCCCTGCTCGGGGCCCGGCTGGCACTGCTGCCCCAGACGGCAGGGGCGGCCCCCGCGCCCGCCGAGCCGCTCTCCGCCGCCGAGCGCACGGATCTGGTCCGCCGGTTCCTCGCCGCGCCGGAGGCGGCCCGGTTCGGCCTGGACACCATCGACGGGGCGGAGCTGGCCTCGCTGCACTTCTGCCTCAGCCTGCTGCTGGACCACGCGGCCAGCTTCCCGGACGCCGACCCGATGCGGTGGAGCCCCACCGTGGCCGGGCTGTTCCTGCTGGACTGGGTGCACCGGCGCGCGGTGCTGGACATGGACGACGCCGCACTGCTGCCCCGGGTGCTGCGTGCCTGGGCCGGATACGCCGCCCGCAAGCGCGGCCTACCCGAGCAGGCGGCGGCGCAGATCGACACGGCCATCGAGGAGATGGTGCCGGAGTTCGCCCGCCTCTACAGCACGGGCGAGCGCCGCAGCCCCGCCACCGCCGCCGTCGCCCAGCTGATGGCCGACGGCGTCGACCCCGACGACCCGGCCGCCCTCGACGCCTGGATCGAAGCCAACCGCCACCGCCTCACGGACGACCCCGCCTAACCCCCACCCCCCGCCCCGCCCCGCCCCGCCCGTCGGCGTCGATCATGCAGTTGTGGTGGGCGGAAAGCGGCATTCCGTAGCTTTTGCGGGGCACCACAACTGCATGATCGGCGGCCTCGTCCGGGGTGCGCGCCATCAGCTTCGGGGGGAGGGGGAGGGGGTCAGGGGCAGGGGCAGGGTCAGCGGAGGGGGGCGAAGATGAGGGCGGCGACCAGGGCGCCCAGGGCGAGCCCCGCGACCACCTGGGGCACCGTGTGGTCGCGCAGGCGGACCCGGGACCAAGCGACCAGCGCGAGCAGTGGCGCTGTCGCCAGCAACCCGGCCCCGAACGTGAGCACCAGCACGACCACCGTCCCGGCGGCCACCGCCGAGTGGATCGACATCTTCCACCAGTGACTCACCGTCACGGCGACCACCAGACCGACGAGCCCGGCGGCGGCCAGGGCCAGCACCGGTCGCGGCGCGCCGAGCACCGTGAGCAGGGCCAGCCCGGCGGCGACCGAGCAGAGCCCGAACAGCAGCGGGACCCGGCGCTGCTCGCGGACCCCCACGTGGTGGTCGGTCAGTCGGCCGCGACGCACCCCGCCGAGGATGTACGCGAACGGGATCCCGCTGACGAAGAGCGTGGCCAGCAGTCCCCAGGCCAGCCCGTGCGCGCCCCGGGCGCTGTGCCAGCCGACCGCCAGCGTCAGCGCCGAGACCAGCACCGCGGGCGCCGTCAGCTCGGTCACGAAGCGGGCGAGCCGGAGGGTGCGGCCGGGTGGTGGCGCGGCGGCCGGACGGGTCTGGGGTTCCGCGTCCGAACCGCCCGTCCCGCTCAGCGCCCCGCCTCTGCGTCCACCCCGGGCCGCCGCCCGGAACCGTTCCCGTCCGTCCCCCGGCGCTCCGACCGGGCCGGGGCTGGATCACCTGCCGTCGACCGTCACCGTACCCGCAGCCGACCGTCCCGGTGCCCGGTCCCGCCGGGACCGGTCGGACCGGAGCCGGCGGCGGTCGGGCCTGGATCAGCGGCGGTCGGGCTGGGGTCGGCGGGGGTCGGGCTGGGGTCGGCGGGGGTCGGGCCGGGAGTGACGGTCGCGCTGGCGGTCGGGCCGTCCGGTGCCGGGGACGCGCTGGGCGCCGGGGTCGCCGTGGGCTCGGGTGGCGGTAGCGAGAGGCTGCTCGTCGGCTCCACCGACGTCGGCTCGCCGGTCGGTGTGGGCGCCGGGCTCGGGCTCGGGCTGGCCGAGGGCTTCGGCGACGGGCTCGGGGACGCCGAAGGCCTCGGGGCCGGGGGCGGCGGGACCGGTCGGCCGCCGGGCCTGGCCGAGGGCTTCGGATGTGCCGCCGGGCCGCGCGGCGGCGGCGGGGCTGGCGCCGGCGCCGCGACGATCGGCGTACCCGGGAGGGGCACGACGGTCCGCCAGTCGCCCGGGTCGGGCGCGGCGGGGGACGGGGTCGACGGGACGACCGGCGGCTGGCCCGTCGCCGGCACCGGGATCACCACTGGGCCGACCGAGGGTGTCGGAAGGAACGGCGTGCTGCCGTCCGGCAGGGCCGTGCTGCCGACGGTGGCGGAGCCGGTGCTGATGGCGGCGAGGATCGGCATCGACGCGGTGCCGGCGAGCAGTGCCACGGTGAACAGGTAGCCCCGGGACGGCCCGCCCGAGCCGGGAGCCCGGTGCGCGCCGACCAGCCGGCGGTAGCCGCCGGCGGCGCGGTGCCGGCCGAGGAAGGGGACGGTGGGATCTCGGCCTGGCTCGGACACCACACACCCCTTTTCGTCGACTGCGGCAGTGGACGGGCCGGTACGGCGACCGGCCCGAGCGCCCGGGGGCACCGCCCGGACGCGGGGAAGCGGCAAACCGCCCCGACGCGGACGATCCCGCGCCAATCAGCCTGGACCAGTGACGCTCGGTCAGCCAACCCTGCACAGCGTGTCGACACGCTTATCTGGCCGAACGGTGACGAACCACCGCCGGATCGGCCGCGCGTCGATGCAACGGACAACGGGCGCCCCGTGCGACGAAGCGGGTCACCGCAGGTGCCCGGGACAGGCGCACTGTGGGCGCGCTCACGTGTGATGCGAATATGGACCACGACGGCAACGCAGCCACGACCTCCGCGCACCCTCGCGGCAGGCGCGGCTGGGCGCCGGCGCTCCCGAACCGGGTTCGGCCAGAATCCGGCTCACGCCGCGCGGCAACCCCCACCGGGGCTAGGCGCGGCCGCCAGGAACCCGTCCGGCACCAGCCGGGCAGGCGCACGAGTTGCGCGGCCGGGTGACCCCCCGGTGCCGACGCAGACAGACAGGGAGAGACGGATGGCAAAGGGCGACCCCGGGGTCTCCAGTCGCGGCCGACGGGCCGCACCCCGGTCCAAGAAGGGTGCGACCGGCGACCCGCAGCTGGTGCAGTTGCTCACCCCGGAGGGTGAGCGGTTCGAGAGCGCGACCGGCCCGGACGGGACCGAGTACCGCGTCGACTTCACCGACGAGGAGTACCGCGGGCTCTACCGCGACCTCGTGCTGGTCCGCAAGCTCGACGCCGAGGCCACCGCGTTGCAGCGCCAGGGCGAGCTGGGCCTGTGGGCCAGCCTGCTGGGCCAGGAGGCCGCGCAGGTGGGCTCGGGACGCGCGCTGCGTACGCAGGACATGGCCTTCCCGACCTACCGGGAGCACGGCGTCCTCTACTGCCGGGGCATCGACCCGATCATGCCGCTCGGCCTGTTCCGGGGCGTCGACCAGGGCGGCTGGGACCCGAACGAGTTCAAGTTCAACATGTACACGATCGTGATCGGGGCGCAGACCCTGCACGCGACCGGGTACGCCATGGGCGTCCACATGGACGGCAAGACCGGGACCGAGGACGGCGAGGCGGTGATCGCCTACTTCGGCGACGGCGCCACCAGCCAGGGCGACGTCAACGAGGCGTTCGTCTGGGCCAGCGTCTTCAACGCCCCGCTGGTGTTCTTCTGCCAGAACAACCAGTACGCCATCTCCGAGCCGCTGGAGCGCCAGACCCGCGTGCCGCTCTACCAGCGGGCCGGCGGCTTCGGCTTCCCCGGTGTCCGGGTGGACGGCAACGACGTGCTCGCGTCGTACGCGGTGACCCGGCACGCGCTGGACAACGCCCGGCTCGGCCAGGGCCCCAGCCTGATCGAGGCCTACACCTACCGGATGGGCGCGCACACCACCTCCGACGACCCGACCCGTTACCGGATCGCCAGCGAGGTCGAGGCGTGGCAGGCGAAGGACCCGATCGCCCGGATGAAGGCGTTCCTGACCCGGCAGCAGATCGCCGACGCGGACTTCTTCGCGGCCGTCGACGAGCAGGCCCGCACCGAGTCGGTGCACCTGCGCGAGCGGGTGCTCGCCATGCCCGACCCGGAGCCGGCGACGATGTTCGACCACGTCTACCCGCACGGGTCCCCGGAGCTCGACGAGCAGCGGGCGCAGTTCACCAGCTACATGGAGTCGTTCGAGGGGAGCGCCCACTGATGGCCACGGAGACGCTCAGCCTCGGCAAGGCACTCAACACCGGTCTGCGCAGGGCCCTGGAGGACGACTCGAAGGTCGTCATCATGGGCGAGGACGTCGGCAAGCTCGGCGGCGTCTTCCGGATCACCGACGGCCTCCAGAAGGACTTCGGCGACCAGCGGGTGATCGACACGCCGCTCGCCGAGTCCGGCATCATCGGCACGGCGGTCGGCCTGGCCATCCGCGGTTTCCGGCCGGTCTGCGAGATCCAGTTCGACGGTTTCGTCTACCCCGCGTACGACCAGATCGTGTCGCAGGTGGCGAAGATGCACTACCGCTCGCAGGGCAAGGTCCGGATCCCGATGGTCATCCGGATCCCGTTCGGCGGCGGCATCGGCGCGGTCGAGCACCACTCGGAGTCGCCCGAGGCGTACTTCGCCCACACCGCCGGCCTGAAGGTGGTGTCCTGCGCCAACCCGCAGGACGCGTACACGATGATCCAGCAGGCCATCGCGTCGGACGACCCGATCGTCTTCCTGGAGCCGAAGCGGCGCTACTGGGAGAAGGGCCCGGTCGAGCTGGACGCCCCGCTGTCCGGGGCGTACCCGCTGCACTCGTCCCGGGTCGTCCGGACCGGCACGGACGCCACGGTGCTGGCGTACGGGCCGATGGTGCGGACCTGCCTGGACGCGGCGACGGCCGCCGCCGAGGACGGCCGGGAGCTGGAGGTCATCGACCTGCGCTCGCTCTCCCCGCTGGACCTGACCGCCGCGTACGAGTCGGTGAGGCGCACCGGCCGCTGCGTGGTCGTGCACGAGGCCCCGGGCAACCTGGGCCTGGGCTCGGAGATCGCGGCCCGGATCACCGAGGAGTGCTTCTACTCCCTGGAGTCCCCGGTGCTGCGGGTGACCGGCTTCGACACCCCCTACCCGGCCTCCCGGGTGGAGGAGGAGTACCTGCCCGACCTCGACCGGGTGCTCGACGCCGTCGACCGCACCTTCGGCTGGTGAGCGGCATGTCGCGGATCAAGGAGTTCAACCTGCCCGACCTGGGCGAGGGCCTGACCGAGGGTGAGATCCTCGCGTGGCTGGTCAAGGTCGGTGACGTCATCGAGCTGAACCAGCCGATCGTCGAGGTCGAGACGGCCAAGGCGGCCGTCGAGATCCCGGCGAAGTGGGCCGGCCAGGTGCAGGCGATCTTCCACCCGGAGGGGAGCACGGTCGAGGTCGGCACGCCGATCATCGCGATCGACACCGATCCGGGCGCCGGGCCGATCGAGGCGTCGACGACCGGCGCGCCGGCCGCCGCCCTGCCGACCCCGTCGGCGGCGTCCCTGGCCGCGGTCGAGGTGGCGCCGGCCGAGGGCGCGGTCGAGCCGGGCCTGATCGGCGGTCCCGCCCCGGGTGGGCGCACCGCCGTGCTGGTCGGCTACGGCCCGCGGAACACGGCGGCCAAGCGGCGCCCGCGCAGGGGCGACACCCCGGTGCCGGCCCAGCCGGCGGCCCCGGTCGCGCCGGTCGCGCCGGCGTCGCCCGCCCCGGTGGTGACCGCGCCGTCGAACGGTCACGGTCCTGCCGGTGGGCCGGTGCTGGCCAAGCCGCCGGTACGCAAGCTCGCCAAGGACCTCGGCGTCGACCTGTCCACGTTGACCGGGTCGGGACCGCTGGGCTCGATCACCCGGGAGGACGTACAGCGGGCGGCGAGCGGGGCCACGGCGGCGGCCGAGCCGCTCGCGGTGTCGGCCCCGGCCACGGCGGCCGCGAGCTTCGGCGCGGACCGCGAGCAGCGCATCCCCGTCAAGGGGGTACGCAAGCTCACCGCCGAGAACATGTCCCGCTCGGCGTTCACCGCGCCGCACGTCACGGAGTTCCTCACCGTCGACGTGACCCGGGCGATGAAGGCCCTGGACCGGCTCCGCAACCGGCGGGAGTGGCGCGACGTGCGGGTCTCGCCGCTGCTGCTGGTGGCCAAGGCGGTGCTGCTGGCCGTCAAGCGCCACCCGATGGTCAACTCGACCTGGGCCGGCGACGAGATCGTCGTCAAGGACTACGTCAACCTGGGCATCGCGGCGGCCACCGAGCGCGGGCTGATCGTGCCGAACATCAAGGACGCCGGTCGGCTCTCGCTGCGCGAGCTGGCGGACGCGATGACCGACCTGGTGCAGACGGCCAAGGCCGGGAAGACCTCGCCGGCGGACATGTCCGGCGGCACGCTGACGATCACCAACGTCGGCGTGTTCGGGGTGGACACCGGTACGCCGATCCTGCCCCCGGGCGAGTCGGCGATCCTGGCCTTCGGCGCGGTCCGCGAGATGCCCTGGGTGCACAAGGGCAAGGTGCGGCCGCGTCAGGTCACCACGCTGGGCCTCTCCTTCGACCACCGGATCATCGACGGTGAACTCGGCTCGAAGTTCCTGCGCGACATCGGGGAGTTCCTGGCCGACCCGGAGGCGGCGCTGCTCGCCTGGACCTGACGGTCTGACGCCAGCCGAACGGCCGGTGTGCTACGGGTTGACGCCCGGCACACCGGCCGTTTCCGTTGGGGAACGAAAGCGTTGGTCACCAACCCTCCACACCTTCGATTGTTCGGCCCGTGTCCCAGCTCACCTAAGAATCGATGGAAGGTGCGCCCGTCTTGGGGTTCAATGGAAGACATCAAGGGGCTGACAACCGAATAGCCAGGAGGAGAGACCCATGAGCATGATCGAGCGAATCCGCAACCGCCGCGACGCCAACCGCCGCGCCCGTGCCATCGAGCACGCGCTGCGCTCCGCCAACTCGCCCGCGGTCCGCGAAGAGATCCTCGCCATCGCCCAGCGTCACATGAGCTGACGCCCAGAACCTCTCTCACCTCCTCCAGATCGATGACCCGCCCGGTCCGCCCGGGCGGGTCATCGGCGTTTCGCAGCGGTTGACACCGGGATTCCACCTCGCCCCAGCGCCCGGTACGGTGGGCTTCGGTCGTCGCCCGCCGACCCGGAGCAGTCGAGTCGATAGAAGCCGCTCGACACCGTCCGGCCACGGGGAGTGACGACCGTGCTCCCCGGGCGCCCTCGGGCGGTCACCGGCTACGGTGCGGGGAGCCGGCACGGCCGGTACACCGGCGACGCCGGCCACCCTGCCGAGAAGACCGATCGGCAGTGGCGGCCGACAGGTGATGGAGGAGGCGCACGCATGACGTCCGAGGGCACGCACCACCCCGGCCAGCAGCCGGACGAGGTGTCGCCGGGCGCCGGCGGACCGGCGCCGTACGGCGACCGCCCGGCACAGCAGGACAACGGATACGGCGCCGGCGCCCCGGACCTGGGCTGGGCGCCCCCGCCCCCGTCCGGGCGACCGAACCCGCCCGCCTGGGGCGCGCAGGGTGAGCAGCAGCAGACCCCCGCGTGGGCCGCCCAGGCGCCGCAGCAGACCGACCCGGCCCAGCCCGGCCAGTGGGCGCCGGCCGGCGGATCGCCGCAGCCGGCGTGGCCGGGCGCGCAGGAGCAGGCCGGCCCGGCCTGGGCCGCCGCCGCCGCGCAGCAGCCCCAGCCGCCGCACGCCGCTCCGGAGCAGCCCGCCTGGGGACCGGCCGAGCAGGCGTCCCCCGCCTGGGCGCAGCCCGAGCCCGCCGCCCGCGGCGCCGCCCGGGTCCCCCAGCCCGCCCCGGCCCCGGCACCTCAGCCCTGGCCCGCCCAGGACGATCCCAACCGCTCCGGCGGCTGGGTCGGCGGCCAGCAGCAGCAGGACGAGCAGGCCCGTCCCGGCGGCTGGGCCGACGGCGCCACCCCGGACGACCGGCCCCCGCAGGGCGACTGGGCCGCGCAGCAGGACGACCCGAACCGCTCCGGCGGCGGCCAGCAGCAGGACGAGCAGCCCGCCTGGGGATCGGCCGAGCAGGCGTCCCCCGCCTGGGCGCAGCCCGAGCCCGCCGCCCGCGGCGCCGCCCGGGTCCCCCAGCCCGCCCCGGCCCCCGCCCCCGCACCCCAGCCCTGGCCCGCCCAGGACGACCCCTCCCGCTCCGGCGGCTGGAACGCCGAGTCCCCTCAGGACCCCGCCAGCGGCTGGGCCCCCGGGCAGCAGCAGGACGACCCCAACCGCTCCGGCGGCTGGGCCGGCGGCCAGCAGCAGGACGAGCAGCCCGGCTGGGACGCCGGTGCGGAGCAGCCTCCGAGTGGCGCCTGGGCCGCCTCCCGCGACGACGCGCCCCGGGACGGCCAGCCCCAGGGTGACGAGTGGCCCGCCCGGGACGAGCGCGCCGCGCGGGGTGCCGCGTCCGTGCCCCCGATGCCCGACGACCGGGACGCGAACGGCTGGGGCGCCGCACAGCCCACCTCCACCCCGCCCGGCCGTGCCTCCGTCCCGGTGCCGGGCGACGGCGGGCCGAAGCCGTGGGGTCCCGCTCCGGAGAACCCGCCGCAGTGGGCCGGCAACGCCGCCGAGCGGCCGGCCGTACCGGATGTCGAGCCGTGGTCGGCGGACGAGGTGTGGGGCCGCGCGGAGGCGAGCGAGCCGGCCCCGGGCCGCGCCGGCAACGGCTGGGAGCCGGAGCGGGCCGAGGAGCCCCCGATCTACCAGCCCGCCCCGGGGCCCGGCATCTCGCCGGCCAACGCGGTGCCGCTGCCGCCGCAGGAGCAGCGGGTGCCCGGCGCCAGCCTGGCCTCCGCCCCGCCGGTCGACTACGCGCCGCCGGCCCAGTTCACCCCCGAGCAGCCCGGCCGGGACGGCGGCCTGCCGGCGTACGAGCAGGAGCAGCCGGCTTGGGCCCAGGCCGGCTCCCGGCACGACGAGCCGCAGTCGCCCGCCGGTCCGGTGGTCCCGGCACCGCGCACCTCGCCTGAGGTGGGCGGGCGGGCGGCCGTACCGTCGCCGGAGAGTGCCGAACCGGCCGCCGGCAGCGTCTCGGCGAGCGCCTCGGTGCCGCTGGCCAGCCGGGTGATGCCGCCGACCGACCAGGCCCTCCGCCCGGGTGGTGCACCCGCGCCGCAGCCCCGCGTGTACGGCCGACCGGCCCGCCCTGAGCCGGCGGACGAGCCGGAGCAGGAGGACCCGCGCGGGCACCGGCCGGACCACGCGCCGGCACCCAGCTTCGACCAGGGGCCGGACCCGCGCTTCGGCCAGGGGCCGGACCCCCGCTTCGAGCAGGGGCCGGATCCGCGCTTCGGCCAGGGCCAGGACAACCGGTTCGACCAGGCCCCCGAGGGCCGGTTCGACCAGGGCCAGGATGGCCGCTTCGACGACCGGGACCGGGCACCGAGCGGGACCGCCGTCTTCGGCGCGGTCTCCCCGGTGGCGCCCGCCTCGCCGGCCGCGCCTCCGGCCTTCCCGCCGGGCGTGCCGTCCTTCGTCGACGCGCCGGCCAGCAACCGACCGGTGAACGGGGTCCGGCCGCACGACGGCGCGGACCGCCCCGCCGACCCCTTCGGTACGCCGGCAGCCGGCGGCCCGGCACCCGGCTACGGGGCCGCCCCGACGGCCGAGCCCACGCCGGGCGGGGCGTTCCCGCCGGCGTTCCCACCGCCTCCGCAGCAGCCCGGCCCCTGGGACCAGGGCGGCCCGGAGCAGGAGCAGAACCGCTTCGACTCGTTCAAGCCGATCGCGGAGCCGAAGACCGAGGCCCCCACGCCCAAGATCCGCAATGGCCGGGTGCTCGCCGCGGTGCTCGTCGCGGCGGTGCTCATCCTGGCGGTGCCGCTGGGCCTGCTCATGCTGCTCGGCAAGGTCGGCGGCGAGGACCCGGCCCCGGCGTTCGACCCGGCGGTCGGCAGCTGCGTGAAGAAGTCGGGTGAGACGGCGGCGGCGGCGGAGTGCGGCGAGGCGGGTGCCTTCACCGTGGTCTCCAAGGTGGACGCGAAGGACAAGTGCGCCGACCCGACCCAGCCGCACGTGGTGCTCCAGGGCGGCGGGGCGAACCGCGTGCTCTGCCTCAAGCCGGCAGGCCAGTAGCTACAACGACGGCGGCGGGGCCACGGGAGAGACCGTGGCCCCGCCGCCGTTTCTCCGGCCGGTGGCGCCATGGAACGGACGCGGAAAACGACAGTGCCCGTGGTACGGCAACGGAAAGCGCCCGCCTCCGGGATCGGGGACGGGCGCTTTCGGGAGTCTGGTCGGTCAGGACCGTTCGGCGACCTGGGCGACGAAGGCCCGCCAGGCGGCCGGGGCGAAGACAAGGGCCGGGCCGGTCGGGTCCTTCGAGTCGCGGACCCCTACGACGCCGGAAAGGTTGTCGGCGACCTCGACGCAGTCGCCACCATTGCCACCGCTCTTCGTGCTCTTGCGCCACTGCGCGCCGGTCAGGTCCATGATGCTGCCGCTTCTCTGAGAAGTTCCAAGGAGCGCCCTCGGGGAAGAGCCTCACCCCGTATGCGTTCCCACCGGTGCTCCAGCGTAGCAATGTCGGATGTCTGGTCGACTATCTGTGCACGCGCCTGGCTATCGACGTGCGCCACCCGCGTTCCGTCGGGAAGTTCGGCGAGTGTGAACGGTCCGTCGAGGCCTGGATAAGTCGCTGTCTCACGTGGCACGACGTGGAGTTGCACGTTCGGCATCTCGGCACAGCGCACCAAATGGGCTAGCTGCTCGGCCATCAGTCTCCGGTCTCCTGCCGCGGGACGACGGATGATCTCCTCGTCCAGCACCGCGACGAACAGGGGTCCGCGTTCACGAGTCAGGATCCCCTGGCGGGCAACCCGCGCCGAGACCAACTCGCCCACCTCGTCGTTGGCTAGCGGCTGGCCGATGAACGTGGCCCGCGCATAAGCCTCGGTCTGGAGGAGGCCCGGCACCCAGGCGAGTTGGAAAGCCCGTAGGGCTACCGCCTCACGCTCGATGTCGACCCACGGTCGGAACCACACGGGTTCGCGGCGGTTCAGCGTGTCCGGCCAGAGTTCCGACACGTTCTTGCCGAGGATCTTCGCTACCTCCGCACGATGTCGGCTCTGCGGGATACGTCCCGGGTTTGCCCACCGAGCAACGGTCTTCGGATGAATCCCGAGGCGGCCTCCCAGGCTTTCGGCTGTCTCGCACGCCTCGGCGAGCGCCGCCACGAATGCATGGTTCATGCCGCGTCCCTTCTGGAGCGATCAGAACGTTCCCGAGAAATCATCTAACGCTGTGTGATTGTCCAGCAACCCTCGGCAGAGTGCTTCGTAGACGGCGTGAGCCGGTGGAGGCGATGGGAGCCCGCCGGGCCGCGCTGACGGGGCCGCCCCGGGCGAGCAGCCGGACGGCCCCTCCCACCACCCGCCGCACGAGGGGGAGCATGCCCGAGGAGAGGCCGAAGCCGACACCCGCGCCGAAGAGCGATCCGCCGCCGGCCCGCCCGGTCGTCCCGGGGCCGATCGGTCCGTTCATCCCGCCGTACCGGGGCCCAGGCCGCGTGAGCAACGTCGTCCCCGCGTCGCGCTGGTCCGCCCGGTGCAACCGGGGTCCGCAATGACCGCCCGGACACCGCCTCCCGTACGGATGCTGCGGGCCGGCGAGGTCCTCCACCTGACCCGGGCGGCGTCGCCGCAGTTCGTGACCCCGATGCGCGTGCGCGTGATCCGCGAACTCGTCGACCGCTTCCCGCCGTACGGCTGGCTCTGGTTGGAGGGTTACCAGCTCGACGCCAGGGGCCGCGCGGTGGCGAAGCGTGAGCTGTTCGTCCTGCGCGAGGGCCTTGAGTGGGTCGTCACGGCGCCGCCCCCGGCCCGGCCTGCCCTCTCCCGCCGGCCACCGGCCCGCCCCCGCGTGGCGGTGGGCTGATGGCCCACGTCCGCGCCCACGTCCCCAGCCGGCCCACCTGGCGGTGCAGCGCCTGCGGGGTGGCGTGGCCCTGCTCGACGGCAAAGCTGCTCCTGCTCGCGAAGTACCGCGAGAACCCCGACGCGCTGCTGGTCCACCTCGCCGAGCTGTGCGAGGAGGCCGCCACGCAACTCGCCGAGTTGGACCACGGCAGCCCGCCGGCGGACCTGACGGCGCGCTTCACCGGCTGGGCCCGCGCCCGCTAGCCCGGCTCGCCGCCTGTCGTCCGGGTCACGGGTCCGACGTGGCGCGAGCCCGACATGGCAGGCTGGCGGACATGGGAACGACACCGCGCGTACGTGCCCCCGAGCTGCGGGGCCGGCAGTGGCTCAACACGGGTGGGCGAGAGCTGAAGCTGTCCGATCTGCGGGGCAAGATCGTCATCGCTGACTTCTGGACCTTCTGCTGCATCAACTGCCTGCACGTGCTCGACGAGCTGCGCCCGCTGGAGGAGAAGTACGGCGACGTGCTCGTCGTGATCGGCGTGCACTCGCCGAAGTTCGAGCACGAGAAGGACCCGGACGCGCTGGCCGCCGCCGTGGAGCGGTACGGCGTCCACCACCCGGTGCTCGACGACCCCGAGCTGGACATGTGGCAGCAGTACGCGGCCCGCGCCTGGCCCACCCTGTCGGTGATCGACCCCGAGGGCTACGTGGTCGCGACGATGGCCGGCGAGGGTCACGCCGAAGGGCTCGCCCGCCTCGTCGACGACCTGATCGCCACCCACGAGGCGAAGGGCACCCTGCACCGGGGCGACGGCCCGTACGTCCCGCCCGCCGAGCCGGAGACCACGCTGCGCTTCCCGGGCAAGGCGGTGCTGCTGGAGAACGGCAACCTGCTGGTGTCCGACTCGGCGCGGCACTCGCTGGCGGAGCTGGCCGGTGACGGCGAGACGCTGGTCCGGCGGATCGGCGCGGGCACCCGGGGCCGGGTCGACGGTCCGGCCGGGGCGGCCACCTTCTCCGAGCCGCAGGGGCTGTGCCTGCTGCCGGCGCACACCGCCGAGGTGGCCGGCTACGACCTCGTCGTCGCCGACACGGTCAACCACCTGCTGCGCGGCGTACGGCTGGCGGACGGCGACGTCGTGACGGTCACCGGCACCGGCCGGCAGTGGCGTTCCACGGTCGACGACCACTCGCACGACGCGCTCTCGGTCGACCTCTCCTCCCCCTGGGACCTGGCCTGGTACGACGACAAGGTCGTCATCGCGATGGCCGGCATCCACCAGCTCTGGTGGTTCGACCCGGTGAAGCGCACCGCCGGCATGTACGCGGGCACCACCGTCGAGGCCCTGCGCGACGGGCCGCTGGCCGAGGCGTGGATGGCGCAGCCGTCCGGCCTCTCCGTCTCCGCCGACGGCGTACGGCTCTGGGTGGCCGACAGCGAGACCAGCGCGATCCGCTACGTCGAGAACGACGTCATGGGCACCGCCGTCGGGCAGGGGCTCTTCGATTTCGGGCACGTCGACGGGCCGGCGGCGGAGGCGCTGCTCCAGCACCCGCTGGGCGTGTTGGCGCTGCCGGACGGCTCGGTGTTGGTGGCCGACACGTACAACGGGGCGGTCCGCCGCTTCGACCCGCAGAGCGACCGGGTCTCGACGGTCGCCGACGGGCTCGCCGAGCCGAGCGACCTGGTGCTCACCCCGTCCGGCGAGGTCCTGGTGGTGGAGTCCGCCGCGCACCGGCTGACCCGGCTGGCGCCCGGCGCGCTCTCGGCGGCCGGCGCGAGCACCGTCGACGGTCCCCGGCACCGCACCGAGCGCAAACCCACCGTCGTGGCGGCCGGCGAGGTGACCCTGGACGTGATCTTCACGCCCGCCCCGGGGCAGAAGCTCGACGAGACGTACGGCCCGTCGACGCGGCTGGTGGTGTCGGCGTCGCCGCCGGAGCTGCTCGTGGAGGGGGCGGGGACCGGCACCGAGCTGTCCCGCCGGCTGGTGGTCGACGGCACGGTGGCCGGCGGGGTGCTCCAGGTGACCGCCCAGGCGGCGACCTGCGACGCGGACGTCGAGCACGCGGCCTGCCACCTCACGCGGCAGGACTGGGGCGTCCCGGTCCGGGTGGTCGACGGCGGCGCCGCGCGGCTTCCGCTGGTGCTGCGCGGCCTGGACGACGCCTGACGCCGGTCGCGGTCGGCGTCGGGAAAGGGCCCCTCCCTCGCGGGAAGGGGCCCTTTCACGCGAACGGGGTGGGGGTGACGCCGGCGTCGATCAGGGCGGCGCGCACCAGTTCGGCGCAGCGGACCGCGCCGGGGGTGTCGCCGTGCAGGCAGATCGACTCGACCGGGCACGGGACGACGCTGCCGTCGACCGCGACCACGGTCCGCTCGGTGGCCATCCGCACGGCCCGGGCGGCCACCTCCTCCGGGTCGGTGACCAGCGCGCCGGGCGCGGTGCGCGGCACCAGTGAGCCGTTGGGCAGGTAGCCCCGGTCGGCGAAGCCCTCGGCGACCACCCGCAGCCCGGCGCCGGCGGCGAGCTGCGCGAGGACCGAGCCGGGCAGGCAGAGCAGCGGCAGCTGGTCGTCGTAGTCGCCGACCGCCGCGACCAGCGCCGCCGCCTGGGCCTCGTCGCAGGCGGCGGCGTGGTAGAGCGCCCCGTGCGGCTTCAGGTAGCGGACCCGGGTGCGGAAGAGCCGGCAGAACGCCTCCAGGGCCCCGAGCTGGTAGGTGACCTCGTCGCGCAGCTCCGCGAAGGCGTACGCGATGTGCCGCCGGCCGAAGCCGGCGAGGTCCCGGTAGCCGACCTGCGCGCCGACGGCCACCCCGCGCTCGGCGGCGCCCTCGCAGACCCGGCGCATGGTGGACGCGTCGCCGGCGTGGAAGCCGCAGGCGACGTTGGCGGAGGTGACGAGGTCCAGCAGCGCGGCGTCGTCGCCGAGTCGCCAGATGCCGAATCCCTCGCCGAGGTCAGCGTTGAGGTCCATGGAACCTGACCGTAGTCCCTGGCCGGGCCTGCGCGAGCGGGGTCACGTCGTCCACCACCCCGACGACGGGGTACCCGCCGGTGGTCGGATGGTCGGCGAGGAAGATCAACGGTTGGCCGTCCGCCGGCACCTGCACCGCGCCGAGCACGATGCCCTCGCTGGGCAGTTCCCCGGCCACCGCGCGGGGCAGCGCCGCGCCCGTGAGTCGCGCGCCGACCCGGTTGCTCACCGGGCTCACCGTGTACGCGCTGCCGAACAGCCGGTCCAGCGCGGCCGAGGTGAACCAGTCGTCGCGGGGGCCGAGCCGCAGGGTCAGCCGCAGCTCGGTCGGGGTGGGCGCCACGACGGTGACGTCCACCGGGGCGGGCGGTCCGGTCGGTGCGCCCAGGGGCAGCCGGTCGCCGTCGCGCAGTGGCGGTGGGCCGAGCCCGGAGAGGGTGTCCGTGGCGCGGCTGCCGAGCACGGGTTCGACGGCGAGCCCGCCGCCGACCGCGAGCCAGTTGCGCAGGCCGTCGCGGGGCGGGCCGATCCGCAGCACGGCGCCCGCCGGCACCGACAGCGGCCGGCCCACGTCACCGGGGCGGTCGCCGACCTGGACGGCGGCACCGGCACCGGTGACCGCGACCGCCGTCGCGCGGCGGAACCGCAGCTCGCAGCCGGTCATCGTGATCTCCAGGCCGGCGGCGGACTCCGGGTTGCCGACGAGCCGGTTGGCCAGCCGCAGCGCCGCCGGGTCGAGCGCGCCCGACCGGGGTACGCCGAGGTGTGCCCAGCCGGCCCGGCCCAGGTCCTGGACGGTGGTCAGCGCCCCGGCGCGGAGCACCTCGATTGCCGGGGTCATGCGGCCATCAGGCGTACCCGGGTGCCCGGGGTGAGCCGGGCCGGCGGGTCGGCGTGCACGTCGAAGAGGGTGGCGTCGGTGCGCCCGACCAGCAGCCAGCCGCCGGGCGAGGCCGCCGGATAGATCCCGGCGTACGGGCCGGCCAGGGCGACCGAGCCGGCCGGCACCCGGGGACGCGGGGTCGGCAGCCGGGGCACCGCCAGTTCGGCGGGGAGCCCGGTCAGGTAGGCGAACCCGGGGGCGAAGCCGCAGAAGGCCACCCGGAAGCGGGTACCCCGCAACCGGTCGACCACCGTCGGCACGTCCACGCCCCAGTGGTCGGCGACGAGGGCCAGGTCCTCCCCGTCGTACATCACCGGAACCTCGACCAGATCGGCGGCGGCTGCGGGCGCGCCCGCGACGGTCGGCCCACCGGGGGCGCCCGGTCGGGGCGGCCAGGCGGCGATCCGCGCGGCCGTCGTGGCCGGGTCCGGCACGCCGTCGAGCAGGACGGTGGTGGCCGCCGGCACGATCTCGACGGCGGTCAGCTCGCCGCGTTCGCGCCGCCGCCACAGCTCGGCCCGCCACGCCTCCACCTGGTCGGCGTCGGCACAGTCGATCAGCAGGGCGTGTGCGCCGACGGGTCGGATCCGCATCCCGCCATACTCCCCGACCGGCGCACGGCACCCGGGCCGGTCGACCGCCGTCCCACGTGACCGGACGCACTACTTGAAAGTAACCTACGGTGCCGTAACCTAAGGACGTGACCACCTCCGCACCGCTTCGACTGAAGCCGGTCGACATCGGTAAGCCCCGGATGCGCGGCTGGCTGCACACGTACGCGTTCTTCGTCGCCCTCCTCTGCGGCGTCGTGCTCAGCGCGATCGCCGCCACCCGGCCCGGCTGGGCCCCGCTGGTCAGCTGCCTCATCTACAGCGTGACGGTGTGCGGGCTCTTCGGCACCAGCGCGCTCTACCACCGGCGCGTGTGGTCCGAGCGCGGCTACCAGATCATGCGCCGGATGGACCATTCGATGATCTTCGTGTTCATCGCCGGCACCTACACCCCGTTCTGCGTACTGCTGCTGGAACCCCGGCCGGCCACGATCATGCTGGCGCTGGTCTGGGGCGGCGCGCTCGCGGGCGTGGCGCTCAAGCTGGTCTGGCCGCACGCTCCGCGCTGGGTCTCCGCGCCGCTCTACCTGGCGCTCGGCTGGGTCTCGGTCGCGATGCTGCCCGACATCCTGCACCAGGGCGGCGTCACGGCGCTGGTGCTGCTCAGCGTGGGCGGCGCGATCTACAGCGTCGGCGCGGTCTTCTACGCGCTCCGCCGGCCCAACCCCTGGCCCACCGTCTTCGGCCACCACGAGTTCTTCCACGCCTGCACGCTCGTGGCCGCGCTCTGCCACCACATCGCCATCTACTTCGCTCTCTTCGCCTGACGGACACGCACCGGGGCCCCGCCGCGCGGCGGGGCCCCCGGAAAGATCGTTTTTCTGACGTCAGACGGTACGGCGCGGCCGACGCACCTCGCGGTACTCCTCCACGACCCGGTCGTCCTGCACCGGCACGACCTGCTCGGCGACCACACGCTCACCGCGCACCGGGGCGACCACGGCCCGGCGGCGCGAGTTCCAGAAGTGGAGGGTGAGCAGCAGGCCGGCCACGCCGGCCAGCATCAGCACCCAGCCGACCACGGCCAGGTTGAGCCAGCCGAGATCCGCCTCCACGGCGAACGCGAAGATCGCACCCAACGCGATCAGGAAGATACTGCCACCAAAGCCCATCTCGTCGCCTCCTCGGCTGTCACCTGGCGTTTCCTTCCGCCGCGGCCATCGGTGAGGTTGCGGCATCCATCGACTTACCCAGGCGCTCTGATCGCCAATCGGGCAAGCTGAGGACATGACGGACGCTTCCGCCCGGGGACGCACGCTGGTGCTGCTCCGGCACGCCAAGGCCGAGCCGCCCGGGGAGGTGACGCCGGACGTGCAGCGCCCCCTGGCCGTACGGGGCCAGGCCGACGCGGCAGCGGCCGGCGCCTGGCTGGCCAAGCACGACCTGCTGCCGGACGTGGTCATCTGCTCGGCCGCCCGGCGCACGCGGGAGACCTGGCACAGCGTGGCGATGGGCATGACCGGATCCCCACCGGAGGGCGGCTCGGCAGGCCCCGCCCCCGTCGTGCGCTACGAGGCCGACGCGTACGAGGCGCACCCGGAGGACCTGCTGACGCTGGTCCGGGGCGTGGACCCGAGCGCCCGTACGGTGCTGCTGATCGCGCACAACCCGGGCATCTCGCTGCTCTCGGCGCTGCTCGACCCGGAGCGGGCGGACCAGGACGGCATGCGCACCAGCGACGTGGTGGTGCACCGGCCCGTCGTCGACTGGCCGCAGCTCGGCCCGGGCGGGGCACCGATCACGGATCGGCACACCGCACGCGGCTGAGCCACCCGCCGGTGCGTGACGGGTGGCTCAGGACGGCGGCGCGATCAGGCCGCGACTCAGGACGGCGGCGCCGTAGGCGGCGGCGGATCGGGCGGCGGTGGCATCATCGCGGTCGGGTGCGAGAGCCGGTTCTCCTCGACGATCAGAGTCCGTGCCCGCTTGCGCCGGTCCTGCCAGAACCAGAGCGTGGTGAGCAGGACGCCCAGCCCGGCCAGGATGAACACCCAACCGACCGCGCGCAGGTCGACCCACCAGACGTTGGCTCTGATGGCGAAGGTCAGGATCGCGCCGATGGCGATCAGGAAGATTCCGCTACCAATGCCCATGTGCGCTGCACTCCCCCGTGCGGTGGCTCTGGGCGTTCTCTGACGTGGCCTCGCGACGGTTACCCGCCACACCGCCCGGCTACCCGGATGGCCTCCCCGAATAGCCGGCGGAGGCACACCGCAACGGGCGGCCACCACGTCGGTCGGCACCACTCCTCTCCACCGGCCTGGTTCATCGCCACGGTTGCGCACGGTAACCGCGCCTCAGGAATCCGCGTCCTTACCCGCTGTAGCCAAAGCCGCTCGGTGCCACCGCCCGAGAAACAGACATGACATCCGAATATGGCCCGATCGGCACGAACGGCCGCTCCCACCGGCACCCCGCCGCAGACGCTTTGCTCTGCATCCATGGACGCAACAGGCACCCAGAGTTGCTGTTGCGTCCATGGATGCAGAGCAAAGGGTGGCGAGGGGTGGGTCGCGGGAACGGCGGGTCCGTGACGCTACGTGATTGGCTTGGCGCTGACGTGCCGGATGCCGCCGGGCGCGGGCCGCCGACGAAGGCAAGCGGAACCCCGCTCGGGCCAGGGCTGAGGCTGCGGGGACCACGCTCGGGGCGAGGGGCGCAGGCTGCGGGGACCGCTCTCATTCGGTGGTCGGCGGCGGCGGGGCACCCGGATGCGCGGCGACCGACCCGGATGCGCCGACTGGAAAGGTCGGGCAGGGGCGGGTGGACAGCGTGCACCTGCCTGCCCTTGCCCGATGGTGCTCTTGCGCCTCCGACGACAGCATCGGCGACGGTCGGCGCCGACCCGGCCCGGCGGGACGGACGACGACGGCCGGCGAGCTGTTGCCCGCCGGCCGTCGTGCCGATCATCGCCGGGTCGCCCCCGGCTCCGCCGCCGCGCCGTGGCGCGTCACGGCGTACCTCAGAAGGCCTCCTCCGGGAGGTCCATGACGTCCAGGTCGGTGCTCTCGACGATCCGCCGGTCGGCGCCGATGCGGGGCAGCACCTCGCGGGCGAAGAACCGGGCGGCGGCCACCTTGCCGGTGTAGAACGCCTTGTCGGCGGCGGAGACCTCGCCGGCCAGGGCCTTCAGGGCCACGTCGGCCTGCTTCTGGAGCAGCCAACCGACGATCAGGTCGCCGATCGCCAGCAGGAAGCGGCGGCTGCTCAGGCCGACCTTGTAGAGCGCCCGGGTGTCGCCGCCCTGCGCCTCGCCCAGCCAGCCGGTCATCACGCCCAGCATGTTCTGGATCTCGGCGAGCGCCTTGCCCAGCGCCTGCCGCTCCTCCTTGAGCTGACCGTTGCCGGCCTCGGTGGCGATGAACTCCTGGATCTCGCCGGCAACCGCCATCAGGGCCTTGCCGTTGTCCCGGACGATCTTCCGGAAGATGAGGTCGAGGCTCTGGATCGCCGTCGTGCCCTCGTAGAGGGTGTCGATCTTCGCGTCCCGGACGTACTGCTCCAGGGGGTAGTCCTGGAGGAAGCCGGAGCCACCGAAGGTCTGCAGCGACTCGTGGCCGAGCAGCTCGTACGCCCGCTCCGAACCGACGCCCTTGACCAGCGGGAGCAACAGGTCGTTGACCCGCTTGGCGAGCTTGGTCCCCTTCTCGTCGCCCGCCGCCTCGGCGATGGCGACCTTGTCCTGCCAGGTGGCGGTGTAGCAGACCAGGGCGCGCAGGCCCTCGGCGTACGCCTTCTGCAGCAGCAGCGACCGGCGCACGTCCGGGTGGTGGGTGATCGTGACGCGCGGCGCGGTCTTGTCCGCCATCTGGGTCAGGTCGGCGCCCTGCACCCGGCTCTTGGCGTACTCGAGGGCGTTCAGGTAGCCGGTCGAGAGGGTGGCGATGGCCTTGGTGCCGACCATCATCCGGGCGTTCTCGATGATCATGAACATCTGCCGGATGCCGTCGTGCTTCTCGCCCAGCAGCCAGCCCTTGGCCGGCACGCCGTGCTCGCCGAAGGTCACCTCGCAGGTGTTGGAGACCTTCAGGCCCATCTTGTGCTCGACGTTGGTGGCGAAGACGCCGTTGCGCTCGCCCAGCTCACCGGTGTTCTCGTCGAAGTGGTACTTCGGCACCACAAAGAGGGAGAGGCCCTTGGTGCCCGGGCCACCGACACCCTCGACGCCGACCGGACGGGCCAGCACGTAGTGGATGATGTTGTCGCTCAGGTCGTGCTCGGCGGACGTGATGAAGCGCTTCACGCCCTCGATGTGCCAGGAGCCGTCGGGCTGCGGTACGGCGCGGGCCCGGCCGGCGCCCACGTCCGAGCCGGCGTCCGGCTCGGTGAGCACCATCGTGGAGCCCCACTGCTTGTCGGCGAAGAGCTTCGCCCACCGCCTCTGCTGCTCGGTGCCCTCGACGTGCAGCACGTGCGCGAAGGACGGGCCGGAGGAGTACATCCACACGGCGGCGTTGGCGCCGAGGATCAGCTCGGCGAGGGACCACACGAGCGCCCGGGGCGCGTTGCTGCCGTCCAGCTCCGTCGGGAGCTCCAGGCGCCAGAACTCGGAGTTCATGAACGCCCGGTACGACTTCTTGAACGACTCCGGCAGCGGCGCGGTGTGCGTGGCCGGGTCGAAGACCGGCGGGTTGCGGTCGCTGTCCGTGTAGCTGGCGGCCAGATCCTCACGGGCGAGGCGGTCGACCTCGGCGAGGATGTCGCGTGCGGTGTCGACGTCCAGGTCCGTGTACGGCTCCTGGCTGAACGCCTGGTCCGCCCCGAAGACCTCGAAGAGGTTGAACTCGAGGTCCCGAAGGTTGCTCTTGTAGTGGGTCATGCTCGCTGGCCCCGCTTCCGGACAGGTGTTACCGATCAGTAACCCTGACTGTATTACCGATGGGTAGGCAGCGACAAGCCGATCACCGAAGTGACGGCGATTACACACTTCCCGTTCGGGTTGCGGAAGGGGGCGTCGAGCCCGCCCGGCTCAGCTCTCGGCCGCGCCGACTTCCCAGCTGGGCACGGCGACCGTGGCGGGGCCGCGCGAGCCCGTGTACTCCATCAGGACCAGGGCGATGTCGTCGTCGAGCCGGCCGTGCACCCACTCGACCAGGGCCGTCTCCAGCGAGGCGAGCCCGTCGCCGACGGTGCCGTGGCCGAGCAGCCGCCAGGCCCGGTCGGCGGTCGGGAAGAACTCCCCGTCCCGGCGCGCCTCGCCGAGCCCGTCGGTGAAGAGCAGCAGCCGGTCGCCGGGCTCCAGCCGCTCGACCCGGGGGCGTACCACCGGCATGAAGCCCAGCGGCGGGGCGGGGGCCGGTGGTTCGAGCGGGATGACGGCGCCCCGGCGCAGCAGCAGCGGCGGCGGGTGACCGCAGTTGACGATGGTGAGCGTCCCGCCCCGCTCCTCGACCAGTGCGGCGGTGACGAAGTCCTCGTCGCCCACGCTCCGGGCCACCGCCCGGTCCAGGTCGGTCACGACGGCCCGCAGGTCCGCCCGCTCGTACGCCACGTGCCGGTACGAACCGAGCACGATGCTGGCGAGCCGCACCGCGTCGAGGCCCTTGCCCCGCACGTCGCCGATGATCATCCGCACCCCGTACGGCGTGTCGACCGCCTCGTACAGGTCACCGCCGATCTCGGCAGTGGCGGTGGACGAGATGTAGCGGGCGGCCACCGAGAGCGTGCCGACCTGCGGTCCGAGCGGACGCAGCACGGCCTGCTGGGCGACCGAGGCGAGTCGGGAGAGCTCGGCGATGCGCTCGGCCTGCCGCTGCCGTACGGCCGCCGTGGCCACCGCGATGGCGGTGCCCAGTGCGATGCCCGCGACGGCGACCGTGGTGGGCAGCGCCACGGTCTCCTCCCAGAGGGCGAAGCCGGCCCCCAGGGCGGTGGCGGCCAGGCCCACGCCGAGCACGATCCGCCACGACGCCAGCGCGGCCGTCAGGAACGGCGCGGCCACCATGAGCGCGATGTAGTTCGCCGGACGGCCGTCGGCCAGCTCCACGGCCGAGACGATCGCGAGCAGGACGAAGGCCGCGCCGAGGCCGGCGCGGGATCCGGGGCTCAGTGGGCCGGGGCCCGACTGGAAGGGTCGCGTGCGTACGAGGGACAGCATGCCTGATGGACGTGAGCGGGTGAATGAACCTGGCCCGTCGGGCGAGCATGTTCTGCCCACCCGGATCGTGTCACCGGGCCGATCGCCACCCGGCCGGCGCTCAGCCGAGCACCTCGTAGCGGACCTCCACGTAACCGGCGTCGAGTGGGGCGATCCCGGCGAACGCGGCGCGGGACAGGTCCAGGCAGCGCCCCTCGATGAACGGGCCACGGTCGTTGACGCGCACCGTCACTGACCTGCCGTTCGCCGGGTTGGTGACCCGGACCCTCGTGTCGAACGGCAGGGTCTTGTGGGCGGCGGTCAGCGCGGACGGATCGAAGTTCTCGCCGTTGGCGGTGAGCTGCCCCTCGGAGTAGAACGAGGCGCCGCACGAACCGCTGTCGACGACTGGCCGGGCGGTGCTGCTCTTCTTCGTCGCGGTGGGCTTCGGCGCGGCGGTGCGCGGCTTGCTCCGGGAGGGGGCCTGGGCGGACCGGCTGGCCCTGGGGCTGGCGGTCGCGCTCGGCGACGCGCTGGCGCTCGGCGTAACGGCCGGCGGGGCGGCCGGCGAGGTGGGGGCCGCACTGGTCGGCAGGCCGCTGGGCGCGAGGTCGACCGCAGCCGGGCGGGCGGGCTCCGCGCCCGAGGTCAGCTGGACGGCGCCGACGGTGCCGCCGACGGCGAGGGCGACCCCGACCGCCGCAGTGGCCGCGATGCCGGCCGGCGAGGAGAACATGCGGGTACGGGAGTGCCTGCCAGTCACCGGGGCGGTCCTTTCGTCTTACGAGCAAATCGGGTCGGACCGTAACGAGAGAAGCACTTCCGAAGTCAACGTGGTCATGGTGGTATGGCCGCAATTACGGCGATACGTGTAGCCGATCATCCGATCCGACGTGGGCCGGGCGGCCCGGGTGCGGGGCGGGGCGCCCGGCCCGGTCCCCGTGGCGCAGGATGGGCCCATGCCCTCCGAGCTGAGCGGACGCCTCGCCGCGCTGGTCAGGTGGATCGATCCCGGCCCCGGCGCCACTCACCTGGTCAGCGACGTCTCCGGCTGGTGGCGGGACCCGGAGGTTCTCGCCCGGCTGGGGCCGGCCCTCGTGGCGCCGTTTCGGGCCGCCCGGCCGACGGTGGTCGTCTCGCCGGCGGTCACCGGGTACCTGCTCGGCCCGCTCGCCGCGACGGCGCTCGGGGTCGGCTTCGTACCGGCCCACAAGCCGGGCGACGGCCGGCTGCCCGCCGGGCCGCTCACCTGGGCGCAGAGCCCGCCGGACTTCCGGGGACGACGGGTCGACCTGGCCGTACGCGACCACGGCCTCGAAAGGGGTGACCGGGTGCTGGTGGTGGACGACTGGGTGGCGACCGGGGCGCAGGTCCGCGCGCTGTACGAGATCTGCGCCGCGCGGGGTGCGGAACCGGTCGGCACCGCCACGGTCGTACTCGACTGCCCCCCGGCGGTCGCCGCCGAACTGCGCGTCCGGGGAATCCTGGACGGTGCCGACCTGACGGCTTGACCTGAACCTCGGTTCAGGTCGGAGGCCCGGGGCCGCGCGGCACGGCGACGCGCACGTGGTCAAGCTGGCCGACGCGGTCCTCGAGGCGCACGCGGCGAGCGGCGACGAGCGGGTGCTCGCCGCCGTCGGCTATGCCGGTCAGCTGATCTGAACGAACGTCTCGACGGCCGTGCAGACCCGGCCGAGCGCCTCCGCCGAGCGGGCCAGCGGGCCCGGCACCATCAGCGCGTGGTCGGCCCGCTCGATCTCCACCACGTGCGGGGTGAGCCGGCGGGCGAGCGGGCCGTCCCAGGACGGGTCCGCCGTGCCGCCCACCAGCAGGAACGGCGCGGTGGCGCGGCGCAGGCCGTCGGCCACGGCGGGCACGTGGAGCAGCGGGGTGAGCCAGACGGCCGGCAGCCCGCGGTCGGCCGCGAGCGGCGTGGCCATCGAGCCGAGCGACTTGCCGACCAGCAGGTGCGTCGGCTCGGCGAGGGTCGGGGCGACCTGCCCGATCACCCATTCGATGGCCGGCCCCGGCCCCTCCCGGTCGGGGGCGAACCGCTCCGGCACCTCCCACGAGACGGCGTGCAGGGCGTAGCCGACGCGGCGCAGCGCCTCGCCGGCGTAGACGAAGAGCGGGAACCGGGTGTCGTAGCCCCGGCCGGGGATGAGCACCGCGCGCCTGTCCGCCATGCCGCCTCCGATCGTCGCCCCACCCACCGTAGCGCCCAGCACACCGACGGTGGGGGCGGAAATGCCACGACGGGTGATCGACGGCGACGGTACCGTCGGCAGGATGTGGCCTCGGATCGGTGGACTGCGCACCCTCGCCCTCGGCACCCCCGGCGAGCTGCGGACGCGGCTCAACACCCTGGTGCTCGCCGGGGTGAAGACGGCGACCGCCGGGCTGACCACGGAGTACGCCGAGGAGGGCGAGGAGCTGGAGCACGCCGGCGAGCGGCTGGCCCTCGTCGACGACGAGGACGCGCTGGTCGGCGTCGTGGAGGTCACCGGCGTCGAGGTGGTCCGTTTCGCGGACGTGCCGTGGGACTTCGCCCGCTCCGAAGGGGAGGGCGACCGTTCCATCGAGGAGTGGCGCGCCGGTCACGCCGCCTACTGGGCGCGCGTGGGCACCCCCGTCACCGACGACAGCGAGGTCGTCTGCATCCGGTTCCGGTTGGTCTCCGGCGGCGACGGCGGGATCACCACCGGAGACCTCGGCACCTGAGCGCGCCGGCTCGACGCGTCCGTCGGGCCGGCCGGGCTGACGCCTCCGGCACCACCTGCGCCAGGTACGCGCCCGGTCAGGCGCGACGCAGCTCGGGCAGGAGGCGGGTGGCGACGTCCGCCAGGACGGCCTCGTCGCCGGCGTACCAACTGCTGGCCCGGGGCCAGTGGGTCACCACGTCGGTGAAGCCGAGGGTGGCGGCCCGGCCGACCTGGTCGGCGAAGAAGTCGGCGCTGCGCAGCGAGAAGACCGGCGCGGAGTCGAGCGAGAGGTAGCGGTCCAGGGTGCCCGGGTCGCGGCCCGCCGCGGCGAGCGTCGTGTCCATCCGGGCGGTGGCCTCGGCCACCCCGTCCCACCAGCTGTCCAGGTCGTCCACCGTGGGCCCGGTGGTGACCCAGCCCTGGCCGAAGCGCGCCACCAGCCGCATCGACCGGGGCCCGTTGGCGGCCACCACGAACGGCACCCGGGGCGTCTGCACGCAGCCCGGGTCGTTGCGCGCGTCCACGGCGGTGAACCACTCCCCGCGCCAGGTCGTGCCGTTCTCGCGCAGGATGAGATCGAGCAGCTCGGTGAACTCGGCGAACCGGTCCACCCGCTGGCGCGGCGGCAGCGTCTCCCCGCCCAGCACGGCCGAGTCGAAGCCGATGCCGCCGGCACCGAGGCCGAGCAGCAGCCGCCCGCCGGAGACGTCGTCGAGCGCGGTGACCTGGCGGGCGAACGCCGCCGGGTGGCGGAAGTTCGGCGAGGCGACCAGCGTGCCGAGCCGGATCCGGGAGGTCACCGTCGCGGCGGCCGTCAGCGTGGTCACGGAGTCGAACCAGGGCCCGTCGACCAGGTCCCGCCAGCCCAGGTGGTCGTACGTCCAGGCGTGGTCGAAGCCCCACTCGTCCGCCTGCGACCAGCGGCGACGCGAGTCGGACCAACGCTGGTCGGGAAGGATCACGATGCCAATCCGCATGATCGCCAGCCTAGGCCTCGCGGCGGGGGGCGGGGCGGGCCAGGCCGTCGCCGTCCGCACGGACCTTGACCATGTATCGATGATCTGAATATGGTGTCGCCCGTGACCGCGATGCGAGAGCCGACCTTCCTGATCCTCACCGCACTCGCCGGTGGCCCTCGGCACGGCTACGGCATCATCCGCGAGGTCACCGTCCTGTCCGCGCAGCGCGTCACCCTGCTGCCGGGCACCCTCTACGCCGCGCTCGACCGGTTGCACGCGCAGGGGCTCGTCGCGCCCGACCGCGAGGAGACCGTCGACGGCCGGCTCCGCCGCTACTACCGCCTCACCCCGGACGGGATCGGCGCCCTGGACGTCGAGACCGCCCGGCTGCGCCAGCTCGCGACCGCCGCCGAGACCCGGCTGCGCGCGCTCCGCCCCGGCACCGCCTGACCGTCCCGCTCACCCGCCCCCGCGCCACCGCCTCCGGGCAGCACGACCGCACCGCCGCACCCGCACCACGCTCCGGCACCACCGTCTGCCGCACCCCCCGGTGCGTACCGATCGGAAGGACAGTCATGCCGACGACCGGCGACCCGCTCGCCCGCCGCTACCGGCGGCTGCTGTTCTGCCACCCCCGCGCCTACCGGCGGGCCCGGGCCGAGGAGATGGTCGGGGTCCTGCTGGACGCGGCGCCGCCGGGCCGCACCCGGCCCACGCCGCGCGAGGCCGCCAACCTGATCCGGCACGGCCTGCGCTGCCGGCTGGGACGACCGGCCAGCCGCACCGTCGGCGTCTGGGCCGCCCTCACCGCCGTCGTCTGTGGCCTGTTCACCGCTGCCCTCGCCACCCGGGCCGCCTGGGAGACCTCTCCGCCGCAGCCCGATCGGGCCGAGACCGCCGCCGTCTTCGCCGCCGTGCTGCCCGGTCACGACCTCGGCGACGTCGACCTGGCGCCGGCGCTCTTCACCTTCTACAGCCAGCCGCTCACCGTCCGGGCGCTCGACAACCTGCTGCTCGGCGACGGCGGCGAATACCAGCAGAGCGCCGTCGTGGCCGGCACGACAGGCACACCCCCGATGCCCGCCGACGAGACGCTCGCGCTGGCGCAGCGACGCCTGCGCGAGACCGGCTGGCAGGTGTACGAGCCGATGGTCCGCAGCGACCCGGGCTGTGTCGACAAGACGTGCGCCCCGGTCATCACGATCACCGGCACCACCCTGCTCGCCCAGCGCGGCGACACGGTCCTCCAACTCCATGTCGTCTCCCCGCCCTCGCCCGACGGCAGCAGCCTGTCGCTGACCCTGAGCCGGACGGCCCCGCCGGCCGTGCTGCCGGCCGGCGTCGCCGGCAGCCTGTGGGGAGCGGTCCTCGGCTGGCTGGTCTTCGGGTGGGCCAGCCGGCGCACCGAGGCGGGACACCCCGCCCGGGGAGCGGTCAGCGTCCTGCTCGCGATCACCCTGTTCCTCTGGTGGACGCCCGTACTGCTGGCCGCCCCGAGCCTGCTCCGGCACCACCGCGGCGAGCCGCACCCGACCTGGCACCCGCTGTGGGAGTGGCTGGGCCAGCCGGCGGCCTCACTGCTGTTCGTGGTGGGCGCGGCGAGCGCGCTGCTGGGGCTGGCGCTGGCCGCCCTGCCCCGGCGCAGCCCACTGCCGACGACCGCCGTCGGCTGACCGCCGGGGCATCATCCGGCGGAGCGACCGCCGTCAGTCCCACCAGAACGACCAGGAGTGCATGCCGAGGAGTTCCTCGGCATAGGCGGTCAGCGAGCCGGCGCCCTGCCAGATGTTGTCCGGACAGAAGGCGAAGTGCTCGGCCGCGACCGCCAGGGCGTGCCCGGTGGACATCGGTGGGGCGGCGACGGTGAGGTTCAGGGTGGCGAACCCGACGCCGACCACCCGTACGCCGAACCGGTCCTCCCAGCTGCGCAGCACCGCCGAGATCTCCCCGGCGTCACCGGTGTGGTTCGTCGGTCCGGACCAACCCACCACGGCCAGGGTGTCCGCGCTGCGGGTGGCCGGCACGAGCCCGAGACGCGTCCGCCCGTCCGCCAGGAACTCCGCGCACTCGTCGGCGAGCTCGTCGGGCGCCTCCGTCAGGTCGCCGGGCCTGACGAGACCGGGCCAGTTCCGGCCGTACGGGGCCCTGGCGGCCGACGTCTCGTCCTCGTCGACCGTCGTGCAGCCGGCCCACCATCGGGCCAGTAGTTCCGTGACGTCGTGGCGCTCCGGCGACGACGTGTCGGCCGGACGGACCTCGCCGTCGGCCCACGGGCGGCTCTCGTCGCTCGACAACCCGCTCAGCAGCAGCGGCCACAGCCCGGACTCCGGATGCAGCGCCCGCATCCGCGCCCACAGTCCCGGTTCGGCGGGGGCGTCGCTGAGCCAGTAGGGCGGCGGTCCGCCGTCCTCCGGCTCGACCGTGCGGCCGGGCGGCAGTGCCCCGGGCGGTAGCGAATTCAGCAACTGGGAGAGGTCCGGAGTCACGGCGAGAGCGTAGGCGGCCCGTACGACCAATCCCGGCCCTCGCGCAAGGCCCCGGACCGACCGGGGCCCGTACGGCTCGCCGCGGGAACACCCGGTCGCCGTCGATGCTCGGCGTGAACGCGGCTCCCGCCGCCGTCCGGCCGGCGGTGAATTTCGGTGGCTCAGCCCTGCCCGCAGGGGTTAGAACTTGGTCATGACCGCCGACATGGACGCCGACGAGGTCCACGCCGTCCTGGCCGCTCTCACCGATGCCGGGTGCCGGGCCTGGGTCGGCGGTGGATGGGGCGTCGACGCGCTCGTCGGACACCAGACGCGTACGCACCGCGACCTGGACCTGGCCATCGCCGCGGAGCAGGAAGCCGCGGCGATGAGGGCTCTCGGCCGGCTCGGCTACGTCGTCGAGACCGACTGGCGGCCGGTCCGCGTCGAGGTCGTCGCCGACGGGCGGGGGCGGGTCGACCTGCATCCGCTCACGTTCGACGAGGTCGGCGACGGCCACCAGGCCGGCCTCGACGGCGGCAGCTTCCGCTGGCCGAAGGGCTGCTTCACCACCGGCGCCATCGCCGGTCGCCGGGTCGACTGCATCTCGGTCGCCCAGCAACTGCTGTTCCACAGCGGCTACGAGCCGCGCGACGTGGACCGCGCCGACCTCGCCTGGCTGCACCGCCTCGCCGCGCGCCCGGCACCCGGCGACGAGCGGAGACCCTGAGCCGGCGGCCCCTCCGGACCGTGGACTTCGCCGGACCGTCCGAGGTGGTCCACCGGCTGCCCCGGCTTCGGTGTCGGGGCTGGCCGGTGCGGCTCCAGCCCGGACCCCGGTCCGCACCCGGGACCATCGACGTCGCGGAGCGGTCTGGTGCTCAGGCCGGCGTCAGGATCAGCCATCCGAAGCCGACGACGTCGCGGTAGCCGGTGAGGTATTCGACGCGCCGCTCGTCGGCGAACGCGCGCGCCTCCGGCGTGCCGAGGCGTTCGATGCCCGCACGCCAGTCGGACTCGAAGTCGTCCCACTCGGCGAGGGTGGACACGGCGACGTGCAGCGGTCGGAACCCCGCGTCCACGGCGAGCTGGGCCAGGCCGGCCAGGTCGGGCATGTCGCCGAAGGTCTCGCGGACCTGCTCGCCGGGGCTGGCCTGGTAGAGACCGTCGGCGAACAGCAGTCTGCCGCCGGGCAGGGTGAGCCGGTGCAGCGCGGCGAGGGCTCGCGCGGCGTCGCCCCAGATGTGGCCGGCCCCGACATTGACGACGAGGTGGGCGGGCCGGTCCCAGGTGGCCGCGTCAGCGCTGTGGAACGTGACCTGGTCGGAGGCTCCCCGCTCCGTCGCCCGCAGCCGGGCCTGCTCGGCGTCGCGCTCCACGCCGTCGCCGGCGATGCCGTGGGCCGCGCACAGCCGCAGGAGCAGCTCGCCGTTGCCACAGCCCAGGTCCAGGGCTCGCCAACCCGCCCCGGTGGGGGCCAGTCGCCGGACCAGGTCCGCTACCCGCTCCTCGCCGAGCGGCGAATTGAAGGTCAAATTGGCCGCGGCGGCGGCCAGGTACGTACTGCGATCCTGGCTGTTCACCGGCACACGGTACGACAGTGGGCCCGTGCCCGAGGGGCACCGAACCCGACGGTCGGCGCTCCCGTCCTGGTCAGAGCCCTCGATGTGGAGGGGAGACGGAAATCGGACCCGCGTGTGCGGCTTGGACCGCCCATCGGTCGCGACCCGGGGAGCCGGTTGCCTGGCCTCAGCGGTACGGGAGCCGGCCGCTTTCGACCGCCGACCGGTGCGCGCTCGCCTGCGGCAACGCCCACCGGGACGCCGAAGGGCCCGGATCCGCATGGTTCCGGGCCCTCGCACGGCACCGTCTTCAGCTGGCCGTGATGGTGAACGAGGTGGTGTCGTCCGCCGGGTTCACGTCGGTCAGGCTGGTGATGAAGTCCGAGTGGAACGTGTACGAGCCCGTGCCCAGTTCACCCGCCGGCGTGCCGGCCGGCGCGGTGAGGATGACGTCGAACGTGCGCGCCTCGCCCGGCACGAACCGGCCGCCCGGCACGGTGAACCAGTCCCAGGAACTCGGCATGTCCTGCGGCTCGATGTGGTCCACCACCACGCCGGCCGGCAGGTCGGCGATGACGTTCAGCCCGAACGAGGGCGCGTCGTTGCCGTACCGGACGGTCAGCGGCATGCGGCCCAGGAGGCTCCCGTCGGACAGCCGGTCGAGCCTGACCGCGTTCGCGCTCAACGAGACGTCGGTCTGGGTCGCCTGCACGTACGGACGCGGATTGGTGATCTTGCCCTTCGTGGAGCGGAAGAGGGTCGTGAACGAGGCCCGCTCGACCGGGTCCTGATCGCCGTTCCCCACCACGCCGATCCAGCTGTCGCCGACGACCATCGGGTAGTCGCGCGGGGTCGTCCGGACGTGGAACCGGACGCTGTGCGCCCGACTGGCGCCGGGTGCCAGTTCGCCGCTCCCGTTGCCGCAGTTCTGCATGGTGCGGATGCCGACCGTACCCAGCCACACGCAGGCGTCCTCGGGATAGACGCGACCATCCGCGGCTCCGGCCGGTTCGAGAAAGGACAAGCTGTAGAAGCTGGCGGTCGGGCTGTTGTTGGTGACCGTGGCGTTGAGGGTGCCGACGTAGCCCTGGTCGGTCGGCTCCAGGACCAACTGCCCCGCCGTGATGGACAGCGTGCCGGTGCTGGACTTGTGCGGCGCGGCTGCGGCCGGGGCCGTGGTGCCGATCAGGGCGACGGCCAGGCCGACCGCGACCGCGGCGATGCGGCGTCCGGTGGACAGAGTGATGGACATGCTGAGACGTATCTTCCCCCGTGTTTCATCACGCGTCGTAGTGGACGCGCGCTGGATGAGCAACATAGCCAAGCCGGTTCCGGCTGCGCTGTCCCACGGGGCAAAACGGGCGCACTCGGCTCCCGGCCGCCGTTCCACCTGCCTGCCGTTCCTCCACTGCCCCGACCGTGGCCGGATCGGGCGGCGACGGAGCAGAGGCCGGACCTGCCCGTCGGGCGCCCGGTCTGGTTGCTGGACGTGGGTGGTTTCTCCACGTGAAGCGGCCGGGCTGGCGCGGGCCACCCCCGGAAGGCCTTCATGAGTCCGGCGTCGTGGTCGTCCGCTGGCGCCGGGCACGGCTGGCTCAGCGCATACGATCACGCCCGTGGAGGGTCTGGGAGCCCTCGGCGCGGTGCTCTGCGGCGCGCTGAGTTGCCTGTTCGCATGCCTGATGCTCTGTGCCGTCGCTGCGGCTTGGGCAGCTTGGCCCACGCGCCGGTAGTGGCCACGGCCCGCCACGGACGGTGGTTCACCTCCAGGAGTCGAACTGGGCAAAGGACGCCCGCGTGTTCGCGCCGGAAGGGAGCGTCTGGCCGGATCTGTGGCTGGGAGCCCTGTTTCTCGCCGGAGCGCTGTGGCAGCACCGTCGCACCCGGCGGGCCTCCGCCTTTCCGGCCGGCGGCAAGCGGTGACCGTGCCGTCGGCACGAAGGGGCGGCTCCACCGGCCGTGGTGCGCAAGAAGCCTGCGGCCGGTGGCCGGTCTGGTTGCGTCCCGTGCCCGCCCGTGACCGCTCAGCCCTCTGGCTACTGGTCCGTGGGTGGCCCATCGGACTCAGCCTGCCGCTCGGCTTGCCAGCGGGCGTGTCCCTTCAGCAGGTATCCGGTCCAGTAGATGGCGAACAGGATCAGGAAGCACGTGAAGAACACCCCCGAGACGATGCTCGCAATGACGAGTGCTTCCCTGCCGTCAGACAGCCCGTGTGCGGCGAATCCGGCGAGACCCAGGAAGAAGAAAATGACCATGTAGATAGGCAGCGTCGCGCTGTCAGCCGGGTGAGGAACGCGAGGCAGCCATGGGGCCTGAGGGTCTTTGTCGATCACGCCCGTGAGTATCGAGGACGCTCGCGGTGGGAGCTAGCGGATCTCCTCGTCGCCCTGGGCCGCCCGATGACCGACCGGAGGTCGCCGGCAGCTGGGGATGACCAGGGCTGATGGCACACGACATGATCGTTGGCTTCGGAACGCCGAAGGCCCTGGTCGGGGCTCGCGTCCTGACCAGGGCCTCTCGCGTGGAGCGGGTGACGGGAATCGAACCCGCACTGTCAGCTTGGGAAGCTGATGTTCTGCCATTGAACTACACCCGCAGGCGGCACCACTGTACCTGAGTCGTCACGCCGGTGCACCCAGGCACCCCTCCGACACCACCCGCGCCCCGATCTTGGCAGCAAACGGCCCCCATAGGGGCCCGAACTCACCAAGATCGCCGCGCCACCGCCGCGCCGCGCCACCGTTCTGGTCCGAACCGGGACCGCGAGCCGCGTTCGCCATCGCCGCACGTCGATCATGAAACGCGTACCGCCAGGAAAAAGTTCCACCGCGGCAACATATGGGCGTTTTCAAATACCTCGATCGGTTGTAACGTCTGCCCAACGTTCCAGCCACGGCGTGACACACCCCCTGTCGCGCCGCCAGAAAGAGGTGGGCCCATGGGACTCCGTCCCAACCTGCTGACCCGGCGTACGGCCGGTGTCGCGTCGACGACCCTCGCGCTGCTGCTCAGCACCGCCGCCGTGGGCGTCGTGCCGGCCGCTTCGGCCTTCTCCGCCGCCCCGACCGAGGTCTGCGTCGAGCCGGCCGACGTCCACTCGGACGCCCGCGTCAAGCCCGGCGGCGGCGCCGAGCACGAGCCGAACGAGCTGACCCTCGCGGAGACCCGCGAGCGCGAGGCCGACCTGGCCGCCGCCCTGCGCGAGCGGGCGCGGTTCCGCGCCGGCGCCGGCGCCTCCACGATGGCCGCCACCGTCACCATTCCCGTGGTGGTGCACGTGATCCAGGAGAACAGCACCCGGGCCGGCGGCAACATCCCCGACTCGCTGATCAACTCGCAGATCAGCGTGCTGAACCAGTCGTTCAGCGGGGCGACCGGCGGCGCGTCCACCGCGTTCAGCTTCCAGCTCCAGAAGATCAACCGGGTGACGAACCCGTCGTGGTACCCGATCGTGCAGGGTTCCTCGGCGGAGCGGTCGATGAAGACCTCGCTGCGCACGGGCGGCAAGAACACCCTCAACATCTACCTGGGCGAGCTGAGCGACAGCCTGCTCGGCTGGGCGACCTTCCCGACCCGGAAGCTCAGCAGCATGGACGGCGTCGTCGTGCTGAGCGAGTCGCTGCCGGGCGGCACCGCCACCAACTACAACCAGGGCGACACGGGCACCCACGAGGTCGGCCACTGGCTGAACCTCTACCACACCTTCCAGGGCGGCTGCTCCGGCTCGGGCGACAGCGTCAGCGACACCGCCGCCGAGGCGTCGCCGGCCTCCGGCTGCCCGACCGGGCGCGACACCTGCACCGCGCCCGGCGTCGACCCGATCACCAACTTCATGGACTACAGCTACGACTCCTGCATGTACCAGTTCACCGCCGGGCAGGCCAGCCGCATGCTGACCGCCTGGAACGCCTACCGCGCGGCGTAGTTCCGCCGTACGACCGCACCGGTGCCGGCCTCGCTCGACGGGGCCGGCACCGGTGTCTGTGCGGCCGGGCACACGGGGGCGCGGCGGTGGTCACGGTGCGGCGCCCCGGAGGGGGACGGCCCGGGGCGCCGCACCGCGTCTCAGGCGGCGGGGCGGGCGGCGTGGTCGCCGGCGCACCCCGACCTGGTCTCGGGCATGAGCGCGGTGCCGGTGGCTGCCGCGTGGGGGTCGAGCCACACCTGGACGGCGGGCCGGCCGTGTCCCTCGCCGGCGCCGCCCGCGACGCCGGACTCGCGGCGGGCCAGCATCGCCACGTCGACGGTGAACTCGAAGACCCGCCAGTCGACCTGCGGCGCGGCCCGGTGGCTGTGGGCCAGCCGGGCGACCCGGGCCGGATCGGTCACCGGTTGGGCGTGGCCGGCGACGTAGGCTTCGTCGTCGCTCTCCTCCGGCGGGAAGGAGTGCAGCGCGTAGCGGCCGTCGCGCTCCAGGTCGCGCCGCTTGGGCGAGTCGACGACGAAGCAGAAGAGCCCCTCGTCGGTGATCACCGGGGAGACCGGGTGCACCCGGGGACCGCCGTCGGCGCGGACGGTGGCCAGGTAGCCGAAGCCCGGCCCGTACTGCTGCATGAGAAGGCGGATCCCGTCGGCGAGGCGGGGCTCGTCGGCGGCGAATTCGGACCAGGAAGCCATGCGGGCATTCTATCGAACAAACGTTCGAACACGCACTCCGACACGCAGGTCACCCGTGTCGCTCGCTAAGGTGTGCGGATGCTGCTCTCCGACCGCGACCTGGCCTCCGAGATCGAGGCGGGCACGCTCGCGCTGGAGCCGTTCGAGCCCGCGCTGGTGCAACCGTCCAGCATCGACGTACGCCTGGACAAGCTCTTTCGGGTCTTCAACAACCACCTCTACACCCACATCGACCCCGCGCAGCAGCAGGACGACCTGACGTCGATGGTCGAGGTGCCGGAGGGCGAGCCGTACGTGCTGCATCCGGGCGAGTTCGTGCTCGCCTCGACGCTGGAGGTGATCACGCTCGGCGACCAGCTCGCCGGCCGCCTCGAAGGGAAGAGCTCCCTGGGCCGGCTCGGCCTGCTCACCCACTCCACGGCGGGCTTCATCGACCCGGGCTTCTCCGGTCACGTGACCCTCGAACTGTCCAACGTGGCCAACCTGCCGATCACCCTCTGGCCGGGCATGAAGATCGGGCAGCTCTGCATCTTCCGGCTCTCGTCGCCGGCGCAGCACCCGTACGGCTCGGCCGTCTACGGCTCGCGCTACCAGGGGCAGCGCGGGCCGACCCCGAGCCGTTCCTGGCAGCACTGGCGCACGTGGCCGACCCGCTGACCCGGACCTAGCGGGCCTGCGGAGGGCCCCCGCCGGGCAGGGCCCCCCGCGTGCCTCAGCCGGGTCGGCCGTAGCTGTGGATCGGGCCGTCGTCGACCTTCTTCATCTTGATCGGCACCCCGGCGCGGGAGGCGTGCACCACCCAGCCCCCGCCGACGTACATGCCGACGTGGTGCAGGTCGCTGTAGTAGAAGACGAGGTCACCCGGGCGCAACTCCCCCCGGCTGACGGTCGCGGTGGCCCGGCGCTGCTGCGCGGCGTTGTGCGGCAGCGAGACCCCGGCCTTGGCCCAGGCGGCGAGCATCAGGCCGGAGCAGTCGTACGAGTTCGGACCCTCGGCGCCCCAGACGTAGGGCTTGCCGATCTGCGCGCAGGCGAACTTCACGGCGGTGCCGGCCGCGCCGCCGGGATAGCTGGCGGGGCAGGGCGCGGGGCGCAGCGGCCCGCCACCGCCGTTGCCGTAGATCCGCAGCCGCAGCTTCTGCAACCGGTCGATCTCGGCGTTGATCTGCTTCTTCTTCGCCGCGAGCTGGGCCTCGGTGCGGCTGAGCTGGACGACCATCTCGTCCAGCGGCGCCTTCCGGGCGGCCAGCCGGTCGCGCAGCTCGGCGACCTGCCGCACGTCCTGCTGCTGGTGCTGGGCGAACCGGTCGAGCAGTTCGAGTTGCCCGACCATCTCGCTCGGTGAGCGGCTGCCCAGCAGGGCGTTGACGGCGGAGACGTTCTCGCCCTTGTAGGCGCGGGCGGCCAGCGCGCCCACCTTCTCCATCGCCTGGTCGACCTGCTTCTCCAGCGGCCCGATCTGCGCGGCGAGCGCGTCGGCCTGCTTCCGCCTGGCGGCCAGGTCCTGTCGGGTGGCGTTGTGCCGTTCGATGACCGGTTCGAGCTTGTTCCAGTCCTCGTCGATCTGCCGTTCGATCTCGGCGACCGTCGGTTCGGCGTGGGCCGCCGTGGCGCCGCCGGTCAGGACGACGGCGAACGCGGCCAGGGCGGCGAGGGCGGTGGTGCAGCGGTACCAGCGTGGGCGCGGCGCAGCCGTCACCGGGTCGGCGAGGGCCGACCGGGTCGACGGTGGCCGCGGGGCATGGTGTGCCACCGGGCTTCGTACTCCTTCTTCCGGACCGCCTACCGGGTTAGCTGACGGGTTCGGGCGGGAAGGGGCGCCCTACCGCAGGATCGCGGATTCACCCCGGGGAACCTGGGTCCCCGGCTCGCTCGGGAGCGACTCGGCGGTGTCGGACCGTCACCGCCCTGGTTGGACGGATTGTCACCGGCCGACGAATGACCAGAGTAGAGACGACCGTTATCGATCCGCAACCCTGCGGACGGTGACACTCCGTGCCCACCCGCGCCGGACGAATCCGCAACCCGGGCGACGAAGATTTCCTTCCTCATGAAGTGTCTGACGGAAAGGTATTGACCGGAGGCGGCGGACGGGGCGAAGGTGACCCCACCTTTGCCCGTCCGAACTGGGGGTCTGATGCACCTGTCAGCGACATCGAGGAGCAGACGCGTCCTGCTGGCCGCCGCCATGGCCGCCGCCATGGCCGCGACGCCGCTCACCGCCGCCGGATCCGCCGCCGCAGCAGCGCCGGTGGACGACCGGCAGCAGCAGTACGCGGCCGCGGCGGCCGAGTACGGCGTGCCGGAGAGCGTCCTGCTCGGGGTCTCCTACCTGCAGTCCCGCTGGGACACCAACGCCGGCACGCCCAGCACCAGCGGCGGCTACGGACCGATGCACCTCACCGACGCCGAACACGTCGCCGCCCTGTCCGGCGGCACGCACCACGACGAGGGCACCGAGGACCCGCGCGGCGACGACTCCCGCCCGTCCCTGGCCGAGGCCCACGAGCCGCCGGCCGCTCCGCCGCCCGCCGAGGCCGCACTGCGGACCGTCGACGCCGCCGCCGACCTGACCGGCGCCAGCGAGGAGTCGCTGCGGACGGACGTCACGGCGAACATCCGGGGCGGCGCGGCGCTGCTGGCCGCGTACCAGAAGGAGATCGGCGCCCCGGTCGGCGCCGACACCGACCCGGCGGCCTGGTACGGCGCGGTGGCCCGGTACTCCGGCGCGGACAGCGCCGACGCCGCGGCGGCCTTCGCCAACGAGGTGTACGCCACCATCGCCACGGGCGACAGCCGGGTGACCGACGACGGGCAGCGGGTCACGCTGGCCGGCCGCGCGATCCAGCCCGACCGCTCCTGGCTGGACCGGCTGCGCCTGCGCAAGCTCACCCGGCCGGACGGCCTTGAGTGCCCGAGCGACATCTCCTGCGAGTGGATCCCGGCCCCCTACCAGCAGTACGGCCCCACGGTGGGCGACTACGGCAACCACGACCTGGGGAACCGGCCCGCGCAGCAGAAGATCGAGTACATCGTCATCCACGACACCGAGGGCTACTTCGGTCCCAGCGTCAACCTGGTCAAGGACCCGAAGCGGGTGGGCTGGCACTACACCCTGCGCTCGGTGGACGGGCACATCGCCCAGCACATCAAGACCAAGAACGTCGGCTGGCACGCCGGCAACTGGTACGTGAACTCCAAGTCCATCGGCCTGGAGCACGAGGGCTTCGCCGGGCACGGCACCTGGTACACCGAGGCGATGTACCGCACCTCGGCCAAGCTGGTCCGCCACCTGGCGCGGGCGTACAACATCCCGCTGGACCGCAACCACATCATCGGTCACGACAACGTCCCCGGCACCGTCGCCGCGAACGTGCGCGGCATGCACTGGGACCCGGGACCGTACTGGAACTGGTCGCACTATTTCGACCTGCTCAAGGCGCCGTTCTTCTCGACCGGCACGCACCGCACCGGGCTGGTCACCATCGACCCGGACTTCGCCACCAACCAGCCGCCCTTCACCGGCTGCAACCGGCAGCCCCCGGGCGTGCCGAACCCGCCCCCGGCGACCGCCCCCTGCCCGCTGCGCGGCTCCTCGGCGCTGTTCCTGCACAACGCGCCGAGCCACGACGCGCCGCTGCTCAACGACATCGCGCTGCGACCCGACGGCACCCCGAACACCACGTACGTCTCCGACCACGGCGCCCGGGTCTCGGCCGGACAGACGTACGCGCTGGCCGAGGTGCAGGGCGACTGGACCGCGATCTGGTACCTCGGCCAGAAGGGGTGGTTCCACAACCCCGCCGCCAAGCCGACGGCGAAATGGTCCGTCGGGCTCGTGGTGACCCCGAAGGCCGGTAAGGCCACCATCCCGGTGTACGGCCGGGCCTACCCGGAGCAGGCCGCGTACCCGGAGGGCGTCCCGTACCAGACGATCTCGCCGCTGCAGTACACCCTCTCGGCCGGCCAGCGGTACGCCGTCGGCAACCTGCTCCCCGGCGAGTACTACCGGGCCACCACGTTCGACGGCTCCGCCCCCCACGACCGGACGGTCGTCCGGGGCGACAACAGGTACGTGCAGGTCCAGTTCGGTCACCGGATCATGTACGTCAACCTGGACGACGTGAACCTGGTGCCGTCCCCGCTGGGCGCGCCCCGCTGATCCCACCCGCACGACGAGGGCCCCCGGTCGGGATCGACCGGGGGCCCTCTCGTAGCGCCGTGCGGATCAGCCGGGCCTGCGGAACCCGGCCACCGGCATGGTGTTGATGCTGGAGACGTTGACCGGCTTGCCGGCCCGGGGCGCGTGCACCATCTTGTCGTTGCCGAGGTAGAGGCCGACGTGGCTCAGGTCCGCCTTGAAGAAGACCAGGTCGCCGGGGCGTGCCTCGGAGCGCGGGATGGCCTTGCCCTCGTTCCACTGCGCGCCCGTGAAGTGCGTCAGGTGGATACCCGCCGCCTTGTAGGCGTACTGGGTCAGGCCGGAGCAGTCGAACGAGTTCGGGCCGGTGGCACCCCAGACGTACGGGTCGCCGACCTGCGCGCAGGCGGTCCGGATCGCGGTCCGGGCCGCGTCGCTGACCACGCCGTTGATGGTCGGGCACTTCTCCGTCTTGACGGTCGTCACCGGCAGCGACGCCTCGAGCTTCTTGATGTCGGTGTCGATCTGCTTCTTCTTCGCCGCCAGGTCGTTCTGCTGCTTCGTCTGGGTGGTGATGAGCGTGTCGAGCTTCTGCTTCTCCGCGTCGTACTTCTCGCGGACCTTGGTCACGCCCTCGAGCTGCCTGCGCTCCTGCGCGGCCAGCCGGTCCAGCAGGGTCAGCTGCTCGGTCAGCGTGTCGGGCTTGGCGCTGACCAGCAGCGCGCCGATCTCGTGCGACGGGCCGGAGATGTAGTAGCGGGAGGCGAGGTCGCCGACCCGGTCCATCGCCAGCTCGCTCTCCAGCGCCAACGGCTGGATCTTCTTCTGGAGGTCCTCCGACTTCTTGCGGTTGACCTTCAGTTGCGCCCGCACCTTGTTGTACTGCTCGATGGTGGGCTCGAGCTGCTCCCACTTCTTGTCGATCGCGGCCTCGATCTCGTCGACCGAGGGCTCGGCGTGGGCGGGCGCGGCCAGCATGCCGGCGCCGACCGCCGCCGCGGCGACCAGGGTGAGCAGACGGTGGGCGACCCTACGCAGGCCACCCGGACGAGCAGACCGTCCCGGTGCGTGACGATGAGGGGGCATGGTTGCCACCGGCACCGACTCCTTTTGCAACCCGGCCGCTTGGCGCCTCGCGCGAGGGAAGAGGGGCGAGACAGACGACCCACAGCGGCCGGTGCCCAACATTAGGGAAGGCCGGCAGCGGAATCAAGGCGGCCGAGCGCCACTTCACGCCTGCGCAACCGCTTGCGTACCAAGGGTGTCGGCCCGCCTGCCAACGATCGCGGTCAGTACGTCGTCGAGCGTGACCACCCCGAGAGGGCGGCGGCCGTCGCTGACCAGCACATGTGCCACCGCCGGTCAGGGGCGGAAGATCTGCCCCGCTCGCCGGCCCCGGCTACCGTCGGGGCATGGCCCCACTCACGCTCGCTCACGAACTCGTCCTGCTCGGCTACGACGACGCGGGCGTCAACCGGCTCGGCCGGCCCACGCTCGACTACGGCCTGGCCGGTGCCCTGCTGCTGGAGCTGACGCTCGCCGGTCGGGTCGAGATCGCGGACGACCGGCTGGTGGTGACCGACCCGACCCCCGTCGGGCAGCGGCAGCTCGACGACGCGCTGACCCGGATCGCCACCGATCCGAAGCGGCGCAAGCCGAGCGACTGGATCAGCCGGCTCGCCAAGGACCTGCCCGAGCAGGTGCTGGACGGGCTGGTCACCGCCGGCGTGCTCCGTCGCGACTCGGACAAGGTGCTGTGGGTCTTCCCGCGTACCCGCTACCCGTCCGCCAGCGGCGCGGAGCCGGCGATGGAGACGCAGGCACGGCAGCGGATGGTCGCCGCCGTGGCCGCGGACGGGCCGGTGGACGGGCGGACGGCCGCGCTCATCGGCCTCGCCCGGGCCGTCGGCCTGGACCGCAAGCTCTTCGCGGAGCTGCCGAAGGAGCAGGTCAAGCGGCGACTGACCGAGATCGCGGCCGGCGACTGGGCGTCCGCCGCCACGCGGAAGGCCATCGAGGAGACCCAGGCCGCCGTGCTGATCGCCACCACCACGGCGGCCACGGCCGTCATCGTGACCACCACGAACTCCTGAACGACGACGGCGGCGGCACCGGAAGGTGCCGCCGCCGTCGGGCGTCGCAGGGGGTACGCGTCAGCCGGCGACCGGCAACCGCTCGGTGTCGGTGCCGCCCGGCGCCTGCTCGGGCTTGACCGACCGGAGCAGCACGCTGGCCACGTCGACGACCTCGACCTGCTCCCCGGCGCCCTTGCCGTTCACCCCGTCGTTGAGCATCGTCGAGCAGAACGGGCAGCCGACGGCGACCGTCTTCGCCCCGGTGGACATGGCCTCCTCGACCCGGTCCACGTTGATCCGCTTGCCGATCTTCTCCTCCATCCACATCCGGGCGCCGCCGGCGCCGCAGCAGAAGGAGCGCTCGCTGTTGCGGGGCATCTCGATGAGGCCGCTGGCGCGGCCTGCGCCGGATTCGACGGCTGCACCATCCTGACCAGCACCGGCTCCGCCGGAGATGGCGGACCCCAGCACCTCGCGCGGCGGGGCGAAGACCCGGTTGTGCCGGCCCAGGTAGCAGGGGTCGTGGTAGGTGACGCCGCCGTCGACCGGCTGCACCGGGGTGAGCTTGCCGGTGGCGACCAGGTGCGCCAGGAGCTGGGTGTGGTGGACCACCTCGAACTCGCCGCCGAGCTGGCCGTACTCGTTGCCGAGGGTGTTGAAGCAGTGCGGGCAGGTGGCGACGATCTTCCGCTTGCTCTTCTCCCGGCCCTCGAACGCCTCGTTGAGGGTCTCGACGTTCTGCTGGGCGAGCATCTGGAAGACGAACTCGTTGCCGATGCGGCGGGCCGGGTCGCCGGAGCAGGTCTCGCCCTCGCCGAGGATCGCGAACTTCACGCCGGCCTCGTTGAGCAGCGTGGCGACCGCCCGGGTGGTCTTCTTGGCCCGGTCCTCGAAGGCGCCGGCGCAGCCGACCCAGAAGAGGTACTCGAAGTCGTCGACCTCGCCGACCCGCGGCACCTCGAAGTCCAGGCCCTTGGTCCAGTCCTCGCGGGTGTTCTGCGGGGCGCCCCACGGGTTGCCCTTGTTCTCCAGGTTGCGCAGCATCACGCCGGCCTCCGACGGGAAGCTGGACTCGATGAGCACCTGGTAGCGGCGCATGTCGACGATGTGGTCGACGTGCTCGATGTCGACCGGGCACTGCTCGACGCAGGCACCGCAGGTGGTGCAGGACCAGAGCACGTCCGGGTCGATGATGCCGCCTTCCTCGGCGGTGCCGATCAGCGGCTTCTCGGCCTCGGCCAGCGCCAGCACGTCCATGTGGGCGAGCTGGGCGGCGGTGGCCTTCTCCTCGCCGGTCAGGTCCTTGCCGCCGCCGGCCAGCAGGTACGGCGCCTTCGCGTACGCGTGGTCGCGCAGGCTGAGCACCAGCAGCTTCGGCGACAACGGCTTGCCGGTGTTCCAGGCCGGGCACTGTGACTGGCAGCGGCCACACTCGGTGCAGGTGCTGAAGTCCAGCAGGCCCTTCCAGGTGAACTGCTCGACCTGGGCGACGCCGAACTGGTCGGACTCGGGGTCGGCCTCCTCGAAGTCCAGCGGCTTGCCCTGGCTCGTCATCGGGCGCAGGGCGCCGAGGCCGGAGACGTTGGCGCCCGGGTCACGCTTGAAGAAGATGTTGAAGAAGGCCAGGAAGCGGTGCCAGGCGACGCCCATGGTGACGTTCAGCGCGATCACGATGAGCCAGGTCATCGAGATGACGATCTTGACGAGCGCGGCGATGCTGACGCCGGCCTCCCAGTTCGGCAGCACCGCGCCGACGGCGTGGCTGAGCGGGGCGGCCCAGACCGGGTACTCGAAGTGGTCGGTGGCGACCTTGAAGCCTCGGATGACGAAGCCCATGACCAGTACGGCGAGGATGATGCCCTCGACGAAGTAGCCCTGCCACATGGTCGAGCCGGTGAACCGGGACTTCCCGCCCGGCCGGGTGGGCCGGTTGCGGAGCCGGATCGCGATCAGCACCAGGATGCTGACGAGGCCCAGGATCGCGAGCCACTCGGTGACCAGCCCGTAGATCGCCCAGTTGCCGACCAGGGGCAGCCCGCCGGTCGGGGAGACGACCTCGAAGTACGCCTCCAGCACCAGCAGCGACAGCACGATGAAGCCGACCATCACGAACCAGTGCGCCGCACCCACCACGCTCCAGCGGAGCATGCGGGTGTGGCCGGCGGTCTCGGCCAGCATCGTCTTCGCGCGGGTGCCCTTGTCGCCGAAACGGGTCGGGTCCGGCTGACCCAGCCGGATGACGGCCACCATCTTCATGACCGCGCGTACCGCAAGCCACACCGCCACGGCGGTGATGGCGAACGCGAGGATCGTGGTGACGATCTGGACGCTGCCCATCGAGTTGGCCTCCCCGGTCTGCTGCCTGTCGAGCGGGCTCGGCGACCGGGGCCCGGGTCAGGGCACGATCGGCGAGCCGCAGCCGCCGCACCCTCGACCGGACCGGTCGATGACCTCGCTCCGCTCGGTCATGCAGTGCAGCCTACGCGCAAGGTTACCCAGGAGTAACGTGAGTCATCTCGCACCGGGCCGCGCCGCCCTGCGCACACCTTAGGGCGAACGCACCGCGACCGCCGGGTAGGGGCTCCCCGAGTGACATGGATTGCCACGCCACCGGCCCACAGACCGAACGACGTCGACGGCAAACTGATGGCGCCTGGACACCCCGCCGCCGGGCCGACGGCGGGGCGCGGCGCTCAGCGCCGGCGGGAGAGCAGGACGCTCAGCGCCAGCGGGAGAGCAGGATGAGTGAGGCGACCATGGCGCCGAAGCCCACCGCGAGGTTCCAGTAACCCCACGCCATGACCGGGTACTCCTGCTCGGAGAGGTAGTAGACCACCAGCCAGCCGATGCCGAAAACGATGAGGGCGACCGCCGAGACCGGAAGCCACACCGGGCTAGGCTTGCGCGTCGCCGCCGTCGCCGTCGGACGGACGTCCGTCGGCGGGGTGTACACCTTCTTCTTGCGGACCTGAGACTTGGGCACGACGCTCTCCAGAGGGGTTACGACCTCGTCCGGCCTGACAACCGGGCGCGGGGGCGACGGTCCATGGCCAATAATGTTCGACAGCTAGCGTAGTCCCGAAGGCCCGTCCAATCCACGAATGGGGCGAGCCCAGTGCACGGAGTGACCGAAAAAGGCGGGACTGTTCGGGTCGCCGCGGCGGCTCGCGCCTGCGCGGGCTGAACCAGACGACGGGGAAGGAACGCTCCGTGGAGTACACATCCGGCGCGGCCTCCTGGCAGAAGGTGCTCCGGCGGGCGGTCGCCGGGCTGCTGCCTCGGCGCCCACGGCAGCGACGACCAGGCTGGTCGATCGGGGTGCCGCTGATCGCCGCCGCGGCCGGGCTGCTCTTCACCACCACGGCCACCACCGCCGGCGGCACCGCCCTGCGGGAGGACCGCCGACCCCAGCTCAACCAGTTGATCGAGGACCGGCGCGCGGAGGTGGCGGCCAGCGAGCGGCGGGCGGCAGACCTGCGCGACGAGGTCGAAGGCCGCACGAGCGCCCTGGCCAGCTCCGACGGCCCGATCAGGGAGCAGCAGGACCGGGCCGCCGCCAGCCGCGACGACGCCGGCTTCACCGCGCTCTCGGGGCCCGGGGTGACGGTGGAGCTCGACGACGCGCCCCGACGCAACGACGGCACGCTGCCCGCCGGGGCCACCAACGACGACCTGGTCGTCCACCAGGGGGACGTACAGGCGGTGGTGAACGCCCTCTGGGCGGGTGGCGCGGAGGCCATGTCCATCATGAACGTCCGCGTGCTGTCGACCAGCGCGGTACGCTGCGTGGGTAACACCCTGCTGCTGCACGGCCGGGTGTACTCCCCACCATTCAAGATCGTAGCAATCGGCGATCCCGCTGCCCTGCGGCAGGCCCTCGCCGACTCACAGGGAGTCCGGTTGTTCAGGGACCTGGTCGACGACTACAAGCTCGGTTACAAGGAGACCGTCTCCACGGTGACCGTGCCGGCGTTCGAGGACTCGACCACGCTGCGCTCGGCGACGGTGCCCCGGTGAGCCGCGTGCCGGACGACCGGCCCGAGGACCGCGACGGCCGTCACCGCGACGAGGACGACGGGCCGACCGCCTTCCTGCCCAAGGTCGACCGACCCGGGCCCGCCCCGGCCCGCCCCGCCGGCGCCTGGCCGGAGCCCACGCTCCCGCCCCGCTCCCCGGCTCCCCGTCCGCCCCACGGGCCCGATCCGGCCGGCGACGGTCGCACGCCCGCCGGCCCTTCCGCCGGATGGTCGCGCGCCGCGCCCGACCCCGCCCGCCCGACGCCGGAACCCGGCCGTCCTGCGAACCCCGGCCATTTCCCGCCGCGCGCCGACCAGGCCCGCTCCGCCGGCGGCCCGACCCGGCCCACCGAGCCCGGCCGCCCCGGTCCGGCAGACTTCGGCCGTCCCTGGCCCGCCAACTTCGGCCGCCCCGGCTCCGCCGACCCCGAGCGGCGCGGCCCTGCCGACGCCGGCCAGCCCGGTCCGGCAGACTTCGGCCGCGAGGCGCCCGCGGATTTCGGCCGCCCGAGGCCCGCCGGCTTCGACCGGCAGGGGTCCGACTTCGACCGGCAGGGGTCCGACTTCGACCGGCGTGGGTCCGGCGACCTCGACCGCCCGGCGCCCTCGGGCTTCGACCGCCCCGCCGACTTCGACCGTCCCGGACCCGCCGACTCCCGCCGTTCCCGGCCCGCCGACTCCGACCGCCCGGCGCCCCCCGGCTTCGGCCGCCCCGCCGACCTCGACCGTCCTGGCTCCGCCGACTTCGACCGGCGTGGAGCCGGTGACTCCCGCCGGGCCGGCCCTGCGGGCTTCGACCGGCCGGACCCCGCCGACCTCCGCCGCCCCGGCCCGGCCGACTCCGGCCCGGCCGCCCGGCCCGGTGCCGGTGGGTCGCCGCCGTGGCCCGGCGCCGGCCCGGTCCGGCCGGCCGCCCCACCGCATCCCGCGTCGTCGTCCGACGATCTCCGGCTGCCGGGCGCGACCGGGATCACCGGTCCCGCCGGCGGGCACTCGGTCCGTCCGCCGGTCGATCGGGCCGCCGCCCGGGAAGGCCGGCCGCCCGCCGACGCGCCGACCGCCTTCATCCCCAAGGTGGGCGCGTCGGCCAACGGTCCGTCGAGCCCGGTCTCCCCGGCCGGCCCGGGCCGCGACGTCGATGCCGGGGCCACCGCCCTGATCCCGGCCGTCCCCGGGCGTACGCCGACCGCCCCTGCCGCACTCGTCGAGTCGACCGCCCTGATGGGCGCGGTACCGCGTCCCCCGAAGACGGACGAGCCGGAGGGCCCGGCCAGTCCCGCCGAGCAGCCTCGGCCACGCCGGGGCGAGCGGGTGGTCCAGCTCCGCCCGGAGCAGACCGGCGAGGGCTACAAGAGCGTCTACTCGGAGCTCACCCGGCCGTCGCTGGGCTCCCGGCTGCGTACCGGCATCCGGGTCAGCGGCGAACTGCTGATCACCTTCGGCCTGGTGGTGCTGCTCTTCGCCGGCTACGAGGTCTGGGGCAAGTCGGCGATCGTCGACGCCCACCAGAACGACCTCAGCCAGCAACTGGCGCAGGCGTGGGGCCCCGAAGGCGACCCGACGGTGGCGCCGTCGGCCAGCGCGTCGACCAAGCCGAAGCCGCCCGTGCAGGGCAAGCCCATCGCCGGGCTCTACATCCCCAAGCTCGACAAGAACTGGGTCGTCGTCGAGGGCGTCACCCAGAAGGACATCCGGTACGCGCCGGGCCACTACCCCTCCAGCGCCCTGCCGGGCCAGGTCGGCAACTTCTCCGTCGCCGGGCACCGCAACCGGGCCACCTTCTGGCGGCTCGACGAGCTGAACGACGGGGACGCCATCGTGGTGGAGGGCAAGACCGACTGGCACGTCTACAAGGTGACCCAGAGCCGCATCGTGAAGCCCACCCAGGTCGAGGTCGTGGCGCCCGTGCCGGGCAAGCCCGGGCAGAAGCCGACCAAGTCGATGCTCACCCTGACCACCTGCAACCCGAAGTTCGACAACTACCAACGCCTGATCATCCACGCCGAGCTGGCACGCAGCCAGCCGAAGTCGGCGGGGCGCCCGGCGGAACTGGGGGCCTGACGGTGTACGGCTGGATCTGGCGCAAGCTCCCCTTCGGGCTGCCCGGCAAGCTCGTCGGCAGCCTGCTGATCACCAGCGCGATGGTGGCCCTGCTCTGGTACGTGGTGTTCCCCTGGGCCGAGCCCCTGCTGCCCTTCGACGACGTGCAGGTCACCCAGAATTCCGGCGACCCCGGCGGCGACTCGGTGCCGGGCGGCGGGGAGGGCGAGGACGCCCCGCCCGGCGACGAGCACGACCTGCCGTACGACACCGACGAGAACAACACCCCGCCTTCCTCCCCGGACGAGTGAGCCCCTGATGCGTGTCCTGGTGATCGACAACTACGACTCGTTCGTCTTCAACCTCGTGCAGTACCTCGGCCAGCTCGGCGTGGACTGCGAGGTCCGGCGCAACGACGAGATCGAGGTCGCCGAGGTGGGCAGGGTCGGCGCGGCCGGCGTACTGCTCTCACCCGGCCCCGGCAGCCCCGACCGCGCCGGCATCTGTCTCGACGTCGTCCGTGCGTACGCGGGCGAGCTGCCGATCTTCGGCGTCTGCCTGGGCCACCAGGCCATCGGCGAGGCCTTCGGCGCCACTGTGACCCGCGCCCCCGAGCTGCTGCACGGCAAGACCTCCGAGGTCCGCCACCGCGACGTCGGGGTCCTCGCCGGCCTGCCGGACCCGTTCACCGCCACCCGCTACCACTCGCTCGCCGTGCTGCCCGAGACGCTGCCCGAGGAGCTGGAGGTCACCGGCTGGACGGGTTCCGGGGTGGTGATGGCGATGCGGCACCGTACGCTGCCGATCGAGGGCGTCCAGTTCCACCCGGAGTCGGTGCTGACCGAGGGCGGTCACCTGATGCTGGCGAACTGGCTCGCCGCCTGCGGTCACCCTGAGGCGCTGGAGCGGGCCCCGGCGCTTGCCGCCGAGGTCGACGCGCGCCGCCGCGCCGCCTTCGCCACCGCCTGACGGCCTCGCGGTCGGATCGTCGTCAGCACTCGTCACGGAATGCCTGAGGCCGGCATGGGGGTCCTGCGCCCGCCCGCCGCGCGGTCAGCTCTTGAGGGCGTCCTGGATCGCCGGGTCCGCAGGCGAGCTGACCGCGGGCGGCCTGCCCCGGACCGCGTCCCATGCCGCCTTGCCGCTGGCGAAGTAGTCCCGGACGGCCTTGCCGACGAGCAGGGCGGTCCCGCAGCCGGAACAGCGGGCGGCCACCCCTTCGACGTCGAGGCCGAGGTGCCGGCACAGCGTCACCGCGCGGGACAGGTGGTAGGACTGGGTCACGATCAGGGCGCGCTCGACGCCGTACACGTCGCGCGCCCGGGCGCAGGTGTCGTAGGTGTCCAGGCCGAACGGGTCCGCCACCACTCGGCGCGCATCGACGCCGAGCCGCTCGGTCAGGTGGGCCGTCATCGCCGCCGTCTCGTCGCCGGACGCGCCGCCCCCGTCGCCCGACACGAGGACGACCCGGGCCCGCCCGCTGGTCACCAGCGCGGCGGCGGTCTCCAAGCGGCCGGTGAGCCGGTCACCCGGGTGACGGCCATCCGCCGCCACGGCGGTGCCCAGGACGATCACGACGTCGGCGGCCGGCGCCTCGGCCTCGCCGTACAGGTGGCCGCGGGCGGCGGTCGTCGTCCAGAGCCAGGGAAGGCTGGCCAGGAGCAGCGCCACCAGGCCCAGGGTCGCCGCGCGGATCAGGCGGCGCCGCCGCCGACTCGTCCGCTCCGCCGCGCCTGTCGCCGGCCGATCGTTGTCGTCGCCGGCAGCCCGAGAGCGCCGCCCGGCGGCAACAGTAGGACCCTGACCGGCGGCATCCGCAGGGCGCCGCCCGGCCGTGTCCCCCGCGCTCACGGGCGGGTCAGCGCTCGGGCAGCCGGATCGGCGGAGTGGTCGGCAGCGGGAAGCCCCCGCCGCCGCCGTCACCGGGGGTTGTCGGCGTGGTGCTGGGCGTCGGGCTTCCCGAGTCGGTGGGCGTCGGCTCGGCCTGCGGCACGGTGACCACAATCGTCACGGTCTTGCCCCTGGCGAGGTTGCTGCCGGCCTGCGGGGTCTGCGAGGTGACCCGGCCGGCCTCGTCCGGCGGCACCTCGCGGCCCTGCTTGACGTCGATCCGGTAGCCCGCCTCGTCCAGCTCCTCCTTGGCGTCGTCCTCGCTGGAGCCGACCACGTTGGGCACCTTGCCGACATTGCCCCTGGAGACGGTGAGGACGACCGTGCTCTCCGCGGCGACCTGCTTGCCCTCCTCGGGCGACACGTCAAGGACGATGCCCTCCTTCTCGGCGTCGTCCTTCAGCTTCCGCTCCACCTTGAAGCCGGCTTCCTCCAGCCGCTTCTTCGCGCCCTCATAGGTAGAGCCCTTGAGGTCCGACGGGATGGCCTTCATCTCCACGCCGCCGCAGACCCGGACGACGACCTCGCGGTTGGGCTCCAGCGCGGAGTTGGCGGGCGGGGCCTGGTCGACCACCTGGCCCTTCTGGCAATCCTTGTTGAAGACCGGGTCGCCCTCCTTGGGCACCAGGTTGGCCTGCTCGATCCGGGCGAACGCCTCCTGCTGGGTCAGGCCGGTCACCGTGGGGACCGTGGCCCGGTCGTCGCCGTCGCGCTGGCTCAGCAGGGCGGCGGCGAGGGCGATCACCGCGAGGACGCCCACCGCGGCGAACGTCGCGATCAGCCAGGAGGACGCCTTACGCCGGCGCGGGTCGCCGACCCGGGCCGGCATCTGCCGGGTCTGCGGGGCGCCGGGGGCGCCCGCATAACCGGCGCCGGCCGGGGCGAGCTGCGTCGTCTCCTCCTGCGGCAGCACGGGGGTCGCCATCACCGGGCGGCCGGCGGCCGCGCGGAGCAGGTCGGCCCGCATCTCGCCGGCGCTCTGGTAGCGGTTGAGGGGGTTCTTCGACAGCGCCTTGAGCACGATCGCGTCGACCGCGGGGTTGACGTCCGGGTTGATGTCGCTCGGGGTCGGGGGCGTCTCGCGTACGTGCTGGTAGGCCACGCTGACCGGGCTGTCGCCGACGAACGGCGGATGCCCGCAGACCAGCTCGAAGAGCACACAGCCGGCGGCGTAGACGTCGGAGCGGGCGTCGACCGCCTCGCCGCGCGCCTGCTCGGGCGAGAGGTACTGCGCCGTACCGATGACCGCGCTGGTCTGGGTCATGGTGGTGGCGCCGCTGGCCAACGCCCGCGCGATGCCGAAGTCCATCACCTTGACCTGGCCGGTCTGGGTGAGCATCACGTTGCCGGGCTTGATGTCGCGGTGGATGATGCCGTGCCGGTGGCTGAACTCCAGGGCCGCGCACATGTCGGCGCAGATCTCCAGCGCCCGGCGCGGCTGGAGCCGCCCCTCGACGCCCAGCACCTCCTTGAGGGTCCGCCCGTTGACGAACTCCATCACGATGAACGGCAGGGTCTCGCCGGTGGGCGCGGTCTCCTCGCCGGTGTCGTAGACGGCGACGATCGCCGGGTGGTTGAGGGACGCGGCGTTCTGCGCCTCCCTGCGGAACCGCATCTGGAAGGTGGCGTCCCGGGCGAGGTCGGTGCGGAGCATCTTGATCGCGACGTCCCGACCGAGCCGGAGATCGCGACCGCGGTGCACCTCGGCCATACCGCCGTAGCCGAGCAGCTCGCCGACCTGGTACCTGCCACCGAGCAGGCGGGCCTGCGCTGTCATCGCGTCTGTCGTCCTTCGCTCGTCGTCTCGTCGCTGCCCGACCGGGGCAGTTCCTGTCGACGGTACGACGTTCCGGTCGGATCGTCGCGTCCGTCGGGCCACAGCGCGCCGGACGTCACCGTCCGCGAGGTGGCCGCACCCGACTTCGTGCCCTCCCGCACGCTGTAGGAAATCACGCCGGAGCAGACGAGGACCAGTACGGCCACGAGGACGGCGAGAAACACCATCCCGGACCGGGACCGCTGTCCGCCCGGCTGGTGCGCCGGCGGGACGGCGTGTCCCGCGTACGGCATCGGGCGGGCCTGCGGCACGGGCGCCGCGCCGCGCGGGTAGCCGTTCGGCGCCATCTGCGGGCGGGGCGCGACCGTGGTGGGGCGGTGCGGCGTGGCGGCCGGCCGGGGGTTCGCCGCGGGCGGCCGGTGGGCCGTCATGGGCGGACGCGGCGGCTGCGCGGCGACGTTCGGCGGCCGGTGGGGCGACACCGGCGGACGCGGCGGCGGCACCTGGGCGCGGCCGGGCGGGGCGGCCGGCGACGCCGGGGCGGCGGAGATGGGCTGGCCGGCGGCCCGGGCCTGCTGGGAGAGCTGGGCCTTCAGCTGACGGGCCACCCCCGCCAGCGTGGCGGCGCTGGGCCAGCGTGCGGCCGGGTCCTTCGCCAGGGCCCGCTCGACCACCGCCCGGACCTGCGGCGGGATGTCGGCGGGCAGCGGGCGGGGCGCCTCCCGGACGTGCCGCATGGCGATCTCGAGGGGGTTGTCACCCTCGAACGGACGCCGGCCGGCAAGGCACTGGTAGGCCACCACGCCGAGCGCGTAGACGTCGGACGCGGGCGTGGCGACCCCGCCGGTGGCCTGCTCCGGGGAGATGTACGAGGCGGTGCCGAGCACCGAGCCGGCCGCGGTGAGCTGGGCGACCAGCTCCGAGCGGGCGATGCCGAAGTCGGTGAGCACCAGGGTGCCGTTGGGCCGGACCAGCAGGTTGCCGGGCTTCACGTCCCGGTGCACGATGCCCTTCACGTGCGCCGCGTGCAGCGCGTCGGCGGCCTGGGCGACGAGCGCCATCGTGCGCGCCGGGGTGAGCCGGCCGACCCGGGCCAACGTGGCCGACAGCGCGTCGCCCTCGACGTACTCCATCACCAGGAAGGCGATCTGCTGGTCGTTGCCGAAGTCGTAGACGTCGACCACACCGGGGTGGTTGATCGTGGCCATGGTGCGGGCCTCGCCCCGGAAGCGCTCGGCGAAGTCGGGGTCGTCGAGCAGCGCGGGGAGCAGGCTCTTGACGGCGACCGTACGGCCGAGCACCTGGTCGGTGCCGCGCCAGACGTCGCCCATGCCGCCGCTGGCGATCCGCTCGTCCAGGCGGTAACGGTTGCCGAGCTGCACCCCCGGGCTGAGCATGTCAGCGGCCCCCCGGGTCGGCGATGGCGGCGCGCATGATCTGCCCGGCGATCCGGGCCGCCTCGGCGCTGCCGCCGGGGCCGGCCTGCTCCAGCACCACGCAGACCGCAGAGACCGGCGTGCCGTTCTTGTCCAGGGCGAAGCCAATGAACCAGCCGTGGTCGGGCCGGTCCGGCGCGGACTGGGCGGTGCCGGTCTTGCCGCCGACCGTGTAGCCCCTGAGCTGCGCGTTCGTGCCGGAACCGTTCTCGACCACGCTGACCATCATGTCGCGCAGGTCGTTGGCGACCTGGCCGCTGACCGGCTGCCGCAGCTCCTTGGGCTTGGCGGTGTAGTAGCTGGTGGTGCGGTCGGGGGCGAGCAGCTGGCGGACCAGGTACGGCCGCATCTGGCTGCCGCCGTTGGCGACCGTCGCGGCGATCATGGCGCCCTGGAGCGGGGTCATCCGCACGTCGCGCTGCCCGATGGAGGACTGGGCCAGCGCGGCCGGGTCGGCCCCGCCGTCGGCGTTCTGCATGCTGCCGGTCCGGCTCGCCGCCACCGGGTGGCCGCCCTCGTTGAGGTGGCCGACGGTGAGGTCCTCCTGCTCGAAGCCGAACTGCCGGGCCTTCTCCTTGATCTTGTCGGGACCGAGCCGCACGCCGAGCTGCGCGAAGCCCGTGTTGCACGACTCGGTCACCGCGTTGATCAGGGTGACCTCGTCCTCGGGGCAGATCGACGGGGCCGCGTTGCGGATCGGCGTGCCCGAGGTCGGCGGGGTCCAGCTGGGCCCGGCCGGGATCCTCGTCTGCTGACCGACGCCGTTCTCCAGCGCCGCGGCGGCGACCACGATCTTGAAGGTGGAGCCCGGGGGCAGCACCTCGCCGAGGGCCCGGTTCTTCAGCGGGCCCTCGGCGTCCTGCTCCAGCTTGTTGTGCGCGGCCGTGGCCTCGTTGGTGTTGTGGCTGACCAGCGGGTTGGGGTCGAAGCTGGGCATCGAGACCAGCGCCTGCACCGCCCCGGTACGCGGGTCGACGGCGATCGCCGCGCCCTTGGAGGCGTCGACGCGGTTGTTCCGCAACTGCTCGAACGCGGCGTTCTGGGCGCCCTTGGAGACCGTGAGCAGCACGTTTCCGCCGCCGGACTGGTCACCGGTGAACATGTCCTTGACCCGGTTGGCGATGAGCTGGTCGCTGGTGCCGGCCAGGAAGTCGTTCTCGAACTTCTCGATGCCCGTCTCGGCGAGGTTGACCGGCTTGTAGCCGAGCACGTGCGCGTACCTCGCCCCGCCCGGGTAGGCGCGCTGGAACTTCAGCTCGCCGTCGGTCTCCTTGCTGAGCGCGAAGGCGGTGCCGCCGGCCTCGATGTTGCCGCGCCGGCGCTCGTACTCGGCGACCTGGACCCGGCCGTTGTAGTCGCTGGTGCGGTACTCGTCGGCCTTGTAGGCCTGGATCCAGTTCAGGTTCGCGAAGAGCAGACCGAAGAGAACCATGACGACGATGCCGACGCGGCGCAGGGGTGCGTTCACGGCCTGATCACCTCCGTGGGGGCACCGTGCAGCTGCTCCGGCGGGCCGCCGGACGGTCGGGCGGCCTTGCCGCCACTGCCGGTGACGGGCCGGCGGGCGCCGTCGGAAATCCGGAGCAGGACCGCGATGAGCAGCCAGTTGGCCATCAGCGAGGAACCACCGGCGGAGAGGAACGGGGTGGTCTGGCCGGTCAGCGGGATGAGCTTGCTGATCCCGCCGACGATCACGAAGACCTGGAGCCCGAGGGTGAAGGCCAGGCCGCCGGCCAGCAGCTTGCCGAACGAGTCCCGCACCGCCAGCGCCGCCCGCAGCCCCCGCTCGACGATCAGCAGGTAGACCACGAGCAGCGCGGACAGGCCGAAGAGCCCGATCTCCTCACCGATGCCGGCGAAGATGAAGTCGTTCTGCACCTCGGGCAGCAGGCCCGGCTGGCCACCACCGGGCCCCGCGCCGAACAGGCCGCCCGTGCCGAGCGCGAGCAGGCCCTGCACGAGCTGGTAGCCGTCGTTGTACGGGTCGGCGAACGGGTCCAGCCAGATCTGCGCGCGCAGGTAGAAGTTGGCGAACGGCCCGCCGACCACTTCCCCGAGCACGTACGCCAGGTAGACGCCGCCGAAGAAGAGCACCAGACCGATGAGCAACCAACTGACCCGTTCGGTGGCGATGTAGAGGGTCACCACGAACATGCCGAAGTAGAGCAGCGAGGTGCCGAGGTCCTTCTCGAAGACGAGGACCAGGACGCTGATCAGCCAGACCACGACCACCGGGCCGAGGTCGCGCCCGCGGGGGAAGTCGATGCCGAGGAACCGGCGGCTCGCCAGCGACAGCACCTCGCGCTTGCGCACCAGGTAGTAGGCGAAGAAGACCAGCAGGGCCAGCTTGGCGAACTCACCCGGCTGGATGGAGAAGCCCCCGACCCGGACCCACAGCTTCGCGCCGTTGATCTCGGAGAACCGGCTGGGCAGCACCGCCGGGATCATCACCAGCACGATGCCGGCCAGCCCCAGCGTGTACGCGTAGCGGGACACCGAGCGGTGGTCGCGCATGAGGGCGAGCAGGCCGGCCGCGAGGACGACCGAGGCGAGCGTCCAGGCGAGCTGCCGGCCGCCCGTCCCGGCGAAGATGGCCAGGTCCTCCCGCTCGGCGGGCGCCGCGCTGCCCAGGTCGAGCCGGCGCAGGAAGCCCACCCCGATCCCGTTGAGCAGGGCGACCGCCGGCAGCAGGGCCGGGTCGGCGAAGGGTGCCAGGAACCGGATCACCAGGTGCAGGCCGAGGAACACGGCCGTGAGCGCGGCGGCCGGCATCCAGAAGTCGGCCGTGACGGTGTCGAGCACCTTCGCCTCGACCATCGCCCCGTACGCGGCCACCAGCACCATGGCGACCAGCAGCAACGACAGCTCGGCGTTGCGCCGGGACCGGGCCAGGCGTACGCCGGGCTGCTCGCCCGTGGTGGCGGGCGAGGATGCCGGAATGGCCGCTGCGGTCACGGAACGTCCTCGGATCGAGCCGCGCCTACTCCGGCGACCGGCACGCGGCGGGGTCGAGCGCCGGCGAGTCGGTGTCGGAGGGCGGGGCGTCGGGCGTGGTGGTCGGCGCGGCCGGCATGCTCGGCCGGCCGCTGACCGGGGCGCTCGCACTTGCGCTGACGGTCGGAGCGGGCGACACCGGGGCGGGGGTCGGCGTCGGGGCGGTGGTGGCGGCCACGGCGCTCGGGCTCGGCGGGCAGATGGGCTTGAGGTTCGGGTTCATCGGGTCGTCGCTGGTCAGCTCGGCCAGTCGACGCTCGGCGTCGGGCTCGCTCTTGGCCGGGATGCCCTGCTTGACCTGCTCCTGGGCGGCCAGCGTCAGGTCCTCCAGGTCCGCCGGGCTGGTGGAGTGCACCGTCGACAGGTCCATGCCGGCGATCTCGCCCTGGATGCCCCGGAACACCGCGACCTGGCCGTTCTCGGTCGCGCCGACGTAGTACTGCCGCTGGGTGTAGCTCCAGCCGCCGAAGACCGCGCCGCCGACGAGCACCAGCAGCGCCACCGAGATCGCGGCGGCCCGTACCGGCCGACGCCGTGGGCGCTCCGACTCGTCGTCGGCACCGGCCGCCGGCTCCTCGGGAACGGGCGGGCGGGGCGCGGAGAGGGCGGACGCGCGGGCGGCCGGCGTGGACACGTCGGCGGAGGTCGCCATGCCCCGGTCCCGGGCGGCGGCGCCGCCGACGATCGGGCTCGCCTCGACGATGTCCTGGTCGGTGGCGTCCGCGATGATCACCGTGATGTTGTCCGGGCCGCCGCCGCGCAGGGCGAGCTGCACCAACCGCTCGACGCACTGCTGCGGGTCGGTGTACTCGCGCATCGTCTCGCCGATGGTGTCGGCGCTGACCACACCCGAGAGGCCGTCGCTGCAGATCAGGTAGCGGTCGCCGGGGAGCACCTGGCGGACGCTGTATTCCGGGTCGATGTCGCGGCCGTCGAGCGCCCGGGTGAGCAGCGAGCGCTGGGGGTGGCTGCTCGCCTCCTCGGCGCTGATGCGGCCCTCGTCGACGAGCATCTGGACGTACGTGTCGTCCTTGGTGATCTGCGCGAACTCGCCGTTGCGCAGGAGGTAGGCCCGCGAGTCACCGATGTGGACCATGCCCAGCTTGCTGCCGGAGAAGAGGGTCGCGGTGAGCGTGGTGCCCATCCCCTCCAGCTGGGGGTTGGCGTCCACGGTGTCGCGGAGCTGCTGGTTGGCGGTGCCCACGGCCGAACGCAACGCGTCGACGAGGGCGTCACCGGGGACGTCCTCGTCGAGCGGCGCCATGGCACCGATGACGATGTTGCTGGCGACGTCACCGGCGGCCATGCCGCCCATGCCGTCGGCGACGGCGAGAAGCCGCGGCCCGGCGTAGACGGAATCCTGATTACCGTCTCGGATCAGACCGCGGTCGCTGTGGGCCGCATAGCGCAGGGTCAGAGTCATGGCCGTAATTCGAGAGAAGTGCGGCCGATCCGGATCGGCACGCCGAGGGGGACGGGGGTTGGTCCGGTGACCTTAGCGCGATCCAGGTAGGTGCCGTTAGTCGAGCCGAGGTCCTCGACGAACCACTGGCCGTCGCGCGGCACCAGTCGGGCGTGCCGTGCCGAGGCGTAGTCGTCGGTGATGACGAGGGTGGAATCCTCCGCCCGGCCGATGGTGATCTGCGCTTCGCCGAGGGTGATCCGGGTCCCCGCCAGCTGGCCGGCGGTCACCACGAGCTGGTGCGCCGCCCTGCCCCGCTTCGCCTTCGTCGGCTTCGCCGCCTGCCCGAGCGAGGCGCCGACGGCCCGGGGGGCGGCCACCAGCCGGCCCGACCGGGCGCCCGCGAAGAGGTCCCGGCGGATCACGCCGACCACGGTGAACACGAAGATCCACAGCAGGATGAGGAACCCGAACCGGGCGACGGTGATGACCAGTTCCGGCAAGGCGGGTCAGCCGTCCACGCGGAAGGTCAGCGTCGTGGTGCCGAGCTGGATCATGTCGCCGGGGTTGAGGGCGACGGCGGAGACCCGCTGGCCGTTGACCATGGTGCCGTTGGTCGACCCGAGATCGGTCAGCACGACCTGACCGCCGTCGAAGTCCAGCCGGGCGTGTCGCCGCGAGATCCCCACGTCGGGCAGGCGCAGGTTGGCCTGGTCGCCGCGGCCGATCACCGTCGAGCCCATCTGGAGGGGGTAGGTGCGCCCGTCGCCGGAGACCAGCCGCACGTTGCGGCCGCCGCCGTGGCCGGGCGGAGGACCGTAGCCGCCACCCTGGTCGTACGCCGGATAGGCGGGCGGGCCCGCGTCGTAGCCGGGCGCCGAGACCGGGGCGACCTCGCCGCCGGTGTAGACCTCGGCGGTGACCCGGAACATCCCGGTGTCCAGCCCCTCGCCGCGTTCGATCTCGACGATCACGTCGCCGTAGACCGTCCAGGCCTGCTCGCCGATGAACTCCGCCTGCGACTGGGCCAGCTCCTGGGCCAGCGCGGCGGCGTACGGCGCCAGACGACTGTGGTCGTAGGGCGAGAGATCGATCACGTAGCGGTTGGGCACCAACGTGCGCCCACCGGCCAGGATCGCCTTGTGCGCCTCGGCCTCCCGCTGCATGGCGTTGAGGATCTCCACGGGGTGGACCACCCCTTTGAAGACCTTGGCGAAGGCCCCCTCGACCAGGCCTTCCAGACGCTTCTCGAAGCGTTGCAGCACGCTCACCGGCTCCTCCTCGGGTCCCGAGGACATGATGGTATCCGGCCGGCGCGCGCGCAGCTCACACGCCGCTCGGCCGTCTGACGGCGGCCCGTTCGGACGGGCCGATACTGCCGTGCTACTCTTTCGTCCGCCACGAACGGTAACCGCTCCTCGGACGGTAACCGATCGTCGCAACGACCACGGACCGGCTAGGATGTCCGGGACCCGCTGGAGACAGCAGGTCCGGCACAGACTACAGTCTTCGAGGTCAGGCCACGGGGAAGTGGCGGAATGGCAGACGCGCACGGTTCAGGTCCGTGTGCCCGAAAGGGCGTGGGGGTTCAACTCCCCCCTTCCCCACCAATACGCGAGGGCTCCGCAGCGATGCGGGGCCCTCGCGCCGTATCGGGGCGTGCCGTACGTCACGCTATGCTCCGATGGTTTCTGCCTCCGATGGACCAGGAGTGGCGTGTGAGTGTCGCGTTCGTGACCGGGTCGGGCGGTCTGATCGGCTCCGAGGCGGTCCGGCACTTCGCCGGCCTCGGTCTCGAGGTCGTCGGCATCGACAACGACATGCGGCAGGAGTTCTTCGGCGCGGAGGCGTCCACCGCGTGGAACGTCCGCCGGCTGACCGACGAGCTGGGGTCCGCGTACTCGCACCACAGCATCGACATCCGCGACCGGGCCGCGCTGGCCAAGCTGTTCAAGCGGTACGGCACCGACGTCGCCGTGGTGATCCACACCGCCGCCCAGCCGTCGCACGACTGGGCGGTGCGCGACCCGTTCACCGACTTCGACGTGAACGCCGCCGGCACGCTCAACGTCCTGCAGAACGTGCGCGAGCACTGCGTCGAGGCGCCGCTCATCCACTGCTCCACCAACAAGGTCTACGGCGACCGGCCGAACAGCCTGCCGCTGGTCGAGCTGGAGTCCCGCTGGGAGATCGAGCCGGGGCACCCGTACGAGCAGGGCATCCGTGAGGACATGTCGATCGACGCCTGCCTGCACTCGATCTTCGGCGCCTCGAAGGTGGCGGCCGACGTCATGGTGCAGGAGTACGGCCGCTACTTCGGCATGCGGACGGCCTGCTTCCGGGGCGGGACGCTGACCGGTCCGGCGCACTCCGCGACGGAGCTGCACGGCTTCCTCGGTTACGTGATGCGCGCCAACATGGAACGCCGCACCTACAAGATCTTCGGCTACCAGGGCAAGCAGGTCCGCGACGCCATCCACAGCTCGGACGTGGTCTCCGCGTTCGAGGCGTTCTTCCGCAACCCGCGCTCGGCGGCGGTCTACAACCTCGGTGGCGGCCGGCACTCGAACACCTCCAACCGCGAGGCGTTCGCGCTCGCCGAGCAGATCACCGGCCAGGAGATGCTCACCGAGTACGTCGAGGCCAACCGGATCGGCGACCACAAGTGGTGGATCGGCTCGAACGAGGCCTTCCAGGCCGACTACCCCGAGTGGAAGCAGGTCTACGACGTGCCCATGATCATGCGGGAGATCTACGAGGCCAACGTGGACAAGTGGGTGCCGGGCGCATGACCGGCAGGGGCAAGCGGAACGTCCTCGGCGTCCTGGTCGACGCCACCGACTACGCCGCGGCGACCGAGCAGGTGGTGGCGGCCGCGCAGGAGCGCCGCCCGCTGGCGCTGACGGCGCTGGCCGTGCACGGCGTGATGACCGGGGTGCTCGACCCGGCGCACAACGCCCGGCTGAACTCCTTCGACGTGGTCACCCCCGACGGTCAGCCGGTGCGCTGGGCGCTCAACCTGCTGCACGGCGCGGGGCTCACCGACCGGGTCTACGGCCCCACCCTGACCCTGCACGTGCTCTCCCGGTTCGCGGACGAGGGGCTGCCGGTCTACCTCTACGGGTCGACCGAGGAGACCCTGGCCAGGCTGATCCCGGCGCTGGAGCGGATGTTCCCGGCCCTGAAGATCGCCGGGGTGGAGCCGTCCAAGTTCCGGGCGGTGCAGCCGGGCGAGGACGTGGAGATCGCCGACCGGATCCGGTCCAGCGGGGCCCGGCTCGTGCTGGTCGGGCTGGGCTGCCCGCGCCAGGAGGTCTTCACGTACGCCATGCGACCGCTGCTGGACATGCCGATGATGGCGGTCGGGGCGGCCTTCGACTACCACGCGGGGCTGCTGCGCCAGCCGCCGCCGTGGATGCAGCGGGCCGGCCTGGAGTGGTTCTGGCGCCTCGGCCTGGAGCCGAAGCGGCTCTGGCGACGCTACGTGATCCTCAATCCGGCCTACCTGACCCGGCTCGCCGGGCAGAAGACGGGGCTGTGGAAGGCGCGACCGCCGGCCCCGGCAACGGAGCGACCGGCGACCTTCGCCGTCTGATTACCGACAGACGCCGAGAGGGCCCCTTCCCACGCACGAGGCGGTGGGAAGGGGCCCTCTGCACTGCGCTAGAGGGTGAGGGTCCAGGTGTTCAGGTAGCCGGTGTCGCCCGTGTAGACGTCCCGCACCCGAAGCTGCCAGGTGCCGTTCGCCGCCTCGCTCGACAGGTTCGCCGTGTAGGTGGCGTTGATGTTGTCCGCGCCGTCGAAGAAGCTGCTGTTCTTCAGCCGGTAGGACGAGCCGTCCGGGGCGACCAGGTCGATGACGACGTCACCACGGTAGGTGTGCACGATGTTCACCGCGACGGTGGAGGCCGACGAGGCGTTACGGGCACAGCCGGAGATCACGATCGAGCTGCTGGCCGTGACGCCCGTGTCCGGGATCGCGACGTCGGTGCCGTTGGTGCCGGAGCAGCCGCCGCCACCGGCGCCGGTGACCGTCAGCGAGTAGGTGGCGGTCCTGCTGCCCGAGGCCGCGGTGCCCGTCACGGTCACCGAGTAGGTGCCGGGCGGGGTGCTCGCCGAGGTGCTGATGGTCAGCGTCGAGGAACCGCCCGAGGTGACGGTGGCCGGGCTGAACGAGGCGGTGGCCCCGGACGGGAGTCCGCTGGCCGACAGGCTCACCGACTGGGCGGAGCCGTTGGTGGTGGCGGTGGCGACCGTGGCGGTCACCGAGCCGCCCGGCGCGGTCGAGCCCGAGGTCGGCGAGACCGAGACGGAGAAGTCGTTGGTCGGCGGGGTGTCGCCGTTGACGACGTAGAGCAGCTTGTTGGGCGAGCCGGTGCCCGGGTTGGTCACCACGTTGCTGGTGGCGTTGTTGACCAGGTAGTCGCGGACCTGCTGCGGCGTCCAGGCCGGGTTGGCGCTGGCCACCAGGGCCGCGGCGCCGACCACGTGCGGGGTCGCCATCGAGGTGCCGCTGATCGTGTTGGTCGAGGTGTCGCTCGTGTGCCACGCCGAGGTGATCGACGAGCCGGGCGCGAAGATGTCCAGGCAGGTGCCGATGTTGGAGAACGACGACCGGGCGTCCGTGTTGGTCGTCGACCCGACGGTGATGCCCTCGGCGGTGCGGGCGGGCGAGGTGTTGCAGGCGTTGCCGCCGGAGTCGTTGCCGGCCGCCAGGCCGTAGCTCACGCCGGAGTTGATGGAGTTGCGCACGGCGGTGTCGAGCGAGGTGTTCGCGCCGCCGCCGAGGCTCATGTTGGCCACGGCGGGCTTGACCGCGTTGGCGGTCACCCAGTCGACGCCGCCGATGACGCCGGCGTTCGTGCCGCTGCCCTGGCAGTTCAGCACCCGTACGCCGACCAGCTGGACGCCCTTGGCCACGCCGTACGCCGAACCGCCCACGGTGCCGGCGACGTGCGTGCCGTGCCCGTTGCAGTCGTCGGCCGAGCCGCCGTCGACGGCGTCGTAGCCGGAGACGGCCCGCCCGCCGAAGTCGCTGTGGCTGAACCGGATGCCGGTGTCGATGATGTAGGCGTGCACGTTGCTCGCCGTGTTCGGGTACGTGTAGGAGCTGTTCAGCGGCAGGGCGCGCTGGTCGATCCGGTCCAGGCCCCAGGAGGGCGGGTTGGTCTGGGTGCCGCTGATGGTCACCGTGTGGTTCTGCTCGACGTACGCCACGGCGGGGTCCGCGGCGATGCGGGCGGCGGCCCTGGCGTCGACCCGGACCTCGAAGCCGCGCAGGGCGGCGCCGTAGGTGCGGGCGACCGCGCCGCCGTGCCGGCCGACCAGCCGCTGCGCGGTGTCACCGACGCTGCTGCGGGCGACCGAGCTGTCCTTGAAGACGACGATGTAGCTGTCGGCCACGGCCGTGGCGCCGCCCGCGGCGCGGATCGTGCCCACCGGTTCGGCGGCCATGGCGGGCGTGGCGGTGGCCACCATGGCCAGCGCGGCCACCCCGACGAGTACGGACCTGCGTGGAAGACCCATCTTCTACTCCCTCCGACCGGCACCGACCGTCCAACTGTTCGAGACGAGTGAATCGATGAATGCCGATCAAGCTGAGGGTAGGGCGACGCAATCAGGAATTCAAACATGTCGACTTCCCCATAACACCGGGAAGATGCCCCCTAGGGGAGGCGGCTGCGGGACGAACCGGGGACCTGCCCGGATTCACGATCGTCGAAAACGGGCAAGGCTGTCCGTCATGGAGATTCACCTGACCGTGCTGCTGTCGCTGACCGCCGTCTGGCTCGTCGCCGGCTGGCTCGCGGACGGGCTGCCCCGGCTGGACCACGCCCGGGCCCTGCGCCGGCGTACCGGATGGGTGCTCGCCCTGACGCTGACCGGCCTGGGCCTGACGGCCGCCGTGCTGGCCGCGGGGCTCTCCAGCGCCGGCGCGACCCCGGCGGACCGGGCGGCCGCCGGTCTCACCCTCGCCGCCGCCCCCGCGCTCGTGGTCGCGGCCTGCACGGTACGCCGGGTACGCCGGCTGCGGGCGGGTGCGGGCGCCCTCTCGTCGGCCCCGGGCACCCCGGCGCCGCACGGCCTGCGGGCCTCGGCCGCGCACCCGCTGATCGGGCTCCCGGTGCAGGTGACCGGGCTGGCGATCCTGCCCGCGGTGGCTGCGGCGAGCGCCCCGGAACTACTCTCCGGGCCCGGCGTGGCCGGCCCGGCGGTCACCGTGGGCGTGCTGGGCGTCGCCGCCATCGGCGTACGCCACGCGCTGCGGCACAGCAGGCTCGTCGAGCGGGCCGTGCCGGCACGGCCCGTGTCACCGCGAGCGGCCGGGCCCCTGCACGTATAGCAGTTCCAGGATCGCCCGGGTCGCCTCGAACCAGCGGTCGAGCCAGCCGGGCGGCGGGACGCTGCCCTTCGGCGGCAACTCCATCAGCAGCCCGCGCAGCAGCGGGTGGTCGACCAGCGACTCGGCCGGCTCCGCCGACCAGTTCCCGGGCGGGAACGACGGCTCGGTCAGCGGGTTGGGGTCCAGCGAGGGCAGGGAGAGCGGCGGGCCGGGCTGCTCCGGCGGGGCCGCCGGGCTCTCCCGGCCACCCATCTCGGTGTCGGTCGACACCACCTCGGTGAGGACGGTGTCCCGCCGTGCCCCCCGGTACTTGCCCCCGAACCGTTCCGGCTTACCCGGCCCGTTGGTGAGGTTGTCTGACCCGATCGTCGTCATCCGTCTCGCCTGCCTCGCTCGGTTGCCGATCCCTGCGGCGGGTTGTCGACCAGCGCCGTACCGAGGGGTACAACGACACGGGACCCGATGTGGCGACGCCGACGGCGGGACGTCTTCGCGGCCGACCCGGCGGCGGGCACGGCGATGCCCCCGCCCGGCCTCGTCGCCGGACGGGGGCATCCCGTCACGTACCGGTCCGTCAGCCCTTGTCGAACACACCGCCCCTGGCGCCGGCGACGAAGGCGTGCCAGCCACCCGGGGCAAAGACCAGGGCCGGGCCCGTCTTGTCCTTCGAGTCCCGCACGCCGACCGCCCCCGTCACGTACGCCACCTCCACGCAGTTGTCACAGTTCGGCCCGCTCTTCGAGCTCTTGAACCACGTCGCCTGCGTCAGGTCCACGGGGAACCCATTGGTCGCCATTTCCACAACGGCTCCTCTGCCAGTTTCGCGATGTGTGCGATGGACTCCTCCGGACGTATGGCCGCCGCTCGGATGTGATCGAAGATGAAGCTGTACTTCTGCAGTTCGTCACTCTTCTCCAGGAAGAGCCCACCCGTGGCATTCTCCGCGTACACGACATCCGGATCACCGGGCTCAGGGAAGCTGAGGATCGTGAAGGTGCCGTCCATGCCGGCGTGCGCCCCTACCGTGAAAGGCAGGATCTGGAGCGTCACGTTCGGCAGTTCCGCCACCTCGACCAGGCGTTTGAGCTGGTCACGCATTACCTCGTCCCCGCCCACCGGACGGCTTACCACCGCCTCATCGAGCACCACCCACAGATCGACCGGATCATCCTGCGTCAACAACGACTGACGGCCCAGACGGACACGCACCCGTTGCCGCACCTGTTCGGGAGTGAAGTCGGGCCGGGCGGCCCGGATCATCGCGCCCGCGTAGTCCTCCGTCTCCAGCAGCCCGGGCACCACCTGCTGCTCGTACGCCCGGATCGAGCTGGCCGCCGCCTCCAGCCCGACGTACGCGCCGACCAGCACCGTGCTGTAGGGGTGCCACCAGCCCTTCTGCCGCGCCTCCCGGGCGATCTGCACCAGCTCGTCGCTCTCGGCACCCACCACGCCGTAGATCCGCAGCATGTCCCGCACGTCGCGTGGCGTCGCCGTGGTGTGGCCGGTCTCGATCCGCGAGACCTTCGACGCCGAGCACTCCAGCTGCTCGGCGACCGCCTCTATGGTGATGCCGGCCGTCTCCCGCTGCCGACGTAGTTCGGCGCCGAGGCGACGCCGCCGGATGGTGGGGCTGCGCCGCTCGCTCACGACACGACCCCGCCCGCTGGTCGGGACCACCGCCTGTCAGGCCTCACCCGGTCCACCTCCGCCTCGCCGTGCGCCACTGTCGTCACCCGCCAGGGGCGCGACCCTCGTACGGCGGGCGTCGTTCGCGGCGTGGGGTGGTGCCGGTCATCGGCCGGCCGCGACGGGCGAAACCGGCTCCCAGTGTGCCGGGCATACGTGAACGGCTTCAAGCGCTGCTTTGCACGAGCCGCTCACGTATCGGCAAAAGTCGACGTGCAACTTGCATGAAGCACGTCGCTGATGCACTCTGTCCGTATGGCACGGGTTACTCACCGTCTTCGTCCGCTTCCTCGCCGTGGTGACCCCACGGGCTGCGGGACGCGCGACGGTGGGACCGCCCGACAGTCGACAACCAGACCTGCCCCGGGTTGATGACCTCGCCGCTGCACGCCAGTTGGCTGCGGCGGCGGGAGCGGTACCCGGAGCAGCCGGGTGTTGGTCGGGTGGCGGTTCGCCACCAGCGGGTACGGCCCGACCATCACCGCCCGCACCACCGGTCCACGAGGCACGACCCCGCCACCGGGCCATCGACGTCCCCCGACCCACACCGCCGGCCCGTCGGCCGGCCGACCCTTCCCAGGAGCCCATGTGCTTCCCCGCTCCGGTGACGTACTGCACGTGACTCGCGCGGCGAGTGTCCAGTTCCTCAGGCCCATCATGTTCCGGGTCATCCGGGTGCTCGACTGGCCGACCTACGACGGCTGGATCTGGCTCGAAGGCTACGAGTTGAACGCATCGGGGGACGCGGTCAGCCGGCGGTCGATCTTCGTCCAGCGGGAGGGGCTGCGCCACCTGCGGTCGGCCCCCGAGCCGCGGCCGCACACCGTGCGCGCGCCGCGCCGGCCCGTCGCCCGCACCCCGGTCCGGGTGGGCTGACCTGCGCGATCGGCAGCCGGGGGGCGTGCCGTCGCCATAGGATGAGGTACGCCCACCCCGGCACGTTCCACCCCGCGCGTCCAGGACCCCGAACCTGGGATGGCCATGGTCAATCAGCCCGCCGCGCGGCGGCACCACCGCTCCCGTATCGCCTACGCCTTCGGACTACTGGCGCTGCTCGGCGCCGCCACCACGCTGGTGGTCGTGGTCCGCGATCCCGCCCTCTCGTCCACCACGCGGCTGACCACCCCGGTCCCGGCACCGGAGATCACCGTGGTGGACGAGGACCCGCCCGACGGCGACGACGGGCCGGACGCCCTCGACGCCCCGTACGCACTGGTCGGACCGGACGAACCGGACGCGCTCGGCGCCGCTGACGAGTCCGGGCCCGCCGCCGGGGCCGACGTTCCCGCGAACTCCCCGAGCGGCGCGGCACACGCCGCCCGCCCCGCGCCCGACGACGTCCGCCGTTCCCTCTTCTGGTCCGGCATCTTCGGACTGGCCATCTCGCTGGCCGGGCTCGGCATGGTCGGGACGAGACGACGCATGTGGTGACGCGGCGGCGCGGGTGGTGACGCGGCGGCGTCCCGGACGGCGGCGAGGTCAGCGGCTCACCGGGTGGCGGTCGGTTCGACCGACGGCGTGACGCCGCCGGTCGGCGAGGCCGCGTCGCGGGCCACCACCAGCGTGACCTCCTCGTCCTCCGGCACCAGCTCCCCCGCCTCCGGCTCGGTGCGGATCACCGTGCCGGCCGGCCGGTCCGACGTCTCGTACTCCACCCGGTGGTCCAGCCCGACGTCGTCCAGGATGGCCTGCGCCGTCTCCAGCGGCAGGTTCACCACCGGCGGCATCGGCAGTTCGGCCGGCACCGAGGGCGACGGGGAGGCCGAGGGCGACGAGCTGGTGGGGGCGGCCGAGGTCGGCGCGGCGGTGGTCGGCGACGCGCGGGTCACCGACGGCGACGGCGACGGCTCCGGCCCGCTGGGATCGTCGTCCGCCGACTGGAGGGCCAGCCACAGCCCGGCGCCGAGCAGGCCGAGCAGCAGCAGCACGAGCACGCCCCACAGGATCGGCAGCCACCAGCGCCGCGCGTCCTGCTCCTCGGCGTACCACTCGGCCTCCGGTTGGTCGGCCGGCCCGCCGGGGCGCACCTCCGCCCGGCCGGACCACGCCGCCGGCCCGGACCGCTCCGGCGGCCCGGCGGCCGTACGGTCCAGGGGAGCGGTGCCGTCGACGGGCATCGGTCGGGTGGCGTCGCCGGCGTCCGGGGCACTCCGGTCGGGGCGGGGCAGCGGCTGCGTACGGTCGGGTTCCGGCCCGGCCGGGGAGCCGCCCGGCGGAGGCAGCGGGCGGGTCCGGTCGTCGTGTTCCCCGGCGGGCGGTTCCTGGCGGTCGTCGCTCATGCCGGCACTCCGCTGCGCTGCGTGCCGACCTGAGACACCACCACACTGTGCCGACGATTCGCTCGCTGACGCTCACTCATGGCACGTCCTCTCCCGGCCCGGGGCGGGCGTCGCGGGCCCCTGACCGCCAACCTAGCGGTCCCGGAGGCCATCGGCCGGGATCAGCGTGCCGGACGCTCCGTCACGGCGTCGGGGAGGGCGAACCGTCGTCCTCCGGCGCGTCGCCGCACCAGATCGACACCTGGTCGTTCCACCGGCCCGCGCCGTCGCCGGCCGGGTCCTGGCGGCTGACCTTGCCGGTCTTGCCGGTCCGGTACTGCGGGTAGAAGCCCTCGTCGACGAGCTCGTCCGCCGCGTCGTCGCAGTCGTCGCCCACCACGTCCGGCACGGTGGCGGCCGGCGCCGGGCCGCTCACGTAGAGCGTCACGGTACGTCCGGGCTGCACCTCGGTACCCACCTCCGGGGAGGTGCGCTCCACCGTCGTTCCCGTGCCCCGACCGAAGACGAGCCGCCAGCCCAGCCGCTTCTCGCGCAGTTCGTCGCGGGCGTCCGTGAACTCCTCGCCGACGACCGCCGGGACCGTCAACCCGGCGGAGCGGCTCGGGGCGGTCGTCCGGGGAGCCTGTGGCGCGGACCGGCCCGGGGTCGGCCGGGCCGCGCCCGGGGTGCCGGTGGAGGGCAGACTTTCCGCCGCCGCCGTCGGCGGGGCCGGTGGGTCGTCCTCACCGGCCAGGAGCCAGCCGCCGGTCGCGCCGACGGCAGCGAGCAGCACGACGGCCAGCCCGCCCCTGAGCAGCAACGCCGACCGGTCCGGCCCGGCGTCGTCCCGCGCGCCCGTGTCCCCGTCCGTCATACGCCCACCCCGCCTCGATCACCGGCGACCGTACCCGCTCCCATCGACGCCGGCGTCATCGCGGTCGCCCCGGGCCGGACCGCCACGACTCGCCGCGCCGACCACGGGACGTTACGCTCCCCGGCATGGCCAGACGGGGCTGGGGAGGATCGATCGCGACCGCGGTCGGCGTCGCTGCCGGCGCGGGCGCGGCCCAACTGGGCTTCGGCTACGGGCTGGGCATCATCAACTGGGCACCGGCGGATGCGACCGCCGGCGCGACCGCCTGGGTGGCGGGCCTGATCTGGGCCACCTGGATCGCGGCCACCTCCACGGTCTTCGGCGCGGTCTGCGCGCAGCGGCTGCGCGACCGCGCCCAGGCACCGGACACCGACCCCGCCGACCCGGCGCCGGCCGGACCGGGTGGGGGCGCCCTCGGTTCCGTCGCGCTCGCCGTGGCCGCCGGGGTGGGCGCGCTGATCACCGTGCTGCTGGTGGCCGTACCGGCCCGGGAGGCGGTGACGGTGGCGGACACCGGCTCGCCCCGGAACGTCGCGGCGGCCTACGCGGCGGTCGGCGTGCTGGTCGGGGTGCTGACGGCGGTCTGGGCGCTGCGTTCGCGGGCCGTCGCGAACAACGTGATCGCCACCGTCGGCTGGCTCTGGCTGCTCGCCGTGATCGCCGTCGTGGACGGCGTACTGGCCGGGCGCGGTCTCACCAGCGCCCAGCTCGGCATCTGGCAGCTCGGCCCCGACGACGCGCGGTACTGGATCCGGGACTACTTCTACTGGCCGGGGGCGCTGCTGTCCCTCGGCTCCGCGCTGGTGATCGGTGCCCTCGCGGCCCGCCGGGACGCCCGAGATCCCGACCACCGGGTCGGGGCGACCGCCTCGGGTGCGGCCGGGCCGCTGCTCGTCGCGACCGCGTACTTCCTGGCGGTGCCGAGGCTGACCGCGATCAGCCCGGAGCAGGTGTCGGCGCACCTGATCGCGCCGTACGCGGTGATCATCGGGGTCGGCGGCGCCGTCCTGGTCACCGCCCTCGCCCAGCGGACCGCCCGACGGGCCGCGGCCCGGGGAACGGTGCGGGTGCCCCGCCAACGCACCGGCGAACCCGCCGACCACCCGGGCGCCCCCGCGCCGGGGCGGCACACCCCTCCGGTCGGCGGCCCCGACGGCGACGCCCGGGCGACGCCCGACGGCAGCGGCACCCTCACGACGCCGGGCGGTGGCGCCTTCCCAGGGCCGGGCGGCAGCTACACCTCCACCGCGCCGGACGGCGACGACACCTCCAGCACGCCGGGCGGCACCGCGCCGGACGGGGACGCCGTCGCGGCGGGCGGAGGAGCGCTCCCGGCTCCCCCCGCCGACCGCGAACCCGCGCCGGACCCGGCCGACCCCGAACCCACGCCGGTGCCCGCCGCCGCGAGGCCCGCGACCACGTCCGGCACACCGGCCGGGGAGCCGACCGCCCCGGCCACCGGGGACGGCACGCCGACGCCGGCGACGACCGGGGAGCCACCCGTGCCGGCAGCCGACGATCCGACGGAACCGCAGGCCACCGGCCGCCGACCCCGCTCCGGCCGCCGCACACGCTGAACCCTGCGGTGCCGCCGAGGCGACCCGCCCCGCTGGCGGTCGGCCGCGCCGAACGACGAGGAGTGACGCCGGCCGGGGCGCCACCGCCGCGGAGCACCCGGGATAGGACGGGTGCGACCGGAGCGTCAGGGGCCAGAAGCCCGGGCGGTCGCGTGCCGGGACTCGCGCCGGCCCGGATCGGCGCCGCCCCTGCGGAGCGCCGGACGCGGGTCAGCTGCGGAGCACCGGGACGCGGGTCAGTCGACGGGCCAGGTGTGCACGGGCTCGTTGCTGCGTTGCAGCTCGGCGTAGCGCTGCACCATGTGGTGCAGGGCGGCGTCCCGGTCCATGCCGCGGTGCCGCTCGGCCGCCCAGACCGCCTCGGTCTGCCAGACCGCGCCGTTGCGGCCCGTACGGCAGCGCTGCTCGATGATGCCGAGCAGCCGGTCGCGTTCGGCCGGGGACACCCCGAACCGGTCGAGCCCGGCGGCAGCCTTGGGCAGCAGGACGTCCAGGACCAGCTTGGTCACCGGCACCTCGCCGAGGCGGGGCCAGTGCAGGACGGCGTCCATGCCGCGCCGGGCGGCGGCGTGGAAGTTCTCCTCCGCCGAGCTGAAGGTGAGCTGGCTCCAGATGGGCCGGTCGGACTCCGCCAGCCCGCGCGCGAGCCCGAAGTAGAAGGCGGCGTTGGCCAGCATGTCGACCACGGTCGGGCCGGCCGGCAGGACGCGGTTCTCCACGCGCAGGTGCGGGCGGCCGTTCATGATGTCGTAGACCGGCCGGTTCCAGCGGTAGACGGTGCCGTTGTGCAGGCGCAGCTCGCCCAGCTCCGGTACGCCGCCGCTGTGCAGGACCTCGACCGGGTCCTCGTCCTCGCAGATCGGCAGCAGCGGCGGGAAGTAGCGGACGTTCTCCTCGAAGAGGTCGAAGATCGAGGTGATCCAGCGTTCGCCGAACCAGACCCGGGGTCGTACGCCCTGCGCCTTCAGCTCGTCCGGCCGGGTGTCGGTGGCCTGCTCGAACAGGGCGATGCGGGTCTCCGCCCAGAGCTGCCGCCCGTAGAGGAAGGGCGAGTTGGCCCCCACGGCCACCTGCACCCCGGCGATGGCCTGGGAGGCGTTCCAGTAGTCCGCGAAGCTGTCCGGGGCGACCTGGAGGTGGAACTGGAGGCTGGTGCAGGCGGCCTCGGGGGCGATCGAGTCGGTGTGGGTCTGGAGGCGTTCGACGCCTCGGATGTCGAGCTCGATGTCCTCGCCCCGGGCGCCGACGATCTGGTCGTTGAGCACCCGGTACCGCTCGTTGGTGGAGAGGTTGTCCTCGACCAGGTGCCGCTCGGTGAGGGTGGGCAGGATGCCGACCAGGACGATCTTCGCATCCGACTTGGCGGCCCGCTCGTCGGCGCGGGAGAGGCTGCCGCGCAGGTCCTGCTCGTAGTCGGCGAACCCGCTGCCCTCGATCAGCCGGGGCGGCGCGTTCAGCTCCAGGTTGAACTGGCCCAGCTCGGTCTGGAAGAGCGGATCGGCGATGTCGGCGAGGATCTGGTCGTTGCGCATCGCCGGCTCGGCCGCCGAGTCGACCAGGTTCAGCTCGATCTCCAGCCCGGTCATCGGCCGGTCGGCGTCGAAGCCGAAGTCGTCCAGCATCAGGGCGAAGACGTCCAGGCACCGCCGGACCTTCTGTCGGTAGCGGACCCGGTCCTCCCGGGAGAAGGCGCCCTGCTCGACGTCCCTGCCCATGTTTCCTCCCGGCGCGAGGCGCAGTCGGACCGTACCGGCCCGGTAAGCGCGTGGTGAACCCTCCACGTTAGGAGTGTCGGCATCGTCGGGACCAGAGGAGGTCGCGGCGATCCCACGGCCGGGACGACCGTACTCCGGTCGGCGGACGCGCTCCCGGCGGCATCTCTACCCAGCCGGTGCCGGCCAGCACCGGATCGAACCGCGAATGAGTCGTGACAAATCGCACCCGGCCGGACGCCCTCACCCTGCGTACGCGCGTCGGGCCCGCGCCGTGACGCGGCGCGGGCCCGGAAGCGGTACGGCGGATCAGGCCTGGCGGACGGCCTCGCCCTCGATCTCGATCTTGATCTTCTTGCCGACCAGCACGCCCCCGGTCTCCAGGGCGACGTTCCAGGTCAGGCCGAAGTCCTCGCGGTCGATCTCGGTGGACGCGGAGAAGCCGAAGATGTCCTGCCCGAACGGGCTGCGGCCGACGCCCTCGAACTCGACCTCCAGGTCGACCGGGCGGGTGACGCCCTTGATGGTCAGCTCGCCGGAGAGGACGAACTCGTTGCCGTCGCGGGACTTCACGGCCGTGCTGCGGAACTCCAGGGTCGGGAAGGCCTCGGCGTCGAGGAACTCGGGGCTGCGCAGGTGCGCGTCCCGGTCGGCCTGGTTGGTGTTGATGGTGGCCGCCTGGATGGTGGCGCTGACCGCGGACTGCATCGGGTCCTCGGCGACGGTGATGGTGGCGCTCGCGTCGGCGAACTCACCGCGTACCTTGCTGACCATCATGTGCCGGGCGACGAAGCCCACGCGCTTGTGCGCCGCGTCCAGCAGGTAGGTGCCGGCGGCCGGGATGGTGAGGCCGTCCCAGTCGCGGGTGACCGGTGCGGTGCTGCTGGTCATGAAGCTGCCCTCCGTGGGGAAAATTGTTTAGTAGCCCAACGACTGCCGCAGCAACTATAGGCATAGCAATATTCCTTGTGTCAAGTACTGCTACGATGGATGCGTGGACCAGAACGTGTTCGACGACCCCCGGATCACCGCCGTCGGCCTGCTCGTCGAGGCGCACGCCGGGCTCTCGGCCCGGTTCGCCGCCCAGTTCGAGGAGCACGGCCTCTCACCGGTCGAGTTCGAGGTGCTGACCAGACTCGCCCGCTCACCCGGCAACCAGTTGCGGATGACCGATCTCGCCGCCCAGACCTCGCTCTCGACGAGCGGCGTCACCCGTGTGGTGGACCGGATGGAACGCGACGGGCTGCTCACCCGCCGCGCCTGTCCCTCGGACCGGCGCAGTTCGTTCGCCGTGGTCACCGCCTCCGGCCTGCAACGCCTCGACGAGACCCTGCCCGGGCACCTACGGATCATCGAGCAGTGGTTCACCGGCCAGCTCGACCCGGAGGCCCTGGCCGCCCTGCTCGACGGGCTGCGCCGGGTCCGGGACGCGGTGCATCCCGGCGCCACCGCCGGAAGCACCGGGTCCGCTGCCGACTGTGACGGGACGCTCCCGCCCTCCTGACCCGTTCCCGGACCCGCCCGCCCGGCACCGGCAGAAAGAGCGGCAGAACTGCCGTACCCACGGGACGATAGGCGTTCAAACCGGACGGAGCCGCGTGCGGGCGGTGGCTAGTCTTCGGGCAGTGGGGACGCACCGGGGGGTGACGGCGCGGGCGACGAGCGAGGGGTAGCAAGAGGGGCTTCGTCGTCCGCGTCCCCCCGGTCGCTCTGCGGAACGCCCACCACGTCACGACCCTGACGCCGGCACGGCCGGTCTGCCCGGGTCACCCGCTCCGGCTCGCGGCCCACGGGCGCAACTGCTCCTCCTCGTGCGGCAGCAGCCGCACACCACTCTGCCGGAAGGCCCGGTCGAGGCGGTCCAGCACGGCGGGATCGCCCGAGCTGGCGGCCAATCCCACCAGCGCCTCCACCACGTCACGCCGGTCCTGACCGCCGGCACCGGCTTCCGCCGCCGCGGCGAACCACTCCGCCGCCAGCTCACGATCGCCCCGGTGCAGCGCCAGGTTCCCCTCGATCAGCGCGCAGATCCCGTCCTCCGGGCGCACCCCGGGCGTCGGCGCACCCGGCAGGCGCCCGGGCGACCAGACCTCCTCGGGGCGGGGCACCGGCGGCCCCGGGGGCGGGCGCAGCTCGGCCAGCACCTCGGCCGCCTCGGCGGACCGGCCCTCGCGGGCCAGCGCCAGCCCCACGGTGCCGAGCACCCGGCGACGGTGGCCCGGGTCGCCGAGGTCCGCCAGCGCCGCCACCACCCGCCGGCCCTGGTCGACGGCGTCCGCGTACCGGCCATCGAGGCGGGACACCTCGGCGAGGTTGGCCCGCGCGAGCACCCGCAGCCGCTGCTCCCCGCCCCGCGCGGCGAGCCGGTCGACCGTCGCCAGCCGGCGCCGGGCAGCCGCCAGGTCACCGACCCGGATGTCGTGCCAGGCGAGGTTGTTCTGCGCCACCGCCATGTCCCGGACCCGCCCGTGCCGGACGGCCAGCGCGAGCACCGCCTCGGCCTGCGTCCGCGCCTCGTCGTGCTCGCCGAGGGCGACCAGAAGCGCGCAGAGCACCGAACGCGCCTCCAACTCCCCGGTGATGTCGCCCGCGTCCCGGAACGCGGCCAGCGCCCTCCGCGCGGCCGGCAACTCCTCGGCCCCGGCGCCGTGCTCGGCGGCGAGCCGGGCCACCCCGAGGAACGCCCACGCGCGCAGCACCGGGTCGACATCGGCGGTACGCGGATCCGCCAGCAGGCGCCGGAGCCACTGCCTGCCGGGGACGTCGCGCCCCCGGAACCGCCACCACCGGGACAGCGCCGCGGCCAACCGCAGCGCGGTCAGCGGATCGTCGACGGCGGCGTGCGCCAGGGCGGAGCTGATGTCGCCGGTCACCTCGTCCAGGCGGTGCACCGCCGCCGGCAGGTTGGCCCCGGCCAGCTCGGGTGCGGTCCGCGCCACCAGCCGGGCCACGACCTGCGCGTGCCGGCGCCGGATCGCGGTCAGCTCGCCGGCGCCCGTCGCCTGCTCGGCGGCGAAGTCCCGCACGGCGTCGAGCAGGCGGAACCGGAACGGCCCGGCGCCCCGCACGCTCAACAGACCGAGTTCGACGAGCCGGTCGAGCAGCGGCACCGGGTCCACGACCACCGTTCCGTCCCGGTCGGCGGGGTCGGCGAGCATCTCCTCGGCCAGCTCGACCGACCAGCGGTTGCCGAACGCGGCGAGCCGGCGCAACGCGGCCCGCTCGTCGGGGGCGAGGAGGCGGTAGCTGACGGCCACCGCGTCCCGTAGGGTCTCCGCCACCGCCGCCCGCGGGCTCTCCGGACGACCCGGCTCCGTGCTGTCCCAGCCCGGCCGCCCGGCCGCCCCCGACGAGGTGGTCAAATCGAGGACGCGGTCGCCGTACCGGTCGAGCAGCTCGTTGAGATCGAGGATCCGGCCCCTGGCCGCCATCAGCTCGATGGCGAGCGGGAGCCCGCCCAGGCGCCGCACCAGGGCGGCGAGGGCGGGCAGCTCGGCGGGACCGGGCGGCTCCCGGCGGACCTGGGCGAGCCGGGCGGTGAAGAGGGCCACGGCGGGGTAGCCGGCCAGCGCCGTCGGGCCCTCCCGCCCGCTGCCCGGCGGCGGTACGTCGAGCGGGGCGACCGGCCACACCCGCTCCCCGGGCAGGCCGACCGGGTGCCGGCCGGTGACCAGCACCCGCAGCGACGGCACCGCCCCGGCGAGCCGGTGCACCGTCTCGGCGACCGCGTCGGGTGCCCGCTCGGCCGCGTCCACGAGCAGCAGCGCCGGCCGGCCGTCGAGGCGGGCGGTCAGCTCGGGCAGCCGGGCGACGCCGAAGACGGCGACCGAGGCGGAGAGCACGTCGGCCGCGTCCGAGCCCTCGCCGATGAGCACGCCGGCCGCCCCGCCGGGATGGTCGTCGGCGACCGCGTGGGCCACCGAGAGGGCCAGCGCGGTCTTGCCCACGCCGGCCAGCCCGACCAGGCTGACCAGCCGGGGCACGCGCCCGTCGGTGAGCAACCCGGCCAGCTCGGCCAGGTCGCGGTCCCGGCCGACCAGCGCGACCGGGGGCGGGAGCGCGGCGGGCGTACCGGCGTGGTGGTCGAGGTCGACGCGGGCCGGCGGGGCGCCTCCGGGGGCGACCGGCGGGGCGGCCGGGACCGGCCCCCGGGCGGCGGCCAGGAACGCCGACCGGACGGCTCCGGTCAGCTCCAGCGCGCCGGCGAGCAGCTCGACAGTGGTGCGCTGCGGCCGGGACGAGTGGCCCCGCTCCAGGTCGCGGACGGTCCGGACGCCCACGCCGGCCCGGCCCGCCAGCTCGGCCTGGGTCAGGCCGGCGGCGCGCCGGTGCCCGCGCAACAGCTCCGGCAGCCCGGTACGACCGCCCGGATGCGGCGAACGATCATGATCCGGCGTCATGGGCAGGAAGGGTACGGACGGGGTACGACCGCCGGCAGCCGAGCGTCGCCCTGCCGACGCCCCGGTGCGGATATCCGACAGCGGAACGGTCGGACGGCGACGCGGAACGGACCCGGCGGCACGAAACGGGCCGGCGACAGGAAACGGGCCGGTCACGCCGAGCGGGTCCGGCGGCGCGGAGGCGGCTGCCCCGACCCCACCGGACCCGTCGTCGTCACATGCCCAGATCGCGGGCGATGATCATGCGCTGCACCTCGGACGTGCCCTCGCCGATCTCCAGGATCTTGGAGTCGCGCCAGAACCGGGCCACCGGGTACTCGTTCATGAAGCCGTAGCCACCGTGGATCTGGGTGGCCTCGCGGGCGTTGTCCACCGCGATGGTGCTGGCGTGCAGCTTGGCGATGGCGGCCTGCCGCTTGAACGGCTCACCGGCGAGCATCCGCGCCGCCGCGTCGTAGTAGGCCAGCCGGGCGGTGTGGGCCTTCATCTCCATGTCGGCGATCTTGAACTGGATCGCCTGGTAGTTGCCGATCGGCTGGCCGAACGCCTGGCGCTCCTTCGCGTAGCTGACCGACTCGTCGACGCAGCCCTGCGCGAGGCCGACGGCCAGCGCGGCGATGGCGATCCGCCCCTCGTCGAGGATGCGCAGGAACTGGGCGAAGCCCCGGCCGCGCTCGCCGAGCAGGTTCGCCGCCGGCACCCGGCAGTCGTCGAAGGTCAGCTCGTGGGTGTCCGAGGCGTTCCAGCCGACCTTGGAGTAGCCCGGCGCGACGGTGAAGCCCGGCGTGCCCGAGGGGACGATGATGGTGGACAGCTCCTTGGCGCCGTCCGGGCGGGTGCCGGTGACCGCGGTGACGGTGACCAGCGCCGTGATGTCGGTACCCGAGTTGGTGATGAAGGCCTTGGAGCCGTTGATCACCCACTCGTCCGTGGACTCGTCGAGCACCGCGCGGGTCTGGGTGCCGCCGGCGTCCGAGCCGGTGCCCGGCTCGGTCAGCCCGAAGCCGGCCAGCGCCTCGCCGCTGAGCAGCTTCGGCAGCCACGTCGCCTTCTGCTCGTCGGTGCCGAAGCGGTAGATCGGCATGGCACCGAGCGAGACCGCCGCCTCCAGGGTGATGGCGACGCTCGAGTCGACCCGGGCCAGCTCCTCCAGCGCGAGGCAGAGCGCGAAGTAGTCGCCGCCCATGCCGCCGTGCTCCTCGGCGAAGGGCAGGCCGAACAGGCCCATCTTGCCCATCTGCCGGATCACCTCGTACGGGAAGGTGTGCTTCTCGTAGTGCTCCGCGATGACCGGGGCGACCACCTCGCGCGCGAATTCCCGCACGCTCTCCCGCAGCGCCTCTTGCTCCTCGGTGAGCCGGAAGTCCATGGAATCCTCCTGTGTGGATGGGCCGCCGGGCGCTCGTGACGCCGGGAACGGACGGGTCGCTGGGCCCGCGCCGGCCGGGTGGGCCGGCGGCGGGATCAGACCGGGGTGACGCCGTGCCGGCGCCGGGAGAAGTGCCGCTCCTTCGTGCGGGCGGCGGCGAACCGGCGGACCAGCTCGGCGCGCAGCTCGTGCGGCTCGACGATCGCGTCGATGACCAGCTCGCTGGCGAGCCGGACCACGTCGATGTCGCGCTCGTACTCCTCGCGCTTCGCGGCGACGAACGCGGCCCGCTCGGCCTCGTCCTCGATCGCGGCGATCTTGTTCGCGTAGACCGCGTTTACCGCCGCCTCCGCGCCCATCACGGCGATCTTTGCGGTGGGCAGCGCGATCGTGGCGTCCGGCTCGAAGCCGGGACCGGCCATCGCGTAGAGGCCGGCGCCGTACGCCTTGCGGACCACCACGCAGATCTTCGGTACGGTCGCCTCGGAGATCGCGGTGATCATCTTGGCGCCGTGCCGGATGATGCCCTGCTTCTCCACCGCGCTGCCGACCATGAACCCGGGCACGTCGGAGAGGAAGAGCAGCGGCACGTTGAACGCGTCGCAGAGCTGCACGAAGCGGGTCGCCTTGTCGGCCGAGTCGACGAAGAGCACGCCGCCCTTGAACATCGAGTTGTTGCCGACCACGCCGACGACCTCGCCGTTGAGCCGGCCGAAGCCGATGGTCAGCTCCTTGGCCCAGAGCGCCTGGATCTCGAAGAAGGAGCCGTCGTCGAGCAGGCCCTTGACGTACCGCCGCATGTCGAACGCCTGCCGCTCGCTCGCCGGCACCAGCGCGGCCAGGTCGGCCTTCTCCGGCGCCTCGACGGCGGGCGCGGCCGGCGGCTGCTGCGTCCAGTTCGCCGGCAGGTACGACAGGTAGCGACGCACCACGTCGAGCGCGTCGGCCTCGGTCTTGCAGAGGAAGTGCCCGACGCCCGACTCGGCGCAGTGCACCTTGGCGCCGCCCATCGCCTCCAGCGTGGTCTTCTCGCCGGTGACCATCTCGACCATCCGGTCGGAGCCGAGGTACATGCTGGCGTTGCCGTCGACCATGGCGACCACGTCGCAGAACGCCGGGATGTACGCCCCGCCGGCCGCGCTCGGCCCGAACAGCGCGCAGACCTGCGGGATGGAACCGGAGGCGCGGACCTGGTTCCAGAAGATCTTGCCGGCGCCGCGGCGGCCGGGGAAGAGGTCGACCTGGTCGGTGATCCGGGCGCCGGCCGAGTCGACCAGGTAGACCATCGGCACGCTGGTGGAGTAGGCCCGCTCGATGATCCGGATGATCTTCTCGACGGTGCGGGCGCCCCAGCTGCCGGCCTTGACCGTGGAGTCGTTCGCCATCAGGCAGACGGGTCGGCCGTCGATGGTGGCGGTGCCGGTCACCACGCCGTCGGCCGGGAGGCCCTCGGCCATCGCGTTGGCATAGAGGCCGTCCTCGACGAAGGAGCCCTCGTCGACCAGGAGCGCGACCCGCTCCCGGGCGAAGAGCTTGCCCTTGGCGGCGTTCGCCGCGTGGTACTTGTCCGCACCGCCGGCCCGGGCCCGCTTGCGCAGCTGCTCCAGTGCCTCACCGTCGAGCGTCACGCCGACTCCCTCGCCACCTGAGCCGGTCACCTCGCGGGCGGACCGACTGACCTGAACGATCGTTAGGCTAGCGCATCCCCCCGCCCCCCGGCGACCCACGGACGGCGGGGGCGGCATCACCCGCCCGCACCCCTCCGCAAGGCATTGAAAATCATGAATTTCTAGGGCTACGCTCCGGACACCCCTCCTTCCGGATTGGAGTCAGCGATGACCTCACGACTCAACCGGCTCGCGGTCGCGTTCGTCGCGACGGCACTCGCCACCCTCGGCGTCACGGTCGCCAACCCGACACCCGCCTCCGCCGCCATGACCATCTGCTACAACACCAGCCAGGCGGGGAGCTTCGCCGGCACCGCCAACCAGGCCGCCTCGATCTGGAACAACGCCACGTCGAACCTGACGCTCACGGCGAACTGCGGCTCCAACCTGCGCATCTACCAGATCACCGGCGGCGGCTCGTACGCCGTCCGGACCAGCCTCGGCAACGGGCGGGTCTACATCGACACCCAGCAGGCCCAGCAGTACAGCCCGCTGCGGATCATGACCCACGAGATCGGGCACATCCTCGGCCTGCCCGACAACTACAACGGCAACTGCGCGCTGCTGATGTCCGGCGGCAGCGCCGGCACCAGCTGCACCAACCCGTACCCGAGCACCACCGAGGCGAACCGGGTCACCAACCTCTTCGCCGGCACCCGCAGCACGGACCGCGCCGGGTCCGAGATCTTCCGCGACAGCTGGCCGAGCATGCTCACCACGGTGGGCTGACCGACCGGGCACGTCGGAGGGGCCGGCACGACGCCGGCCCCTCCCCGCGTCCGCGGAGCGCTCAGCCCGGCAGCGGCGTCAGCCGGGTACGCGGGCCCGCGCGGAGCACCCCCGACGGGAGCCGCTTGCCGACCAGTTCCTCGGCCAGCTCGGCCACCTCGACCAGGGCGTCCAGGTCGATGCCGGTGTCGACGCCCATGTCGTGCAGCATGTGCACCGCCTCCTCGGTGGCCAGGTTGCCGCTGGCCCCGGGCGCGTACGGGCAGCCGCCGAGGCCGCCGACGCTGGCGTCGAACTCGGTCACGCCCAGCTCCAGCGCGGTCAGCATGTTGGCCAGCGCGGTGCCCCGGGTGTTGTGGAAGTGCAGCAGCACGGGGACGTGCGCGTTGCGGTCGCGTACCGCCGTCAGCAGCTCGCGCACCCGCCGGGGCGTACCCATGCCGGTGGTGTCACCGAAGGCCACCCGGTCGGCGCCGTCGCGGACCACCCGATCCACGATGGCGGCCACCCGGGCCGGGTCGGTGTCCCCCTCGTACGGGCAGCCGAAGCTGGTCGCCACGATCACCTCGGCCTGCGCGCCGGCGCCGTGCAGCAGGTCGATCAGCTCGGCGATGTCGTCCAGCGACTCCTCGGTGGAGCGGTTCACGTTGCGCCGGTTGTGCGTGTCGCTGGCCGAGACCACCACCTCGATCTCGGTGAAGCCGGCGGCCAGGGCCCGCTGCGCGCCCCGGGTGTTCGGCACCAGCGCCGAGTAGCGCACGCCGTCGGCCTTCGCGGCCCGCTGCCACACCTCGTCGGCGTCGGCCATCTGCGGGATCGCCTTTGGGTGCACGAACGAGACGGCCTCGATCCGCTGCACGCCGGTGCCGGAGAGGGCGTCGAGCAGCCGCACCTTGGCCTCGGTCGGGATCGGGTCCTCGTTCTGGAGCCCGTCGCGCGGCCCGACCTCCCGGATCGACACGGAGTCCGGCATTTCCGCCATAAGGGGTCACCTCACTGTGACGCAGTGCTTGTGCTGGGTCCCCCCAGCCTCCCACCCACCCCGCCCGTTGCGCACCCAGCCGGGGGTGGGGCCGGTCAGCGCATGCGGGAGACGATGCCCGTGTCGTAGTCGCCCGAGAGGAACTCCTCGTTCTCCAGGAGTTCGGCGAAGAAGGGGAGGTTGTTCTTTGGCCCGACCAGCTCGAACGCGGCCACCGCCGCCCGCGCCCGCTCGACCGCCTCGGCCCGGGTCGCGCCGCTGACGATCAGCTTGGCCATCAGGCTGTCGTAGAACGGGGTGACGGTGTTGCCCTCGACGTAGCCCGAGTCCACCCGGACGCCCTCGCCGCCCGGCTCCACCCAGGTCCTGATCACGCCGGGGCCGGGCAGGAAGCGCTTCGGGTCCTCGGCGTTGATCCGCAGCTCGATGGCGTGCCCGCGCGGGGCGAGCGCGTCCGGGTCGAAGGTGGGCGCCAGGCCGGCGGCCACCCGCAACTGCTCCTCGACCAGGTCGACGCCGTAGACCAGCTCGGTGACCGGGTGCTCCACCTGGAGCCGCGTGTTCATCTCCAGGAAGAAGAACTCTTCGGAGTCGGGGCCGTCACCCCTGGCGTCCCGCTGGCGCGGGACCAGCAGACACTCGACCGTGCCCGCGTTGCGGTAGCCCACCGCCTCGCCGGCGCGCACGGCGGCGGCCAGAAAGCGCTCGCGCAGCTCCGGGGAGACCGCCGGCGACGGCGACTCCTCGACCAGCTTCTGGTTGCGCCGCTGCACCGAGCACTCCCGCTCGCCGAGGGCGACCACCCGGCCGTCGGCCAGGCCGAGGATCTGCACCTCGACGTGGCGCACCCGGGGGAAGTACCGCTCGATCAGCACCGAGCCGTCGCCGAACATCCGCTCGGCGAAGGAGCGCACCTTGTCGTACTCGGTGCGCAGCGCGGCCTCGTCGGTCGCGACGCCCATGCCCATGCCGCCGCCACCGGCCGCCGCCTTGACCATCACCGGGTAGCCGATCTCCGCCGCCGCGGCGACCGCCGCGTCGAGGTCGGCCGCCGGATCGGTCGTGCCGGGCGCGACCGGCACGCCGGCCGCCGCCATCAGGTTCCGGGCGTTGATCTTGTCGCCCATCGCGGTGATCGCGTCCGCGCCGGGCCCGACCCAGATCAGCCCGCTCGCCTCGACGGTACGGGCGAAGTCGGCGTTCTCCGACAGGAAGCCGTAGCCGGGGTGGATGGCCTGCGCACCGGTCGACTTGGCGGCGGCGAGCACGGCCTCGACGTTGCGGTAGCTCTGGGCCGGGTTGGCCGGTCCCACGCACACCGCCTCGTCGGCCTCGGTGACGAACGGCAGGCCGGCGTCGGCCTCCGAGTGCACCGCGATCGCGCGGACGCCGAGCCGCCTGGCGGTCCGGATGATCCGGCGGGCGATCTCGCCCCGGTTGGCGACCAGCAGCGACTCGATCATGTTTCCTCCCAGCGTCCAGGGTCGGGACGGTGCTAGGGAACCACGGCCGGGAGGTTACCGACGAGTTGGGGCCGGCGTCAGGATCCGGGGTGGGCCAGGAGGGCGGCCAGGGTGGCGGCGCGGAGCAGCTCGGCCCGGCGGCGTCGGTCCACCTCGCCGCCCAGGAACGGCGTCGAGTTCATCAGGCCGAACGCGGCGTGGGCCAGCACCCGCGCCTCGCCGTCCGGCATGCCCGGATGCAGCGTGGTCAGCACCGTCACCCACTGTTCGACGTAGAGCCGCTGGAGCCGGCGGATCCGGCGTCGGGGCTCGTCGGGGAGGCGGTCCAGCTCGTGCAGGTGCAGGGCGATCACCGCCGGGTTGGCCAGCGCGAAGTCGACGTGGAAGTCGATCAGCGACTCCAGCGCGCCGCGCGGGTCGTCGGGGTGGCCGGCGGAGCGCTCCTGGCCGCCGGCCAGCAGCTCCTCGCTGACCGGGATCAGCGCGGCGACCAGCATGGCCTCCTTGCCCGCGAAGTGGTGGTAGAGCGCCGGGCCGGTCACCCCGGCGGCCGCGCCGATGTCGTCCATCGAGACGCCGTGGTAGCCCCGGGAGGCGAAGAGGCCGACCGCGATCTCCAGGATCTCGTCCTTGCGGGACCGGCGCCGGCCCGCCCCCGCGGCACCGTTAGCCCTGCCCCGTGCCTGCTGCTCCACCGTCACCGGGCAAGCGTAGACCTCGACCGGCCCGGCGTGGAGCCTCCGCTACCCGTCGGTTGGCTCACGTCCGGACCGGTACCCGACACGTCGGGTACCGGTGTCCGACCCGTCCCGGCCCTTGACCCTCGACCCGGTCGAGCCCCGAGGGTCGCCGGCATGACCGCACCCCGGCTCGGCCGCGACTACCGGCTGCTCTGGTCCGCCGCCGTGTCCTCGCGGCTCGGCGACGCCGTGCGTACGCCGGCACTGGCGCTGCTGGCCGCGACGCTGACCCGCGACCCCCGGGTGATCGCGGCGGTGACCGTGGCCGGGCAGCTCCCGCCGCTGCTGTTCGGCCTGCTCGGCGGCGTGTACGCGGACCGCTGGGACCGCCGCCGGACGATGGCGGTGGTGGACGGGCTGCGCGCCGCCGTGGTCGGGGGGCTCGCCCTCGCGGTCGCCCTGGACCGGGCCGGCGTCGCCGCGCTGGTGACGGTGGCGTTCCTGCTCGCCGCGCTCGGCACCCTCTTCGACGCCGCCTCGTTCGCGATGCTGCCCTCCGTGGTGCCGCCGGCGGCGCTGGCCCGGGCCAACGGCCGCCTCCAGGCCGGCTCGGCGGTGGCGGGCGGCTTCGTCGGCGCTCCCGCCGCCGGCGTGCTCTTCGCCCTGGCCGCCCCGCTGCCGTTCGCCGTGGACGCCGTCACCTTCCTCTGCGCCGCCCCTGCTGACCCTCGCCCTCCGTACGGCCCCGCCGCGCCCCCGCTCCCACCCCGGGCGGCCGCGATCGGTGTGGCGGGAGGGCGTCGAGGGGGCGCGGTGGGTGCGCGGGGACGCGATGCTGTGGCGGCTTACCGTGGCGACAGCCGGGAGCAACCTGGCGATCAGCGGCCTGATGGCGGTGCTGGTGCTCTACGCGCTCGACGTGCTGCGGGTGCCACCGGCCGGGTACGGCCTCTTCGCCGCCGGGGCGGTCCTCGGCGGGCTGGCCGGTGGGCTCGGGGCGGGACGGTTGGCCGCCCGGCTCGGCACGGTGCCCGCGCTGCGTGTCGTGCTCGCCGGTCAGGCCGTCGCGCTGACCGGGCTCGCGCTCGCCCGGCACCCGGTGCCCGGCGGGCTGGCGCTGGCCGTGTTCGCGGCCGGCACCACGGTGTGGAACGGCCTGTGGGCCTCGTACGGGCAGCGCCACGTGCCGCCCGCCCTGCTCGGGCGGGTGGGTGCCGCCCAGCGGATGGTCGGCCTGCTCACCGCGCCGTTCGGGGCGGCCCTCGCGGGCGTGGCCGGAGCGGCGTACGGGGTGGGGCCGGTGGCGGCGGCGGTGGCCGGGGTCTTCGTGCTGGTCACCCTCGCGGCGTGGCGGGCGCTGCGACCGGCCGCGCCGGCACCGGCCGCCGGGCCCACCAGCGCCGGGACAGCAGGCCGGCCGGGGCGGCGCCCGTCGCGTTGAGCAGCACGCCACCCCAGTCACGCCGCACCTGGCCACCGGGGCAGCCTAGCCGCGCGGCCCGTCGCGCCGGTCCAGCCCGGAGAGGCGCATCGCGATCCGGTGCCGGGCCGGCGGCACGGCGTCGAGCAGGCGGAACAGCAGGTTGCGGGCCGGTCGGGCGGCCGGCGGCAGGGTGGCGAGCCGGGTCAGGCGGGCGGCGAGGGCCACCACCTCCTCGGCCATCGGCCGGCGCCGTGCCGCGTACCCGTCGAGCAGGGTGTCGGGCGCGCCGCCCAGCACGTCGGCGAGCGTCTCACCGAGGTCGACCGCGTCCACGATGCCCAGATTCATGCCCTGGCCGCCGGCGGGGCTGTGCACGTGCCCGGCGTCGCCGGCGAGCAGCACCCGGCCGCGGCGGAAGGTGTCGGCGATCCGGTGGTGGATCCGGAACCGGGAGCCCCAGAGCACCTCCACCACGCGGTCGGGGCGGCTCGCCGGCCCGCGCTCGTCGAGCAGCGCCTGGAGGTAGGCCCGGTCGGGGGCGGCGGGAGCCTCCGCCACCGCGGCGACCAGCCGGACCGCCCCGTCGGGCAGCGGCGCCCAGACCAGCGGGCCGGAGCGGGCCAGGAAGAGGGACACCCGGTCGCGGGGCAGCGCGCTCTCCACCCGGACGTCGGCCAGGGCGAACGACTCCCCGCCGCCGGCCGGGCCGGCGAAGCCGATCCCGGCGTGCTCCCGCACCGTGCTGTGCATCCCGTCGGCGCCGACGAGGTAGCGGGTCCGGACCGTCGCGCCGCCCGCGAAGGTGGCGAGCACGCCGGCCTCGTCGGCGGCCAGCCCGGTCAGCGCGTACGGACGCAGCACCGGGACGCCGAGCGCGGCGAGTTGCCCGGCGAGCACCTCCTCGGTGACCGCCTGGGACACCAGCAGCGCGTAGGCGTGCCGGGACGGCAACGCGCGGAACGGCACGGTGAGCAGCACCCGGTCGCGGTCGCGGACGGTGAAGCCCGGCGACCGCAGCCCGCGGGCCACCAGCGGGGCGCCGGCGCCGATCCGGTCCAGCGTCTCCAGGGTGTAGGCGTGCACGACCGCCGCCCGGGAGGTCTGCGGCGGCCGGTCCAGCCGGTCGACCACGGTCACGTCGATCCCGCGCCGGGCCAGGGTCAGCGCGGTGGTCAGCCCCGTCGGGCCGGCACCCACCACCAGGACGTCCGTGTTCGTGGGCAGCATCGCCGGCCTCCGTCCCGCAATGCCAACGGATGTTGGCAAACGCTTGTTGGCAACGTTAGGCCTGCCGGCAATGGAGTGTCAACAGGCGTTGGCATACGGTCGTGGGCATGACCGACGCCGCGCCGACCCGCGCCCGCCGCTCCGACACCACCCGGGCGGCGATCCTCAGGGCCGCCCGGGAACGCTTCGCCGCCGACGGCTACGACCGGGCGACCATCCGGGCCATCGCGGCCGACGCGCGGATCGACCCGTCGATGGTGATGCGCTACTACGGCAGCAAGGAGGGGCTCTTCGCGGCGGCGGCCGAGTTCGACCTGCGGCTGCCCGAGCTGGTCGACATGCCACCCGACCGGCTCGGCGAGCTGCTGGTCCGGCACTTCGTCGACCGGTGGGAGACCGACGGGACGATGGCCGCGCTGCTGCGTACCGCCGCCACGAATCCGGCGGCGGCAGAGCGGATGCGCGGCATCTTCGCCGACCAGCTCACGACGGCGGTGACCCGGGTCGTGCCCGACCCGGTGGAGGCCCCCCGGCGGGCCGGGCTGGTCGCCAGCCAGATGCTCGGCGTGGCGCTGACCCGGTACGTGCTCCGGCTGCCCCCGATGGTCGACGCCGACCCGGCCGAGCTGGTCGCCTGGGTCGCGCCGACCGTCCAGCGCTACCTGCGCGGCACGCCCGACGCCTGACCGCGCCGACCACCGGCCGCAGCATCCACGCCGGCCGCCGCCGCACCCGGCACCGCCGCTGCCCGGCACCGGCGCGGCGAGCAGCCGGCGACCCGCCCAACCTTTCCGGACCCCGGTGCGTCTACGTGGTGACGCGAACGCACGACGGCCAACCGGAGGGAGGGCGGATGGGACCGCCGACGATCGACGACGGGCGGGACGGCTACGTCACCTTCGTCGAGTGCCACCAGCACCGGCTGCTGCGCGCGGCCTATCTGTTCTGCGGCAACCGGCACCAGGCCGAGGATCTGCTCCAGGAGGCCCTGCTCAAGCTCGCCCTGCGCTGGCCCTCGGTGCGGCACGGCGACCCGGCCGCGTACGTGCGGACCATCCTCTACCGCGACGCCGTCTCCTGGTGGCGCCGACGCCGCCGGGAGTGGCTGAGCGCGTACCCGCCCGAGGGGACCACGAGCGAGGGCGACGGGGAACTGCGGCTCGCGCTGCGCGACGCCCTCGGGCACCTGCCGCCCCGGCAGCGGGCCGTGCTGGTGCTGCGCTACTTCGAGGACCTCACCGAGACCGCCACCGCCGAGGCGCTCGGCGTCACCGTGGGCACCGTCAAGAGCCAGTGCCACGCGGCGCTGCGCCGGCTGCGGGAGGTCGCGCCGGATCTGGGCCGCGACGAGGGACGACCAGACGGCGGCCTGGTCACCAGGATGGAGGTGAACCCGTGAGGGAAGAGGAACTGCACCGGCTGCTCACCGTCGCCGCCGAGGACGTCCGGCCGACACATCCGGCGGTGACTGGCTGGGAACGGGCCCGCCGGGTGCGTCGCACCCGCCGCGCCGCCGGCGCCACGGTGCTCGCGGTCGTCCTGCTCACCGGCGGTACGGCACTGGCGCTGCGCCCCGCCGCGCCGCCGCCACCGGCCACCACCGCGACGCCGGAGGAGAGCCGGGCCCCGCACCCCGTGCCCGTGCAGACGCCCCCGGCCGACCTGGCCTATCCCGGTCACCCGCTGGGCCGACTCGGCGACCCCGTCGGCGCGACGCTCTCCGACCGGCCGGTAGGCCGGGCGCTGGCGCTGCACCAGCCGATCGACCCGGCGACCGGCGTCGCCGGCCGGATCCGGGTGCTCGGCGACGACGGCCTCGTCCGGGACCTCGATGTGGTCACCCCCGCCCCGACCCGCGACGCCTGGGGCAACGAGGCGGTGCCGCTGAAGAGCGGGAGCCTCTCCCCGGACGGGCGGACGGCCGCCTTCGCCCAGACCGACGAGGTGATCGTGGTCGACCTGACCACCGCCGCCGTACGCCGCCACCCGCTCAAGGGCTACCTGGAGCAGGTCGTCTGGTCCGGCGACCGGCTGCTCGTCGGCGGCGACGACGCCACGTACGAGCTGGACCGGGCCACCGGCACCGCCCGGAAGGTGCCGGTGTCGCCCTGGGACGTGGTCACGCCCGACCCGACGGCCCCGCCGAACGTCCTGCTCGAACTGGGCGGCACGCCGCCGAACCTGACGGCGGTCCGGTGGAGCGACGACGAGACGCACCGCAGCTACGGCAAGGTCGACTTCCGCGCGCTACCGCCCGGTCACCGGGTCGACGAGTTATACGGGCGGGGCTGGCAGCGCGGCGACCGGGTGGCCCGCGCCGGCTGGATCACCACCGGCACCATGAGCGGGCTGGAGGGCGTCGCGCTGGTGAACGCCCGGACGCGCGTGGTGACCCACCTGCTCGACCTGGGCCGGGACCGCTGGAAGGGCTGCTGCGAGGTGCTCGGCTGGGACTCCGACGGCGCGGTGCTGCTGCGTCACAACCCGGGCGGGCTGCTGCGCTGGCGGCCGGAGACCCGCGAGGTCACGGGCGTGACGCGGAACCTCTTCGGGGCGGTGTCGCTCTCTGCAGGTTGAGTCGCCGCCGGTTGAGCGGGTCGGCCCTGCCGTCGTACCACCGCAGGGGCCGGTCCCCGCGCGACCGCTGCGGGCGCGCGGGACCGGCCGTCGCGTCAGCCCGCCAGGCCGCCGGGCTGGTCGCCCTTGACGACGGGGGCCCGGACCAGGTTGCCCCACTCGGTCCACGAGCCGTCGTAGTTGCGCACCTGCGGGTAGCCCAGCAGGTGCCGCAGCACGAACCAGGTGTGGCTCGACCGCTCGCCGATGCGGCAGTAGGCCACGATGTCGTCGTCCGGGCTGAGCCCGAGCTGGTCGGCGTAGATCGCGCGCAGCTCGTCCGCCGCCTTGAAGGTGCCGTCGTCGTTGGCGGCGGACTTCCACGGCTTGCTGACCGCGCCCGGGATGTGCCCGCCGCGCAGCGCGCCCTCCTGCGGATAGTCCGGCATGTGCAGCATCTCGCCGGTGTACTCGCCCGGCGACCGGACGTCCACCAGCGGGCGGCCCGCCGCCACGTGCGCCATCACCTGCTCGCGGTACGCCCGCACCGGCGCGTCGCTGCGCTGCGGCACCGGATAGTCGGCGTGCGGCCGGGCCGGCTTGTCCCGGGTCAGTTCGCGGCCCTCGGCGACCCACTTCTGCCGGCCGCCGTCGAGCAGCCGCACGTCCGGGTGGCCGAAGAGGGTGAACACCCACAGGGCGTACGCGGCCCACCAGTTGAAGTTGTCGCCGTAGAAGACGACGGTGTCGCCCCGGCCGATGCCCTTGGCGGCGCACAGCTCGGCGAAGCTCTTCGCGTCGAGGTAGTCGCGGGTCACCTGGTCGTTGAGTTCGGTGTGCCAGTCCACCTTGACGGCACCCGGGATGTGGCCGGTGTCGTAGAGCAGCACGTCCTCGTCGCACTCGACCACGACGAGGCCCTCGTCGCCCAGGTGCTCGGCCAGCCACCCGGTGGTGACCAACCGCTGCGGGTCCGCGTACGACTGGAGTCGGGGATCGGGATCGCTCGGCACAGACATGATCCCCAAGGTACGCCGCATCGCGGGCCGGCGGCCGGCCATCGGGAACGGCGTCACTGGACGGTCAGGCGCGGCGGTGGGCGATCCGGCCGGCGACCACGGTCACCAGGCAGACGCAGTCGGCGTCGAGGACCGCCAGGTCGGCGCGACCGCCGGGTGCCAGCGTCGGCCGGGCCGCGGCGGGCAGCACCAGCAGGTCGCTCCGCTCCACGGCGGCCCGCAGCGCCGGATCGGTCAGGTGGCCGGCCAGCACGGCGGTCACCCCGAGGCGCAGCAGCGCGTGCACCCGCTCGCGGGGAGTGTCGGCGGCCGGCAGCGGCCCGTCGTGCACCAGCCCCGGCCCGAGCGTGCCGGGCCAGCGGCGGATCCGGGCCCCGGCGTACGCCTCGGTCAGCTCGGCCAGCGGTCCGACCGCGACGATCCGGTCGGCCCGGACCGCGACGGCGGCCCCCGGGCTGGGCGGGGCGTCGGGCGCGGTCCGCAGCAGCGGCGCGGTGTGCAGGGTGAGCACGACTCAGCCGGCGCTCGGGCCGGGCGAGCCGGCCGACCCGGTCACACGCGGCACCGGTCGGGGCGGAGGACGGTTTCGCACAAACATGATCTCCACGGTACGCCGGGTCGCCACGTTCGGCGTCGGTGACGAAACCGGCCCACCACCCGTGTGCAGGTGGTGGGCCGGATCAGCGGGTCGTCAGCCCTGCACCACGAACCAGTGGTAGGTCACGTCCGACCGGTTGCCCGCCGCGTCCACGGCGAAGACCGAGAGCGGGTACCAGCGCGCCTCGGTGGGCGTCAGCGTGACCGAGGCCGTGCCGTCCGGACCCGCCGGCACGGTCACCTCCGGGCCGTTGTCGAACTGGTAGACGTACCTGTCCACGTTCGGCATGCGCGGGGTGAAGGTGAAGACGCCCGGCACACCCACCCCGCCGGAGGTCTCACCGTGCGGGTAGGTGTTCGAGCCGACCGTCGGCGAGGTGCTCACCGTGAAGACGTACGTCGCCGCCGGAGACAGCTCCCCGGACGCCGACCGGCTGCGCACCGTGAGGGTGTTCCGGAAGCCCCGGTCGGGGGTGACGGTCAGGTCGGCCGCCGTCCCGTCGGTCACGGCGACGGTCTGCTCCGGCCCGTCGTTGAGCTGGTAGACGAACTCCACCGTGCTCGGCAGCTCCGAGCTGAACCGGAAACCGCCCGGGACGCCGATGCCGCCCATCGGGTCGTACTCGTAGTACAGGTACGAGGTGATGGAGGGCTTCGGTTCCCGCACCGAGAAGCCGTACTCACGGTTCTGGGTGACCGTGCCGTCGCCGGTGACGCCCCGCACGGTCAGCTGGTGCCAGCCGGACCGGCTCGGGGTCCAGTCGATCGAGGCGGTGCCGTCCGGAGCCGCCGCGACGATCTTCTCCTCCTCGTCGCGGAAGGTGTAGTGGTAGGTCACCACGTCCGGCCGTTGCAGTCGGAAGGTGAAAACTCCGGGCGCGCCGGGCAAACCGCTGTTGGCCTCCCTCGGGTAGTCCGCCGACTCCACCAGCGGCGCGTCGTTCACCTCGAAGGTGTACGTCCGGACGGGCGACACCGTGCCGTCCGCGGAGACCTCCTTGGCGTCGAACTTCGCGAGTTCGATCACCGCACCCTGGTAGCGAGTGATGTCGAAGGTGAAGTAGGCCCGGGCGGTGTGCGGGCGTCCACGGTCGTCGGCCCAGGACCCGACCGGCACGTCGCCGGCCTGGTCGATGTAGACCTTCGTGGGCCGGTGCGTGTCGGTATACGCCCAGGAGATGTTCTTCTCGTACCGCACGTCGTACGCGGCGGCCGGTGCGGCGTCGACGGCGACCACTCCTGCGGCGACGTCATCGACAGCGCCGCAGCCAGCAGTGACCGCCCGGATCTTCTGGACCTTGTCGTACCAGGCATGAGGGCCATCCCTCATCCACCTTTCCCCATGTCCCCGCAACCCGTCGGCGGGGGCAGCGGATGCTATCCGGGAAGGCGGACACACGGCGATCCCGAAGCAGATATCGGGCACACCGGTCAACAGGCACGTCGCAGTGTCCAGGCACCCCGGCGGGCCCGGGGCGGCTGTCAGTCGGCGATCGGGCCGAGCAACGGACGCTTGGCGGTGACGGTGTCGCCGGAGGAGCGGCCGGTGAGCCGGCGCTTGATCCACGGCGCCAGGTGCCGCCCGGCCCAGCGCAGGTCGGCGGCGCGGGCGGCCAGCCAGGGCGTCGGCGCCGGGTGCGGCGGCACCATCAGCCATTCCTCGTCGCAGCCGACGCCCAGCGCGTTGAGCACCTGCGCGGCGACCCGCCGGTGCCCGGCGGCCGACAGGTGCAGCCGGTCGGTGCTCCAGAGCATCGGGTTGAGGTACGCGTCGTCGGCGTACAGGTCGACCAGGATGGCGCCGTGTCGCTCGGCGGTCTCGCCGACGGCCCGGTTGAGCAGTTGCACCCGGGGCGCGACGAGGCGCTGACCGGGCAGCCGGGCCATCACGTCGGCGAACCGGAAGAGGACCACGTCGGCGCCGCCGGAACGCAGCCTCCGCACCACGTCGTCGAAGCGGGTGACCAGGGCGTCCGGGTCGAAGGTGCGGCGGAGCACGTCGTTGCCGCCGGCCGCGAAGCTGATCAGGTCGGGCTTCATGGCGAGCGCGGCGGGCACCTGCTCGGCCACCACGCCAGGGAAGAGACGACCCCGGATGGCCAGGTTCGCGTACCGGAAGTCGGGGCCGGCCTCGGCGGCCAGCCGGGTCGCCACCAGGTCCGCCCAGCCCCGGTAGCTGCCGTCCGGGTACGCGTCGTCCATGCCCTCGGTGAAGCTGTCCCCGACCGCCACGAAACTGCGCCAGCGCACCTGATCATCCCTCCGACATGCGGCAGGAAAGGGCGCCTCGTCGTCGCTTCCGGTGGAGGAAGGGTCCCTTCCCGACGCGGGACAGTCTTCACCAGGAGGGCCGGCGGCGGGGGTGGCCGACGGACAAACGTGGCGGAGGTCATCGTGGACAGCCGGGGCCTGATCTTCGCTCCGCTCGGGGTCAAGGAGTTCGATGGCGCTGTCGGCCATCCGTCGGAGCGTTCCACTTGCGGGGACTGCCGGCCGGTCGACACGGTCCGGTCAGGTGGATGGCGACGCCAGCAGGTGCGCCGCGGCCCCCCGTGTGCGAGCCTCGTCCAAGCCCTTTTCACGAGGTCGTAACACCTGTCACCGCCGGGTCGCCCTCTGCTGAGCAGACGGCGACGCCGCCCGTAAGTTCTGGGAGAAACACCGTGCCGAACCTCGACATGGCACTGAAAACCGCGATGAGCATCGACGGCGCGATCGGCGCCGCACTCGTCGACTACAACAGCGGGATGACGCTGGGCGTGGCCGGAGGAACCGGGGAGATCGACCTCACCGTCGCCGCCGCCGGCAACACCGATGTCGTCCGCGCCAAGCTGCGCACCATCGAGATGCTCAAGCTGAACGACGAGATCGAGGACATCCTCATCACGCTCGGCACCCAGTACCACCTGATCCGCCCGGTGACCAGCCGCACCGGCAAGGGGCTCTTCCTCTACCTGATGGTGAGCAAGAGCCGCGCCAACCTGGCGATGGCACGCCACCAGCTGCGCAGCATCGAGGAGAGCCTGGAGTTGTGAGCGGGATCGACGACACCGAGACCCCCCTTCCCCGCCGCAGCGCACGTACGGGCACCCTGCCGCCACCCCGGCCGTTGCCCCCGTCGCTGGCCGGGAACACGTCGCTGCCGTACCCGGCGATCGGGCACGAGCTGTCGGAGCTGCGCCTCCAGATCCCGGGGGTGCACGGCTGCGTCCTCGGCGGCGTGGACGGCCTGCTCATCACCCACAACCTGCAGACCGACGTCGACCCGAACGACCTGGCGGCGCTCGCCGCCACCACGTACGGACTGGGCCGGCAGGTCGGGCTGCGGCTGGGGCAGGGCGCCTTCCAGCAGTCCACCGTCCGCAACGCCGGCGGCTACCTGAGCGTCTACGCGGTCAGCCCGCAGGCGCTGCTCGCGGTGGTCGGCGAGGACAGCATCAACGTGGCCCGGCTGCACCTGCACGCTCCGCCGGTGGCCGAGCGGCTCGCCGCCCTGCTGGATCAGTCCGTCCACGCCGGCCGAGAGTCCTGAGGGCAGGCCCTGTTCCGGTGGTGGACAGGGCTGCCGCCGCCGGGAGGGAACTCCCCGCCGACGGTCGGGCGGAACGCGGGTCCGCCCCGCTCCGCCCGACCGGCCCCGGCAGATCGTCGGCCGGGGTGCGGGCCGGGTCGACCGGTCAGGCCGCCGACGACCGCTGCCCCGCGCGAAGGCGGACGGCGAGCAGCGCCAGGGTGGCGCCGGCCAGCGCCGCCCCGGCCAGGAACGTGCCGCGCGTCGAGGTGGCCGCCTGGACCGACCCGAACAGCAGCGGTGAGACGAACAGGCCGGCGAAGGTGGCGCTGGCCAGCAGCGCGGTGGCCTGGCCGCGCCGGGCGGGCGGTGAGTGTTCGGCCACCAGCACGGTCAGCGCCGGCACGGCCAGCCCCATGCCGATCCCGAACACGGCCGGCGCGACGAGCATCAGCGCCGGCGAACCGGTCAGCCCGAGGGTGACCAGCGCGACCGCGAAGACGGCGAGGGTGACCGCGAGCAGCCGCGCCTGCCCCAGGCGGGCCCGGGCCCGCGCGTAGCCGAGACCGACGACGCTCATGGCCAGCGACGGGGCGCCCGTGAACAGCGCCACGGCGGCCGTCTGGGTGATGCCGACCTCGGCCAGCCGCTGCGGCAGGAACACCAGCACCCCGTACAGCAGCAGGCTGGTCACCGCCTGGAGGCCGTAGATCCCGACGAGCGCGGGATGGTCGCGGAGCAGGTTCCACAGCGATCCCGACCGGCCGGGTGGCGCGCCGGAGCCGGTGGCGGCGCAACGACCCGGGAGCACCCGGAGCGTGACCAGGCCGAGGGGTACCCCGACCAGGTAGACGCCGAAGGGGGCGTGCCAGGAGAGCCCGCCCAGCACGCCGCCCAGCAGCGGGAACAGCACCCCGCCGAGGCTGATCGCGGTGGACCGCCAGCCCATCGCCCGGTCGCGGGCCGCCCCCGCGTAGAGGTCGAGCAGCCCGAGCGTGGTCCCCGCGAAGACCAGTGCCGCGCCGACGCCGAACAGCAGGCGGGTGGCGATCAGCAGGGGATAGTTGTCGGTGACCAGACCCGCGCCGCCGGCGAGCCCGTACAGGGCCAGCCCGAGGGCCAGGGGGGTGCGCACCCCCCACCGGTCGATGGCGCGGCCGACCAGCGGGCCGGCGAGGGCGAGGGAGAGTCCGTGCGCGGTGAGGACGAGCCCGGCGGCGGTGCCGGTGAGCCGGAGTTCGCCCCGGATCAACTCGACCACCGGGGTCAGCACCGCGCCCGCGAGCACGGTCAGCAGGGAGCCGGCGAGCAGGACGGCCGCCGCCGCCCGGCGACCGGCGACGGAGGCCGTGGCGGCGGGAGCCGCGGCGACGCCGGTCACGAGTGGGCCGCCTGTTCCGCCCACCGCCGCATCGCGGCCAGGCTGCGTTCCTGGTGCGCTCCGGGGGTCGGGCGTTCCCCGGTGAGATCGGTGGGCAGGGACAGCCCGACGGCGGTACGCACTCCGGCGACCCGGACCTCCGCCAGCACCAGGCGCAGCGCCTCGACGGCCCGCCAGCCCCCGGTCACGCCGTACCCGACGAAGCCGGCCGCCTTGTGGTGCCACTCGGCGCACAGGTGGTCGATCGCGTTCCTGCCGGCGGCCGAGGCCACCGCCCTGCCCCGCCGTCCGGGGCGCGTCGGCCCCACGACGATTCCGATCCGTGTCGGCTCCATGACGCGAGTCTTCAACCTCGACCATGGTCGAGGTCAAGCCGTTAGCATGCCGACATGGCGATCCTCCCGCCCCACCACACCGAACTGACCGTCGGCCAGGTCGCGGCCCGCACCGGCGTCGCCGTCACGGCCCTGCACTTCTACGAGGCCAAGGGGCTGATCCACAGCCGACGCACCAGCGGTGGACAGCGCCGCTACCCCCGCGACGTGATCCGGCGGGTGTCCTTCATCCGGGTCGCCCAACGGGTCGGCATCCCGCTCCGGCTCGTCGCCGAGGCGTTGGCCGGTCTGCCGGACGGGCGTACCCCGACCCGGGAGGACTGGGCCTTGCTCTCCACCACCTGGCAGACCGAACTCGACCAGCGCATCGCCCAACTCCAGCACCTGCGCGACGACCTGACCGACTGCATCGGGTGCGGCTGCCTCTCCATCGACCGCTGCCTGCTACGCAATGCCGACGACCACCTCGGCGCGACCGGTCAGGGCCCGCGTCGCCTGCTCGGCCCCGTCCCGGCGACCCCGCCCGGCCCGGAACCCGGCTGACCGCCGTATCCGAAATGGATCGTCGCCCCGCCGCCGCCCGCCGTACGCTGCGCCAATGCTGCTACGCATGTCGACCCTGCTGCTCCGGACCCTGCGCGAGGACCCGGCGGACGCGGAGGTGCCGAGCCACCGGCTCCTGCTGCGCGCCGGCTACATCCGTCGCGCCGCACCGGGCGGCTACACCTGGCTGCCGCTGGGCAAGCTGGTGCTGGACCGGGTCACCAAGGTGGTCCGGCAGGAGATGACGGCGATCGGCGACCAGGAGGTGCACTTCCCGGCGCTGCTGCCGGCCGAGCCCTACCGGACCAGCGGCCGGTGGACGGAGTACGGCGACGACATCTTCACCCTCGCCGACCGGCGCGGCGCGGAGCACCTGCTCGCGCCCACCCACGAGGAACTGGCCGCACTGCTGGTCAAGGACCTGTTCAGCTCGTACCGGGACTTCCCGGTGACGCTCTTCCAGATCCAGACGAAGTTCCGGGACGAGGCCCGGCCGCGCGCCGGACTGCTGCGCGGGCGCGAGTTCCTGATGAAGGACGCCTACTCGTTCGACCTCGACGAGGCGGGCCTCGCGGCGGCGTACGAGCGGCACCGCGGGGCGTACCGGCGGATCTTCGACCGGCTCGGGCTGGAGCACACCGTCGTACGGGCGACCTCCGGGGCGATGGGCGGTTCGGCGTCGGAGGAGTTCCTGGCGGCGACGCCCGTCGGCGAGGACACGTTCGTCGGCTGCACCGCCTGCGACTACGCGGCCAACACCGAGGCGGTGACCACGCCCGCCCCGCGGGCCGGCGACCCGGACGCGCAGCCGGCGGCCGAGGTGCACGACACCCCCGACACCCCGACCATCGCCAGCCTGGTCGAGCTGGCCAACGCCCGACGCCTGGGCGGGCGGGACGACTGGACCGCCGCCGACACCCTGAAGAACGTGGTGCTCGCCCTGCGCCGCCCCGGCGCGGAAGAGGCCGAGCTGCTGGTGGTCGGGCTGCCCGGCGACCGCGAGGTCGACCTGAAGCGACTCGGCGCGGCGGTCGCCCCGGCCACCGTGGACGTCTTCGACGGCTGGGACGCCCACCCGGAGCTGGTCCGTGGCTACATCGGCCCGCAGGTCATGGCGAAGCTGGGCATCCGCTGCCTGGCCGATCCCCGGGTGGTGGCGGGCAGCGCGTGGCTGACCGGCGCCAACGAGCCGGGCCGGCACGCGACGGGGGTGGTCTGCGGCCGGGACTTCGTGCCGGACGGCACGGTCGAGGCCGCCGAGGTGCGGCCCGGTGACCCCTGCCCGGCCTGCGGCACGGGCGAGCTGACCATGCGGCGGGGCATCGAGATCGGACACATCTTCCAGCTCGGTCGCCGCTACACCGACGCCTTCGCCGTCGACGTGCTCGGCCCCGCCGGCAAGCCCGTCCGGCCCACCATGGGCTGCTACGGGATCGGGGTGTCCCGCGCGGTCGCCGCGATCGCCGAGCAGCACCACGACGAGCGGGGACTGGTCTGGCCGGAGGCGGTCGCGCCCTGCGACGTACACCTGGTGGCCGCCGGGAAGGGGCCGCAGCTGGACGCGGCGCTGGAGCTCGGCGGGCGGCTCGCCGCCGCCGGCCTGCGGGTGCTCGTCGACGACCGGACGCACGTCTCCGCCGGGGTGAAGTTCACCGACGCCGAGCTGATCGGCATCCCGCGCGCCGTCGTGGTCGGCCGCCGTCTCGCCGAGGGGTACGTGGAACTGCGCGACCGGGCGTCCGGCGAGCGCGTCGAACTGCCGGTCGACGGGGTGGCGGACCGGCTCGTCGAACGGGTACACCGGGAGCGCGGGAACGTGGTGTAGCGAATGTGTCACGGGGTACCGCAGTCCGATCGACTGAATGCGTTCTGGAGGCTCTCATGACCGGTTACCGGGTCAGCGACGTGATGACGAAGCAGGTCATCTACCTGCCCGCCGAGACCACCCTGGATGAGGCGGCCAGGGTGATGAAGGAGGCGGACATCGGCGACGTGGTGGTCACCGACGGCGCCACCCTCGCCGGCATGCTCACCGACCGCGACATCGTCGTCCGGGCGGTGGCCGAGCGCAGCGACCCGGCCACCACCACGATCGGCTCGATCATCACCCGCGAGGTGGTGATGATCGAGCAGCACTCGACCGCCGCCGAGGCGGCCGCCCTGATGCGGGAGCGGGGCATCCGGCGAGTGCTGGTCTGCGACGCCGAACGCAAGCTGGTCGGCATCGTCTCCCTCGGCGACCTCGCGATGCAGCTCGACCCCAACTCGGCGTTGAGCGAGATCAGCGAGCAGGCGCCCACCGTCTGAGATCCGCGGGAGGGCCCTTCCTGACGTCCGTGGCGCGGGAGGGGTCCCCCTCCGACGGCGGTAGCCTCGGAGTCATGTCATCCATGCCGGCCAGGCTTTCCGAGATCGTCGACGAGTTCGCCGCCGCGCCCCGCGACGTGGTGCTGGAGATGCTGCTGGAGTACGCCGACGTCATCCCGCCGCTGCCCGCCGACGCCGCCGGCCGGGAGGGCATGGAGCAGGTGCCGGAGTGCCAGACGGCGTTCTTCCTGCGCGCCCGGGTGACTCCGGAGAAGACGGTGGAGACGCTCTTCGACTGCCCGCCGGAGGCGCCCACCACGCGCGCGTTCGCCGGCATCCTCGCCGAGGGGCTGGCCGGGGCGAGCGCGGACGAGGTGCTCGCCGTGCCCGACGACCTCTACCAGCGGATGGGGCTGGCCCAGGCGATCAGCCCGCTGCGGGTGCGCGGCGGCACGGCCATCCTGGCCCGGCTCAAGCGGCAGGTCCGGGAACAGACCAGCTAGACGGAGGGTTGTCACCCGACATGGAGATCGAGATCTACGCCGACGTCGTGTGCCCCTGGTGCTACATCGGCAAGCGTCGGCTGGAGCAGGCCCTGGAGTCGTACGACGGCGAGGTGACCGTCCGCTACCGGCCGTTCCAGCTCGATCCGTCGCCGGTGCCGGAGCCGCGCCCGCTGGTCGACGCGATGGCCGCGAAGTTCGGCGGGCCGGACCGCGTGCGGCAGATGTTCGGTCAGGTGACGGAGGTGGCGGGCCAGGTCGGCCTGAAGCTCGACTTCGACCGCGCGGTCGCGGCGAACACCTTCGACGCGCACCGCCTGGTCGCCTGGGCCACCGACCGGGGACGCGCCGCCGAGATGGTCGACGCGCTCTACCGTGCCCACTTCACCGACGGCGTCGACGTCGGCTCCCGGGACGCGCTCGCCGCGCTCGCCGCCGAGGTGGGTCTGGACGCGGCCGAGGCGCGCCGCTTCCTCGACTCGGGCGAGCGGGTGACGGAACTCTCCGAGGAGCTGACCACCGCCCGGCAGATCGGGGTGACCAGCGTGCCCACCTTCGTGCTGGCCGGCAGGTACGCGGTCACCGGCGCCCAGGAGCCGGAGACGCTGCTCGCCGCCCTGGCCGAGGTGAACCGCCGCGAGGCCGAGGCCGACTGACCCGAGGGCCCGACGACGGCGGTGGGGCGGACCCTCCCGACGACGGACATCGATGGGCGTGATGTTTCACGTGCAACGGCATCGATATCCGTGATCGGTCAGGCCGGCCTGGCCAGCCCTTCCACCACGCGTGCGCCGGGCAACGCGCCGAGCGCCGGCCCGGGCAGCGCGATCTTGCTGTGCCGTACGCCCGAGCCGATGATCACGTGCGGGGCGGCGATCACCCGCGCGTCGACCAGGATCGGCCACTGCTCCGGCAGGCCGATCGGGGTGATGCCGCCGTACTCCATGCCGGTCAGCTCCACCGCGTCGGCCATCGGCGCGAAGCTCGCCTTCCGCACGTCGAGCGCACGGCGGGCCACCCCGTTGACGTCGACGCGGGTGGTGGCGAGCACGACGCAGGCCGCGTAGCGCACGACCCCCTCACGCTTGCCGGCCACCACCACGCAGTTGGCCGACTCGTCCAGCCCCACCTCGTACGCGGCACAGAAGGCGGCGGTGTCGGCGAGCCCGGCGTCGATCGGCGCCACCAGCACGTCGTCGACGTCCACCGGCGCCTCGGCAGGCCACTGCCCGACGGCGGCGGCGACCGGCGGAGCGAGCAGGTCGAGCCGACTGCGGGCGGGTTCGGTCTTCAGCGTCCCCATCACGCCTGCGATCCTCGCACCCGCCCACGCCCGGGGTTCCACCACACCACCAGCGACCCGAACCGTCGTCGACAGGGGTCACCCCTATCGATCCGGAGACGGGTCCCTGCGGCGTGTGGAAGCGGGTGATGCCGGGTACCGGCGATCGGCATGAGTGAACTTCCGCTGCACATCCTGACCGACGCAGGCTTCACCACCGACGAGGCGAACTCCATCGTCGATCACCTCCTCAAGGGTGTCGACACCCACGACGGGAGGAGCGAGACCGACCGGATCGACGTCGAGGCGCTCCCGGAGGAGAAGAAGGCGGCCATCGACAAGTTCAACCTGGCCGTGGCCGCCGACTTCTAGTCACCCGGACCACCGGTCCCGTCCCGGAGTATCGGTTCCGCCCCCGGACCGCCGGGACGGGCCGGCCGGGACGGGAGGCCCGGGGGACGGCCGGGACGGGACCGGTCAGTTGCCGGTGAGGAAGCCGTTGTCGCGGAGCAGCGCGCGGTCCCGGACGGAGGCCAGTTCCTCCGCGCGCTCGGCCTGGACCCGGCGCACCTCCATCTCCTCCAGGGCGTGGCGGATGGCGAGCCGGATCACGCCGTAGAGGAAGACGAAACCGGCGACGTACAGGATGACGGTGGCGACCATGGCGAACATGGCGTCACGGTAGGCCGGACGTGAATGCGCGGGCCGTTCATCTTGCGCCGGTTCCCCCGTACGTGTCGGCGAGGTGGTCGGCCCAGGTCCGGACGCCCCTCGGGGTCGCCCCGGTGACCAGGCCGCCCGAGCGCAGGGCGCGGCCGAGCCCGCCCGGTATCCGGACCGGGAGCAGCGGGCGACGGGATCGCCGGGCGGCCGTCCACGCGCGGGCCGCGTCGTCGAAGCGGAGCACCTCCGGGCCGCCGTACTCCTCGATGCCGCGCAGCGGGCCGGCGGTGAGCCGCCGGACGAGGCGGTCCGCGACCTCGCCCGGATCGACCGGCTGGGCGAGTACGGCCGGGTCGCCGATCACCGGACCGAGGCGGCTCGTCCCGCGCAGCATCCCGTCGAGGAACTCCGGGAACTGGGTCGCCCGCAGCACCGTCCACGGCACCGTCCCGGCCGCCACGACCTGCTCGGCGGCGAGCTTGTGCCGGTAGTAGGGGATCGGCACCCGGTCCACCCCGACGATCGAGACGTAGACCAGGTGCCGTACGCCCGCCCGGCCGGCGGCGACGACCAGCCGGCGGGTGCCGAGCACGTCGACCCGGTGGGTCTGCCGCCCCCGGTTCGGTGCCGAGGCCAGGTGCAGTACGGCGTCCACGCCGGCCACCGCCTCGACCACCCCCTCCCCGGTGGCCAGGTCGGCGACCGCCCACCGCACCTCCGAGCCGGTACGCGCCCGCCGGCTCGTCGCCCGGACGTCCCAGCCCTCGGCGCGCAGCCGGGGCAGCACCACCCACCCGAGCCGGCCGCTCGCCCCGGTGACCAGCACCCTCATGGTTCCCTCCCTCTCCGGCCGTCGCGCGCCCGCCGCGCGACAGTGGTGGTGACGGCGTCCGGCCCACGCGTGTGACCGGCTGTGCGTCGGCTCACCGGAGCAGGCCGGCCCACCGCGACAGGCGGGCCCACCGTGACAGGCCGGCTCACCGCAGCAGGTCGGCCGCCGTCAGGACCACGAAGAACCCGATGACGATCTCGCTGACCACCCAGGAGTGCCGTCCGGCCCAGTCCCGGATCCGGGGCAACACGGCCTCGGCCCGGTGACCGAGCAGCAGCAGCGCCAGCAGCGGCAGGGCCAGCAACGCCAGGGTGAGCAGGACGAACGGCAGCAGGTGCCACCAGGACAGGTCGTGCCGGGCGGCGCTCGCCCCGACGGTGAGCATGGTGATGTCGTCCGTCGGCATGGCCAGGAAGAGCAGCACGCCGAGCCGCAGCGCGTACGCCGGGCTCGCCCGCTGGAGGCCGCTCATCCACTTCGGCGGGCCGGCGGTGTGCCGGCGCAGGAGGACGACCACCGCCAGGACGACCAGCAACGCCAGCACGACCACGTCGATCCGGCTCTCGACCGCGCGCCGCCCGGGCCCGGCACCGACGTCGACCTTCACGGCCCGGGTGACCAGCCAACTCACCGTCACCCCGCCCGCCACCACGAGCCCCGCCCCGCTCAGGTAGCCCAGCGACGCGGCACGCGGCCGGTCCGCCGAGGCGAGGAAGACCGCCGCGACCAGCTGCGTCCCGGCGACCATCACCACGGCCATCGGCAGGATGGTCAGGAAGTTCATCGCCCGCCCATCCTCCCGGGCCGGCGGTCGCCACCGGACCGAATCGGCGCATCGCCGCCCGCCGGGCCGGAATCCCGGCGGCCGGTCAGCCGGGTCGGGGCCGGGCGGTCAGCCGGATTCGGGGCCCCGGCGGGCGGTCAGCCGGCGCGGATCCCGGTCGCGCCGGGCACCACCCGGCCGGCGAGCACGACACCCAGCAGGGCCAGCCCGCAGGCCACCGCGAGGGTGCCGGCGTAGCTGGCCGGTCCCGGGGCCGCACCGGCGGCGAGCACCGCGCCGGTGAGCGCCAGCACGGTCGCCGCGAAGAGCGAGTCGCCCAGTTGCAGCGAGGAGCTGTTGCGGCCCTGCTCACCGGGGGCGGACAGCTCCAGCGTGAGCACCGACAACGAGGGGTAGAGCAGCCCCATGCCGAGGCCCGCGCCGGCCCAGCCCAGCACGCCGACCCAGACCGGCACCGCCGGCGCGACCGCGAGCGTGACCACGGCCGTACCGGCGGCGATGCAGGTCAGCCCCGCCCTCGGCAGGGTGGCCCGGGAGCGCGGCGCCGGCATCCGCCCCTGCAACCAGGAGCCCGCCGACCAGGCGAGCGCGCCCGTGGTCAGGACCAGACCGGCGGCGGTCGGCGACAGTCCCCGCTCCCGGGAGAGCATCAGCGGGATCACCACCTCCGCGCCGACGAACGCGGCCGAGGCGAGACCGCGCAGCCCGACCACGGTGGGCAGGCCCCGGCCGGCGCGCAGGAACCCGGCCGGCAGCAGCCGGGGCGCGCAGACCAGCAGCCCGACCAGCGCCAGGGCCACCAGCCCGACGGCGGCGGCGCCGCGCTGCTGCCCCCCGATGTGCAACAGTGCGGCGCTCACCCCCGCCCCGCAGGCCCAGCCGATCCGGGCCGCCGCGCCGGACGGCAACCCGGTGACCGTGCCCGCGCCGATCGTCCGCAGGCCGGGGTGGATCAGCAGCACCGCCGGCACCGCCACCACCGGCACCGCCAGGAAGACCCAGCGCCAGCCGAGGTGCTCCACGATGAGGCCGGCCAGCGCCGGCCCGACCAGCGACGGTACGACCCACGCGGCGGCGAACGCCGCGAAGATCCGCCGGTGCAGCGCCTCCGGGTACGCCTGCCCGACGATCACGTAGAGCGCCACCGAGAGCAGGCCGGAGCCGAAGCCCTGCACGATCCGGCCCGCGACCAGGACGCCCATGGTGGTGGCACCGCCGGCGAGCACCAGCCCCAGCACGAACCAGCCGAGCCCGTGCCACATCGGCGCCCGGGGGCCCCGGGAGTCGCACCAGATGCCGGAGGCGACCATGGCCAGCACGCCGGCGGCGAACGGGCCCCCGAAGGCGATCCCGTAGAGGGCCAGTCCGTCGAGGCTGCGGGCGACGGTCGGCATGGCGGTGCCCACCGCCAGCGCCTCGAAGGCGAGCAGCGAGATCAGCGCGACGCTGCCCACCGTCATCGCGCGCAACCGCGGCGCGAAGAGCCCGGCCTCGTCGGCGACCGGGGCGGCCGGCGCCGCCGTCCCGGTCACCTCCGGTCCGCCGGGCGCGGCAGCCACAGCGGTCGGTGGCCGAGGCGGGCCCGTGGGTCGGACGGACCCGCCTCGTGGCGGAGCAGTTCGATCAGCATGCGACCAGCCTCGGACCTCAACCCGGATTGAGGTCAAGGGTGACCCGACTCTCTCCGGCCCACCCGGGGAACTTCCGCCGCTCGAAGCGCATGACGGACGATCAGCCGGGAAGGCAGGCCGCCGGAGCGCAGGCGTGGGAGGCGAGATGGCGTACGGCGGCAGCAGCGGCAGCGAGGGGCCTGACCGGCGCCCGTCCGGTCGTACGCCTCGATGATCTCGCTGGTCCGCACCGCCGGCCGGCTCCTTCCGCCGGTCACGGTGCCGCCGGTCGTCGGTGAGGCGTCCCGGAACGTCGGTGCCGTCGCGGCCCGGCTGGCGCGGGCGGCCGGGCTGAGCCGCCGCCGGGTCTGGTCCCGCCCCGGCCGGCACCACATCGAGGTGCTCGGGGTCTGCCAGGACGGCGGCGACGTCCTCGCGCGTCAGGTCGAGGCGGCGCTGGAGCGGATGCCCGGCGTCCAGTGGGCGCGGGTCAACGCCCCGTCCGGCCGGGTGGTCGTCGCCGTCGGTACGCCGGAGCCGGCCCTGCGGGACCTCATCGCGACCGTCGCCCGCACCGAACGCACCTGCCCGCACGAGCCGGACCCGCAGATCCCGCCGCCGCACCCGCCCGAGGAGGGGCCGCGCACGCCGCGCACCCTCGGCGCGTTGGCCTCCGACGCCCTCGGCCTGACCCTCTCCGCCGCCACCCGGGTCCTGCCGTTCACGCCGGTGCCCGGGGAGGTCGCCGGGCTGCTCGGCGCGGTCGACCTGCACCCGAGGCTGCACGCGCTGGCCGACCGGGGGCTACGCGCCGACCCCCGCGCCGATCTGCTGTTCCCGCTCGCCGAGGCGGTGGTGCAGGGCCTCACGGGCAGCTGGACCGGGCTCGTGCTCGACGGCGCGCACCGGGTGGTGCAGTGGGGCGAGGCGCGCGCCCAGCTCCGCGCGTGGGCAAAGGCCGAACCCCGGCTGACCGGACATCCGGAGCGGGCCGCCGCCCCCGCGCCGAAGATCGAGCGCCCCCGGCCGAAGCCGGACGGCCCCGTCGAGAAGTACGTGTCCCGGACGCTCGACGCGGGCGCCGTCGCGGTGGCCGCCGCGACGCCGGTCGTGGGTTGGAAGCGGGCCGCCGCGCTGGGTCTCTCCGCGCTGCCGAAGGCCCCCGGCAGCGGACGCGAGGGGTACGCCGCGCAGCTCGGCTGGATCCTCGCCCGGCGCGGGGTGATCGCGATGGACCGCAACGTGCTGCGCGAACTCGACCGGATCGACACCCTGGTGCTGGACGCCGCCGTGCTCGGCTCCGACCGGGGCGTGCTGGCGGACCTGGCGCCGCTGGCCGGGGCGGACACCGGGCGGGTGGCGGCGCGCGCCTTCGCCCTCTTCGACCCTGCCGCGCCCCGGGAGCTGCGGCACGCCGACGGCTGGCGGCTCGGGCCGCTGGACGCGCTGGACGTCGAGGACCCGGGCGACACCGCCGACAGCCGGCGGCTGCGCGACGCGGGCGGACCCCTGCTCGGCCTGGCCGACGGCGGCACCCTCGCCGCCGTACTGCGGGTCGAGCCGGAGCCGGCTCCGGGCGTCGACGCCCTGCCGGCCGCCGCCCGCCAGGCCGGTCTGCGGCTGGTCGTGGCCGGCGACGACGAGCGGCGGTACGACTTCGCCGACGCCCACCTGCCCGGGCGCGACCGGCTGGCCGGGTCGGTGCGGGAGCTGCAACGCGGCGGGGCCGTGGTGATGGTGGTCTCCGGGGACCGTGCCGCGCTCGGCGCCGCCGACTGCGGGCTGGGGCTCTCCGCCGACGAGGACCTGCCACCCTGGGGCGCGCACCTGCTGGTCGGCGCCGACCTGCGGGTGGCGGCGCTGGTGGTCGAGGCGGCCGGGGTGGCCCGCCGGATGGCACGGCAGAACATCGGCCTGGCCATGGCCGGCACCGGCCTCGGCGTCCTGGGGGCGCTCACCGCCTCGCCCGCGCGGCTGCCCGGCCGCGCCGTCGCGGCCGTCAACGGGGCGGCGGCGCTGGCCTTCGCCCACGGCGTCCTGCGGGCGCACCGGCTGCCCGGCCCGGCGGACTCCCCGGCGCCGGCCATCACCGCGTGGCACCTGATGCCGTCCTCGACCGTGCTGGACCAGCTCGACACCGGCCCGGACGGGCTCCCCACCGACGAGGCCGAGCGCCGCCGGGGCGACGGGAGCGTACGGCCCTCGGGGCCGACGGGGCTGCTCCGCGCCTTCGTCGACGAGCTGACCAACCCGCTCACCCCGGTGCTGGCCGCCGGGGCGGTGCTCTCCGCCACCCTCGGCTCGCCCGTCGACGCCGCCCTGGTCGGCGGCGTGGTCGGCGGGTCGGCGCTGCTCGGGGCGGTGCACCAGCACAACACCGAGCGGTCGCTCGCCGAGCTGCTGTCCCGCTCGGCGGTGACGGCCCGGGTACGCCGCGACGGCGCGGAGCGGATCCTGCCGGCCGAGGACCTGGTGCCCGGGGACGTCATCGTCCTCGAATCGGGGGACGCCGTGCCGGCCGACTGCCGGGTGCTGGAGTCGGCCGGGCTGGAGATGGACGAGTCCTCGCTCACCGGCGAGTCGCTGCCGGTCGGCAAGACCGATCAGCCGGTGGTCGCCGCCGCCGTCGCCGACCGGCGCTCGATGCTCTACGAGGGCACCAGCGTCGCCGCCGGCCACGGGACGGCGGTGGTGGTGGCGACCGGCGCGGGCACCGAGGCGGGGCGGAGCCTGGCGATGGCCCGGCAGGCCCCCCCGGCGAGCGGGGTGGAGGCGCGGCTGGGCGGATTGACCCGGGCGGCGATCCCGCTGGCCGCCGGCTCGGCGGTGGCGGTGGCCGGCGCGGGGCTGCTGCGGGGCGTACCCCTGGCCCAGACCGCCGCGACCGCCGCAAACCTGGCCGTCGCGTCCGTGCCGGAAGGGCTGCCCTTCCTGGTCAGCGCCGCACAGCTCGCCGCCGCGCGGCGGCTGGCGGAGCACGGCGCGCTGGTCCGCAACCCACGCACCATCGAGGCGCTCGGGCGGGTGGACGTGCTCTGCTTCGACAAGACCGGCACCCTAACCGAGGGGCAGCTGATGCTCGCCGGGGTCGGCGACGACGGCCGGTACGCACCGGTGGACCGCCTCGACGACGGCCTTCGGCTCACCCTCTCGACCGCGCTGCGCGCCACCCCGAGCGCCGACGGCCCCCACGACCTGGCCCAGCAGACCGACCGGGCGGTCCGGTCCGGCGCGCAGGCCGCCGGGGTCACCGAGCAGACCGGCGCCCAGGGATGGGAGCCGGTGGGTGGGCTGCCGTTCGAGCCGTCCCGTGGCTACCACGCCACCGTCGGCCGGGCCGGGGACCGGCTGCTGCTCAGCGTGAAGGGGGCACCGGAGTCGGTGCTGCCCCGGTGCTCGGGCTGGCGTACGCCGGGGGGACGCGACGAGCCGCTCGACGACTCGGGCCGCGACGGGCTGCACGCCATGCTCGCCGACCGGGCGGGGGCGGGACACCGGATCCTCGCCGTGGCAGAGTGCCGGGTCTCCTCTCCCGGCGTCACGGACGAGCAGGTGCACGACCTGACCTTCGTCGGCTTCCTGGCCCTCGCCGACGGGGTACGCGAGAGCGCCGCCCCCGCCGTGCGCCGGATCCGTCAGGCCGGCGTGCACACCATCATGATCACCGGTGACCATCCGGCGACCGCCGAGGCCATCGCGGCCACCATCAGCGACCACGAGGACCAGCGGGTGGTCACCGCGACGGAACTCGACCAGCTCGACGACGAGGCCCTCGCCGCGCGGCTCGCCGTCACGGACGTGGTGGCCCGGTGCACCCCGGCGCACAAGGTCCGGATCATCCAGGCGTTGCAGAGGTGCGGACGTACGGTGGCGATGACCGGCGACGGCGCCAACGACGCCGCGGCGATCCGGCTGGCCGACGTGGGCATCGCCCTCGGTCAGCGGGGCACCCCGGCGGCCCGGGCGGCGGCCGACCTGGTGGTCACCGACGACCGGCTGGAGACCATCATCGCCACCCTGGTCGAGGGCCGGGCGATGTGGTCCTCGGTACGCCACGCGCTCAGCATCCTGGTCGGCGGGAACCTCGGCGAGATCGCGTTCAGCGTGCTGACCGCCGCCGCGACCGGCCGATCGGCGCTCACCGGCCGGCAACTGCTCCTGGTCAACCTGCTCACCGACCTGGCGCCGGCGTTGGCGATCGCCGTCCGGCCGCCCGGCGCGGACCATGCCGACGGCCTGCTCAGGGAGGGCCCCGACACCTCGCTGGGCGAGACGATGACCCGGGAGATCGGGCTGCGCGCCGCCGCCACGACGCTGGGCGCCACCGCCGGCTGGACGTTGGCCCGCTACACCGGGCGACGCAGGCGGGCGGGCACCGTCGCGCTGGTCTCGCTGGTCGGCACCCAGCTCGGACAGACGGTGTTGGCCGGCGGCACCAGCCCGGCCGTACTGGCCTCCACCGCCGCGTCGCTCGGGGTGCTGGTGGTGGTCGTTCAGACGCCGGGGGTCAGCCACTTCTTCGGCTGCACGCCGCTCGGCCCGGTCGGCTGGACCATCGCGACGGGCTCCGCGCTCGGCGCCACCTTCGCGAACGGCGCGCTCACCCGCCTGGTGGAACGCCTGCCCCAGTCGGGGTCCCCGCCGGCGGACCGCCCGGACCCCGACGGGCGAACCTCGGCCGACGGGCCGGCGCGGGCGTGACCGCCGCCGATCGGCATGACCGTGCCGATCACGGGTACGGCTGCGGGCGGAGGTACGCATGTTGACGACGCAGCCGGAGGTCACGTTCATCGGCACCGCCACCACGGTGCTGCGGATCGGCGGGTTCACCCTGCTCACCGACCCGAACTTCCTGCACCGGGGCCAACGCGCGTACCTGGGCAAGGGGCTCTGGTCGCGGCGGCGCACCGACCCCGCGTTGCGGATCGCCCAACTGCCGTCGCTGGACGCGGTCGTCCTCTCCCACCTGCACGGCGACCACTTCGACCGCGTGGCCCGCCGGGAACTCGACCGGGAGCTGCCGATCGTCACCACTCCCGCCGCCGAACGGAAGCTGCGCCGCTGGGGCTTCCGGGCCGCCGAAGGGCTGCCCACCTGGAACTCCCGGGAGCTGCGCCGCGACGGCGAGACGCTGCGGCTGACCTCGATGCCGGGAAGGCACGGGCCGGGCGCGCTGGACGTGCTGATGCCCGACGTGATGGGCACGATGATCGACCTGGAACGCGGGGGCAGCCGCCAGTTCCGCCTCTACGTCACCGGCGACACGCTGAACCGGCCGATGCTCGCCGACATCCCCGAGCGGTACCCGGACATCGACGCGATGCTGATCCACCTCGGCGGCACCCGGATCGCCGGCATCCTGCTCACCATGGACGCGCGGCAGGGCGCCGACCTGGTGGAGCTGGTCCGGCCGAAGCTGACCGTGCCGATCCACTACGACGACTACCCGGTGTTCCGCTCGCCGCTGGGCCACTTCGTGGCGGAGGTGCGGCGGCGCGGCCTCGCCGGGAGCATCCGCACCATCGCCCGGGGCGAGACCGTCCCGCTGACGCCCCCGGACTGAGCCGCCACCCCGTCCGATCCCCGCCGGGCGCGGGCCCGCGTACGCCGATCGCCGCCTCCCGGCCGGAGCCGGAGGGCGGCGATCGGTCGTGACGTGCGGTCAGGCGCGCTCGGAGATGGCCTCGATGAGGTCGCCCACCGGGCGCTCGGGCAGGGAGCGGGCCACGTCGGCGACGGCCACGATGCCGACGAGCTCGTGCCCGTCGATCACCGGCAGCCGGCGCACCTTGTGCTGGCTCATGGTCCGCAGGATCTCCGCCGCGTCGTCGTCCGCGCCGATCGTCACCGCCTCGCCCTGGGCGAGTTCACCGGCGGTGACGCGGCCCGGGTCGCGGCCCTCGGCGAGGACCTTCACCACGATGTCACGGTCGGTCAGCATTCCCTTGAGCCGGTTGTCGTCCCCGCAGATCGGCAGCGAGCCGACGCCCAGCTGGGCCATCTGCTTGGCGGCCGTCTTGAGGTCGTCCTGCTCACGGATGCAGGTCACATCGTTCGTCATGATCTCGCGTGCGGTCGGCATTGGCTGACACCTCACTTCCAGGGGGTTGTTGACGTTTCTCCTACCCCCGTCCTCCCCGCCCATGCACCCGGAAGGTGGGACCGCCGACGCGCCGTCGCCGAGCTGGGCCGCGTCCCGTCGCCGAGCCGGGTGGCCGCCCCGCCCCCGCCTCACCCCGCCGGATGCCAGGTGGCGGCGGCGCGGCGCAGCCGGTCGTTGACCGCCCGGCCGACGCCCACCTCGGGCACCGGCTCGACGAGGATCTCGCCGACCCCGGCCGCGTCCAGCTCGTGCAGCGCGTCGAACAGCCGCGCGGCGGCCTCGGTCAGGTCGCCGGCGGCGGAGAGCACCTGCACGGCCGCCCAGTCGCCCGCCGGCCGGTCGCGGAAGGCCAGGAAGCCGCGCCGGACCCCGTCGGCCGCCGGCGGCTCGCCGCCCGGGACCAACCGCAGCGGCGTACGCGGGGCGTAGTGCGCCGCCAGCGTGCCGGGCGCGACGGGCTGCCCCGAGCTGCCCGGTCGTACGGTCACCGGGCCGGCCGCCTCCTCCAGCGCCTCGACCGGCAGCGCGCCGAGGCGCAGCACCACCGGCCGCCCGCCCCGGGCGTCCACGATGGTCGACTCGATGCCGCACCGCGTCGGCCCGCCGTCGAGCACCACGTCCACGGCGGCGCCCAGGCCCCGCACCACGTGCTCGGCCCGCGTCGGGCTGAGCTGGCCGAACCGGTTCGCGCTCGGCGCCGCCACCGGCACCCCGGCCTCGGCGATGAGCGCCCGCGCGTACGCGTTGTCCGGCACGCGGACCGCCATCGTCGCCAGTCCGGAGGTGACGATCGGCGGGATCGCCGCCGGCCGGTCCACGATCAGCGTGAGCGGCCCGGGCCAGAAGCGCCCGGCCAACGCCGCCACCGCCGCCGGCACCGCCCCGACCAGCTTCTCCAGCTCGGCCGCGTCCGTGAGGTGCGTGATCAGCGGGTCGAAGCTGGGCCGCGCCTTCGCCTCGAAGATCCGGGCGGCGGCCCGGGCGTCCAGCGCGTTCGCGCCGAGCCCGTAGACGGTCTCGGTGGGAAAGGCCACCAACCCGCCGGTACGCAGGACGGAGGCCGCCTCGGCGATGCCGCTGTCGGCCGGTAGCACGCGTGGGGATCCGGTGGTCACACCTGCGACGCTAACCTGCCCGGAACGGCGTCGGCTCCGCGGTGGCCCGGTTCCGATCTGTGCCGCGCGGCCTAGGATCGGGCCATGTCCCTGACGGCGGACGACGTCGAGCGGTTCGAGGCCGCCAGGCCCCGCCTGGAAGCCATCGCCTACCGTCTCCTCGGCTCCGCCACCGAGGCCGAGGACGCCGTGCAGGAGACGTTCCTGCGCTGGCAGGCCGCCGACGTCGAGCGCATCGGGGTCCCCGAGGCCTGGCTGACGAAGGTCCTCACCAACCTGTGCCTCAACCAGCTCGCCTCCGCACGGGCGCGCCGGGAGACCTACCCGGGCCAGTGGCTTCCCGAGCCGCTGCTCGCCGGGGACCCGATGCTCGGCCCGGCCGAAACCGCCGAGCAGCGCGAATCGGTCTCGTACGCGGTCCTCACCCTCCTGGAGCGTCTCTCCCCGGGCGAGCGGGCGGTGTACGTGCTGCGGGAGGCCTTCGACTACCCGCACCGCGAGATCGCCGCGATCCTCGACATCACCGAGGCCGCCAGCCAGCAGATCCTCCACCGCGCCAAGAAGCACGTCGCGGACGGCAGGGCCCGTGCCGAGATCGACGAGGCCGCCGCCCGGCGGGTCGTGGAGGAGTTCCTGGCGGCCGCCACCGGCGGCCGGATGGAGCCGCTCCTGCGCCTGCTCACCGAGGACGTCGTCGCGATCGGCGACGGCGGCGGGAAGGTCCCGGCCCGCGCCAAGGCGTTCGAGGGCGCGGTCGCGGTCGCGAAGTTCCTGTGGGGCCTGTTCAGGCCCGGCAAGGCCAAGCGCGCCCTGGTCGGTGGCACGCCCGAGGTCCACACCTGGACCGCCAACGGCCGCCCCGCCGTCGTGGCCGTCGTGGACGGCCGGGTCGTCGGCGTCATGTGCCTGGAGGTCACCGCCGAGGGCATCGCCGCGTTCCGTAGCCAGGGCAACCCGGACAAGCTCGAACGGGCGACGGTGCAGTGGGCTGCCACCGACCACGGCGAACCCCTGTTCCACGCCTTCTGACCGTCATGTGACGTGCTTCACGAGCGGTTCCTGTCAGGAAACGGCGGGCCACCCGGTTCAGGTGGCAACCCGCGCGAGACAGGAGCATGGACATGCAGCACCGCATCATCGTCCTCGGAGCCGGATACACCGGAGCCATCGCCGCCGGCCGCCTCGCCAGACGGCTCCACCGGGAGGATGTCTCCATCACCGTCGTCAACGAAGGGGCCGACTTCGTCGAACGCGTCCGCATGCACCAACTGGCGGCCGGTCAGGACCTCAAGCCCCGGCCGTTGCGGGAGATGTTCGCGGGCACCGGCGTCGGGCTGCGGCTCGCGAGGGTCACCGGCGTCGACGTCGACCGCAGGACCGTCGCCGTCGTCGACGCGAACGGCGCCGAGGAACTCGCCTACGACACGCTCGTCTACGCCCTCGGCAGCGGCTGGGACCCACGGGACGTCCCGGGGGCAGCCGAGTACGCCCACGAGATCTCCAGCCGCCCCGGAGCACTCCGGCTACGCGAGCGCCTGGCACGCCTCGACGCCGGGCAGACCGTGCTCGTCGTCGGGGGCGGCCTCACCGGCCTGGAGGCCGTGACCGAGATCGCCGAGGCCCGCCCGGACCTCGACGTCGCCCTCGCCGCCCGTGGCGGTCTCGGCGACTGGCTCTCCCCCAGGAGCCGCGAGCACCTGCGGAAGGTGTTCGACAAGCTCGGCATCACCGCGTACGAGCACACCACCGTCACCGGCGTCGAAGCCGACCGCGTCGCCACCGCCGAGGGCGGGACCATCCCGGCGGCGGTCACCGTGTGGACCACCGGCTTCGCGGTCCACCCGATCGCGCGGGCGACCGCTCTGGAGGTCACCGGCGCCGGCCAGATCGTGGTCGACGGGACCATGCGGTCGGTCTCGCACCCGGACGTGTACGCCGTCGGCGACGCCGCCATGGTGATGGGTCCCGGGGACAAGCCGCTACGGATGTCGTGCGCCTCGGGAGTGCCGACCGCCTGGCAGGCCGCCGACGCGATCGCGGCGCACCTGGCCGGGGGCAGGCTACCGGCCGGCCGGATCCGCTACTTCAACCAGTGCATCTCGCTCGGCCGCAGCGAGGGCCTGATCCAGTACGTCACCGCCGACGACCGCGCCGTGCGGGCCGCCCTGACCGGACGCCTCGCGGCCGTCTACAAGGAGTTGGTCTGCAGGGGTGCCGCCTGGGGCGTCGCCAACCCGACGCTCGGGCTGCCCACCCGGCGCCGCCGCGTCACGCGGACGACGGCGGACTCGACCGTCGACGCGCTGGCGTAGGGCAACCGTTCCGGGCAGCCCGACCACGGCGAGGGGTCCTGCGGTCACGATCACCGGGCCGCGGGGCCCTCTCGTTTCCCGTCCCGGTGCGCGAGGATGACGGGCATGCTTCGTACCCCTCGGGCTCTCCTGCTGGACTTCGGCGGCGTCCTGGCCGACGCGCCACCCCAACCGCCGGCCCCGCCGGGGCTGGTGCGGCGCCTCGCCGAACTCGTCGACGGCGCGGTGCCGGACGACCAGATCGCCCGGGACCTGGGCGAGGGCGCGCGGGCGTACGCCCTGTGGCGCGACGAGGTGGGCAGGGCGGGCGACCCGGTCGAGCTGCCGCACGGCCAGGTGTGGGCCGACTTCGTGACCCGGTCCTGGCCGCGGGAGACCCGCGCCGCCGTCGAGCGGGAGGCGACCCCGCTGGCGTACGCCTGGACCTGGCGCCAGGAGTGGGCCGTGCGCCCCGGCATCCCCGAGGCCCTGCGGCACGCCGCCGACGCCGGCCTGCCGATGGCGGTCGTCAGCAACACGCTCTGCGGCGCCGCCCACCGGGACTTCCTCGCCGCCGCGGGGCTCTCCGGGCTGTTCGGGGCCGAGTTCTACAGCGACGAGGCGGGGCCCCGGAAGCCGAACCCGGAACTGGCGCTGCTGGCGGCCCGCGCCGTCGCGGTGCCGATCGGTGACTGCTGGTTCGTCGGCGACACCGTGAATCGCGACGTCGTCTGCGCCCGCCGCGCCGGCACCGCCGCCGCGATCCTCATGCGCTCGCCCCGCACCGACCGGGAGGCGGCGCTGCCAGGGGTCGAACCGGACGCGCGGATCGAGGACGGCCACGGGCTCCTCGCGCTGCTGCGGGAGCACGCCCGCCCGTGACCGTCCGGACCGACTGGCAGGCGTGGCACGAGCCCTACGCCGACGCGAACTCCCCGCTGTCACGCCGGCTGCGGCTGGTGCAGCGGCACATCGCCTCGTGGCTCGACGAGCGCTCCGAGGAACGGCTGACGGTGGTCAGCGCCTGCGCGGGGCAGGGCCACGACCTCATCGGCGTCCTGGCCACACGACCCGACGCCCGACGCCTGCACGTGACCCTGATCGAGTACGACGCCGGCAACGTGGCCGCCGCGCGGGCCGCCGCCGACCTGGCCGGGCTCTCCCACCTCGTGATCAGGCAGGCGGACGCGGGCCGGCCCTCCTCCTACGCCGGGGCGGTTCCGGCGGATCTGGTGCTCATGGTCGGAGTCTTCGGCAACATCTCGGACGCCGACGTGGAGCGGACGGTCGCCGCCCTGCCCCAGTTCTGCGCAGCGGGTGCCACTGTGATCTGGACCCGGGCGCGGCGCACGCCGGACCTGACGCCGGCCGTACGGAGATGGCTGAGCGACGCCGGCTTCGTGGAGGAGGCGTTCCACGCTCCGGACGACGTGCGGTTCTCCGTCGGCGTCCACCGGTTCGAAGGCACCCCGCGACCCCTGGACGCCACGGGAACGCTCTTCACCTTCCTGCGCTGACCGGTGCCGCTGCTGCGTGCCGAGATCAACCGAAGGTGGTGTTGGTGGAGCCCAGGGGACTCGAACCCCTAACCCCTGCCTTGCAAAGGCAGTGCTCTGCCAGTTGAGCTAGGGCCCCCGGGGCGGACGACGCCGCCGGTGCCGGCAGTGCCAGCGGGATCAGCGCAGGTCGGGCGCGGTGGTCGCCTCGTGCCACAGGGCGCGCTCGTCGTTGGAAGCCTTGACCTTCCTGGCCACCACGGCTGCCACACCGACGACGCCGGCCAGGATCAGAAGCTTCTTGAACATGGGGCCTACCCTCGCGCTCGACTGCCGTCGGACGATGTGCGGTGGGGCTAGCTGGAATCGAACCAGCGACCTCAGAGTTATCAGCTCTGCGCTCTAACCGACTGAGCTATAGCCCCGCGTGGCGACGAGCAAGGTTAACCCATCCGTCCGTCCGGCCCCAAATCGGGGCCGCCGCCACGTCCGGGCGTTGCCGTCGCCTCTGAACCTACCGGAGGCTCCGCACCCGGCCCACCCGATTACGCCGCCCGTGCGGCCCCGGTGACCTGCCTCGACATGCACGGAAGCCGGGGCTCCGCGCTCGGCGGTGCCCCGGCTTCCGAGGTGGTTCAGTCGCGCTCGGCGAGGGTCAGCTCGATGCCGCCGACCAGGTCCGCGCAGACGTTGTAGACGAACGCCCCGAGCGTGGCGAGCGCCGTGAACAGCACGACGTTGACCAGGCCGATCAGCGCCGAGCTGAGGATCACGCCCTTGGCGGTGATCTGGAAGCCGCTGGTGCTCTGGCCGCCGCCCGCGCTGACCAGATCGGTCAGGCTGTCGTTGACGCTGGTGAACACGCCCATCGCGTCGAGGGCCAGGTAGAGCACCGAGGTGGCCACCACCACGACGATGAAGAGCACCACCGAGACCGCGAACGCGAACTTCATGACGGACCAGGGATCGATCCGCTTGAGGTTCAGCCGGGCCCGGCGCGGCCCGCGCGACGCGGCCGAACTGACCGACGTACGCGCGGCGCGTACCGCGTCACCCACGCGGGCCGCCCCGACGGCGGCGGCGCCGCTGATCCCCGGCGGCAGGCCGCCCCCGCTGGCGGGGCGGCCGGCGGCGGTCGGGCGCGCGCCGTCCGACTGCGGCTTCGCGGTGCCCGTGACGCGGGGCTGGGTGCCGGTGGCGCCCGTGATCCGCGGCTGTGTCCCGGTGGTGCCGGTCGACTGGCCCGCACCGACCTTCAGCGGCTGCGTCGTCGTCGGTGTGGCGGCGGCCGGCTTGGCGGCGGGGGCCGGCTTGTCGACCCCCACCGTCTCGGTCCGCTCCGGCGCGTCCCCGTCCTCCGAGGGCTTGTCCGGAGGCGGTGTCATTCCGGGAGCCCGGGTGAATTTCGGGGCAGGCGCGTCGGCGGGGACGGTGGCCCGACCCACGGCCGCGCGGCCGGTCGCTGGTGTGCCGCTCTTCGCGGCCTCCTCGTCGACCGGGGTGGCCGAGGTCCCCGTGTTCCCCGACTTCGCCTGTGTCTCCGTCATTCAACTAGTCCTGTTCGTCAGGCTCGTCGGCATTGCGAGCAATCGCCACGATAGTCACGCCATCCGGAAGGTCCATCAGCTTGACCCCCATTGTGTTCCGGTCACGCGTACGGCGTACAGGCTTCACCGGAGTCCGGATGACACCACCGTTGCTGGTGATCGCGAACAGCTCGTCGTCCGGGTCGATCACCACCGCGCCGACCAGACCACCGCGCCGCTCGGTGATCTTCGCAGTCAGCACGCCCTTACCTCCCCGGCCCTGCACGGGGTATTCCTCGATCGGGGTGCGTTTCGCGAATCCCCCGTTCGTGGCCACCAGGACGTCCAGCCCCTCGCGGACCACCTCCATGGCCAGCAGGACGTCGTCCTCGCTGAAGCGCATGCCGATGACGCCCGAGGTGGCCCGCCCCATCGGGCGCAGCGCCTCGTCGCTCGCGTTGAACCGGATCGCCTGCGCGTTCTTCGAGACCAGCAGCAGATCCTCCTCGGGCGCGACCAGCGCCGCCCCGACCAGCTCGTCCTCGTCGCGCAGGTTGATCGCGATGATGCCGCCGGACCGGGGGGAGTCGAACTCCTCGAGCCGAGTCTTCTTCACCAGGCCGTTCTTCGTGGCAAGTACCAGGTAGGGGGCCACCTGGTAGTTCGGAATCTCGATGATCTGCGCGATCTGCTCGTCGGGCTGGAACGCGAGCAGGTTGGCCACGTGCTGGCCCTTGGCCACCCTACTGGCCTCGGGAAGCTCGTACGCCTTCGCCCGGTAGACGCGCCCCTTGTTGGTGAAGAAGAGCATCCAGTCGTGCGTCGAGCATACGAAGAAGTGGCTGACGATGTCGTCCTGCCGGAGCGTCGCCCCGCTGACACCCTTGCCGCCGCGGCGCTGGGACCGGTAGAGGTCGACCTTGGTCCGCTTCGCGTAACCCGTGCGGGTGATCGTGACGACCACGTCCTCGCGGGCGATGAGGTCCTCCATGGAGACCTCGCCCTCGAACGGCACGATCTTGGTGCGCCGCTCGTCGCCCCACTTGGCGACGATCTCGCCAAGCTCCTCCGAGACGATCCTGCGCTGCCGCTCGGGCTTGGCGAGGATGTCCTTGAGGTCGGCGATCTCCAGCTCCAGCTTGGCCAGGTCGTCGAGGATCCGCTGCCGCTCCAGCGCGGCGAGCCGGCGCAGCTGCATGTCGAGGATCGCGGTCGCCTGGATCTCGTCGATCTCCAGCAGCCGGATCAGGCCCTGCCGGGCGTCCTCGACGGTGGGCGAGCGCCGGATCAGGGCGATCACCTCGTCGAGGGCGTCCAGTGCCTTGGACAGGCCGCGCAGGATGTGCGCCCGCTCCTCCGCCTTGCGCAGCCGGAACGCCGTCCGCCGGCGGATCACGTCGATCTGGTGCTCGACGTAGTAGCGGATGAACTGGGCCAGATTGAGCGTGCGCGGCACCCCGTCGACCAGCGCCAGCATGTTGGCGCCGAAGGTCTCCTGGAGCTGGGTGTGCTTGTAGAGGTTGTTCAGCACCACCTTGGCGACCGCGTCGCGCTTGAGTACGAGCACGATCCGCATGCCCGTACGCCCGGAGGACTCGTCGCGGATGTCGGCGATGCCGGCGAGCTTGCCCTCCTTGATCAGCTCGGCGATCCGCTCGGCCAGGTTGTCCGGGTTCACCTGGTAGGGCAGCTCGCTGACGACCAGGCAGGGGCGGCCCCGCTTGTCCTCCTCGACCTCCACCACGGCGCGCATCCGGATCGACCCGCGCCCGGTGCGGTACGCGTCCTGGATCGCCTGCGTGCCCACGATCAGGCCGTGGGTGGGGAAATCAGGCCCCTTGACGATCTCCAGCAGCGCGTCGAGGGTGGTGGCCTCGTCCTCCTCCGGGTGCTCCAGGCACCACTGCACGGCCGCGCCGATCTCGCGCAGGTTGTGCGGCGGGATCTTGGTGGCCATGCCGACCGCGATGCCCTCGGAGCCGTTGACGAGGAGGTTCGGGATCCTCGACGGCAGGATGGTGGGCTCCTTGGCCCGGCCGTCGTAGTTGTCCTGGAGATCGACGGTGTCCTCGTCGATGTCCCGCAGCATCTCCATGGCCAGCGGGTCGAGCTTGCACTCGGTGTTGTGGCTGACGAAGCCGTCCGAGACGAACGAGTGGTCGTCGGTGTCCACCCGGATGCTGTAGACCGGCCGGACCCCGGCGTCGGCGACGCTGGCGACCTCCGCGTAGTAGAACCGACCGTCGACCAGCGGCTCGACCACGTCGAGCACCTCGGTCTCGGTGATCCGCGCGGCGATCTCGTCGCGGTCCCGCTCCCAGCGCTCGATCCGGTCGACGTTGTGCCGGCGCAGCCAGTCCCGCTCGGTCCAGCGCGTCGCGCCGTGCTCCCGGATGAAGTCACTCACCAGCGGAACGTGGTCGCCGGAGAGCGCGGTGCTGGTCGCCGGGACCGACGCCAGCTCGGAGTCCAGCTTGGCCTGCTTGCGGCCGAGGAAGCCGACGTGGGCGGCGAAGATCCGCGCATCGCGGCGGTTGGTCACCACGACCTTGATCTCGCCGTTGTCGTACCGGCACTGCTTGCTGACCACGCCGAACTCCAGCAGCAGCTGCTGGACCTCGCGGGCCAGCCGCTCGCTGCGGGTCGAGTACGAGACCTGGATGCTGTTGCGCGGCAGCAGCGACGAGGAGCCGTCGCCCTCGAAGAGTGCCTGGAGGAAGGCCCGCTTGACCGCCGCAGGCCCCTGCCAGACGAACTCGGGCACGAACTTGGCGGCGCTGCGCGCCCCGACCAGCTCGCCGAGAAGGCTCTTCCGCAGGGCCGAGAGGTCCTGGACGTCGAGTTCGTGCAGCAGGCTGCCGGAGGCGATGGTGCGCTGGCTGACGTACCGCGGGCCGCCCACCGCCAGGTCGTAGGCAGCGAGGACCCGTACGAAGAACTCGCGGTCGACGTTGTTGAAGCCCGCCCGCCCCTCCGAGACCCAGCCTTCGCTGACGAAGGCGCCGGCCAGGACGGCCGCCTCGACGTGCTCCAGCATCGGGTAGCCGATCTCGTCGGGCACCGTGCGCTGGAGGACCACCCGGTCGCCCGGGGAGATCTCGGCGAGCAGCTTCCACAGCAGGGTCGGCACGCCGGCCACGTCCACCAGGCAGAGCACCGGGTGGTTGTGGGTGCCGGTCAGCTCGTACCCCTCGCGGGTGCGCAGCTTCAGCGTCGGGTGCTCGCCGGAGTGGAAGAACTTCGAGGCGCGGACCAGGTCGCCGTTGCGGTCGCGGACCTTGAGATCGATGTCCGTCTCGCTGCTCGGTGCCGCGCCGGGCACGATCTCACCGATCCGGACCGAACCATCGGCGGTACGGATCCGCGCGTCCCCGGTGAGGCAGTAGCGCATCGCGGCAGCAGGATCGTTGCCCGGCGAGCCGAAGTTGCCGTTGCCGTCGACCAGCGGGTAGCGCAGCGACCAGGGCTGCGCCATCCGGACCAGCGCGTCGTAGATCGCCGAGTCGCCGTGCGGGTGGAACTGGCCCATCACGTCGCCGACCACGCGGGAGCACTTCACGTAGCCCCGGTCCGGCCGGTAGCCGGAGTCGAACATGGCGTAGAGGATCTTGCGGTGGACCGGCTTGAGCCCGTCCCGGACGTCCGGCAGTGCCCGCCCGACGATGACGCTCATCGCGTAGTCGAGGTAGGAGCGCTGCATCTCCACCTCGAGCCCGACCGGTTCGATGCGGTCGTGCGCGACGACGGCGGCGACGGTCTCGGGGAGCTCGGGCTCGTTGGGTGTGGACTCGGGGATATCGGTCACTGTTAACCCTTATCAGACTCAGAGTCGTTTTCGTGCTGTGGATAACGGCTGTGGATACCGGCCGCTCTGTGGATAACTCTGTGGATCGGCGGGCTGGCCGGTGGACGACCGGCCAGCCCGCCGAAACCCGTCAGATGTCCAGGAACCGGACGTCCTTGGCGTTGCGCTGGATGAACGAGCGGCGCGCCTCGACGTCCTCACCCATCAGCACGCTGAACAACTCGTCGGCGGTGGCCGCGTCGTCGAGCGTGACCTGACGCAGCGTACGCGTCGCCGGGTTCATCGTGGTCTCCCACAATTCGGGGTAGTTCATCTCGCCGAGGCCCTTGAACCGCTGGATGTCGTCCGGCTTCGCGTTCGGCTTCTTCTGCTGGCGCAGCGCGATCAGGCCGTCCCGCTCGCGGTCCGAGTACGCGTACTGCGCGTCGTCGCCGCGCTTGTTCCACTTGATCTTGTAGAGCGGCGGGGCGGCCAGGTAGACGTGCCCCATCTCGACCAGCGGGCGCATGAAGCGGAAGAGCAGCGTCAGCAGCAGCGTCTGGATGTGCTGGCCGTCGACGTCGGCGTCGGCCATCAGCACCACCTTGTGGTAGCGCAGCTTCTCCATGTCGAAGTCGTCGTGGATGCCGGTGCCCAGCGCGGTGATCAGCGCCTGGACCTCGTTGTTCTTCAGCACCCGGTCGATCCGGGCCTTCTCCACGTTGAGGATCTTGCCGCGGATCGGCAGGATCGCCTGGGTCCGCGGGTCGCGGCCCTGCTTGGCCGAGCCGCCGGCCGAGTCGCCCTCGACGATGAAGACCTCGGACTCGCGCGGGTCGGTGGACTGGCAGTCGGCCAGCTTGCCCGGCATCGAGCCGGACTCCAGCAGGGACTTGCGCCGGGCCAGCTTGCGCGCCTGCTGCGCGGCGATCCGGGCCCGGGCGGCCTGGGACGCCTTCTGGATGATGATCTTCGCCTCGGCCGGGTTGCGGTCGAACCAGTCGACCAGCCACTCGTTGCAGACCCGCTGCACGAAGCTCTTCACCGGGGTGTTGCCCAGCTTGGTCTTGGTCTGGCCCTCGAACTGCGGGTTGGCCAGCTTGACCGAGATGATCGCGGCCAGGCCCTCGCGAATGTCCTCGCCGGAGAGCTTCTCGTCGCCCTTGAGTAGCTTCTTGTCGGTGCCGTACCGGTTGACGACGCTGGTCAGCGCGGCCCGGAAGCCCTCTTCGTGGGTGCCGCCCTCGTGCGTGTTGATGGTGTTGGCGAAGGTGTAGACCGACTCGCCGTACGACTCGTTCCACTGCATGGCGATCTCGACCGACATGCCCTCCTCCTCGGAGCCGAACTCGACCACGGTCTTGTGGATCGGGTTCTTCGAGGCGTTGAGGTGCCGGACGAAGTCGGCGATGCCGCCCTTGTAGCAGAAGGTGACCTCGCGCGGCTTGCCCTCCTCGCCCTCCGGGACCCGCTCGTCGAGCAGGTGGATGGTGAGGCCCCGGTTGAGGAAGGCCATCTCCTGGAGCCGCCGGTAGATGGTCTGGAAGTCGAAGTCGACCGTCTCGAACACGTCGGCGTCGGGCCAGAAGGCCACCGCGGAGCCGGTGCGGTCGGTGGACTCGCCCTTCTCCAGCGGGGTCGGCTTGGAGTTGTGGTACTCCTGCCGCCAGACGAAGCCGGACTTGTGGATCTCCACCGCCATCTTCGTGGAGAGGGCGTTCACCACGGAGACGCCGACACCGTGCAGACCGCCGGAAACCGCGTACGCCTTGCCGTCGAACTTGCCGCCCGCGTGCAGCACGGTCAGCGCCACCTCGACACCCGGCTTCTTCAGCTTCGGGTGCAGGTCGACCGGGAAACCCCGGCCGTTGTCGGTGACGCGGACCCCGCCGTCGGCGAGCAGCACCACGTCGATGGTGTCGCAGTGGCCGGCCAGCGCCTCGTCCACCGCGTTGTCGACGACCTCCCACACCAGGTGGTGCAGACCGCGCTCACCGGTCGACCCGATGTACATACCGGGGCGCTTCCGGACCGCCTCCAGCCCTTCGAGAACGGTGATCGATCCGGCGCCGTACTCCTGCTTGTCCTGCGCTGCCACCCTCGGCCACTTTCTCGCGCCGTCCGCACCTGGTGGCGCGTCGGGCGCGGGTTCGGCGGACAGGACGCGACGTCGACGCGCAGACCGGCACCGGGGACAATTCCGGGATACGGGTCGAACGCGCCGGTCGCCGCGGTTGCCCGCGGATCGCGATCGGCTCGACCCGACGTGGACAATGATCGCGGGCCCCGCTCCGGGCCCGTGTCTCGTCGCTCCGCACCGGGTCTTCGTCTCAGGGTCAATCTTACTGTGCGCGGACGACAGAACCACCACTCGGCACCCCTGCGAGGGGGCTGAGACCGACGTAGCCGGCCGAACCGCGCCGCCCGCGACTCCCCCTACACGCCAGGGGGCGATCGGGGGCGCCGCCGCCTGACGATCGGTGCCGGTCGGACGGCCGGGAAGCCACCGACGCCACGCCGTCGGCCCGGCCTTGATCTTTTCGAGCCGGAACCGGACGATCGAGCCGATACGAACTACCCGTGCTCTCGAAGAGGTGACGCCAGATGGGGCTGGACAACGTCGCGGTGCAGTGGCCGCGGACCGGCCGCTTCTACGATCCGGTCGCGCCGGCCGAGTTCGTCGACTTCGGCGACATCGTCGACATGCCCCGCATCTCCGCGCCGACCGCGGCGCTGGCCGAGCTGATCGCCAAGACCGGCACCGTGCGGGCGACCGCGTACACCGAACTGGTCGACCTCCTGCTCGGCCTGGAGGGTGTGCTCTACGCCACGGACGCGGCGGCCGAGGACGAGGATCCGGTGATCGATCCGGACGGCTGCGCCTGGGTCGCCGGCGGCATCGAGCGGTTCGTGGCGGGCCACCGCCCGTACGGCGAGGCCGTCACCTTCGACTCGGTGAGCCAGGTGCTGCGGTCGCTGCTCGCCGACGGACGGTTGGCCGAGCAGCAGCTGCGCTGGCTCGACAGCCGCCTGGACGCGCTGCGCGACGAGAGCGGCGAGCCGCCGCAGTGGAACTTCACCTGCGCCGAGCTGGCGGTGCTGGCGGCCTTCTACCGGCGCTGCGCCGACCGCGGCTTCGCCGTCTACGCCGACGCCTGACCCCGCTCGGCGGCGGACCCGCCCGCGCAGTTGGCGGCGTCGATGACGCGGGTCAGCACGGCGTGCAGGTGGCGCAGGTCCTCGACCGGCATGCCGAGCCGTTCGACGATCGCGGGCGGGATCTGCTCGGCCCTCTCCCGCAGGGCCCGGCCGGCGGCGGTCAGCGTCACCGCGAGGCTCCGTTCGTCGGCCGGGTCCCGCTCGCGCCGGACGTAGCCGGCCGCCTCCAGCCGCTTGAGCAGGGGCGACAGTGTGCCCGGGTCGAGCTGGAGCAGGCGGCTGAGGTCGCGTCCGGACGCCGAGCGGGAGGCCCGGCGCGAGGGTCGCTGACCGTCAGCCGTAGGTGTCCCGCGGGCCGCGGCCACGGACCCGGCGCGGGCCCTTCGACCAGGAGGGCGCGGCGGGGCCGTGGATGTGCAGCTTGCGCACCACGTTGTGGCCGACCTCGCTGGCGATCTGCTTGAGCAGCGAGCCGGCCAGCAGCCGCAGCTGGGTGGCCCACGCGGTCGAGCGGGCCTCCACGGTCAGCTCGCCGTCCTCCAGCTTCACCGGCCGGCTGTGCTGGGCCACCTCCGGACCCACCACCCGCTCCCAGGCCCCGAACACCGTCGCCTCGGCCGCCGGCTGCTGCCAGCCACGCGCCTTGACGAGCCGGTTGAGCACCGCGCCGAGCGGCTGCGGGTCGCGCGGGTCCGGCCCCGGGCCGGAGTAGCCGCGCAGGCGCCGCTGGCCGCCCTCGCCGTCGCCGCCACCCCCGCCGGCGGTACGCCGACGCGTGCGGGCCACCGACTCCCGGCGGGCCCGCGCCGCGTCCAGCACGGCCCGCGCCAGCTCCGGGCCGCTCGCCCCCGCCGCGTCGCCGCCCGCCGCGCTGCCGCCTGTCGTGCTGCCGGAGTCACCGCCGGTCGTTCCGCCGCCACGACCCGGGCCGAGCCGGGCCGGCGGGAGCTGCTCATCCGACACGTCGCACCGTCCCCTCGGCCACGGCGTACCGGGTGCCGCGCAGGGACACCGGCACGTCCTCGTCGACCGCGCAGGTCACCAGCAGCTGGCTCGCCCCGCCGACCAGCTCCGCCAGCCGCTCGCGCCGACCGGCGTCCAGCTCGGCGAAGACGTCGTCGAGCACCAGCACCGGCTCAATGCCGTCGGAGCGGAGCAGGTCGTAGCCGGCGAGCCGCAGCGCCAGGGCGTACGACCAGGACTCGCCGTGGCTCGCGTACCCCTTGGCGGGCAGCGGGCCCAGCGTGAGCGCCAGCTCGTCGCGGTGCGGGCCGACCAGGGTGGTGCCCCGCTCCACCTCGGCGGCCCGGGACTCGACGAGCGCGGCGGTCAGCGCCGCCGCCAGTGCCTCCCGGTCGGTGGTGGGCTCCGCCAGCTCCACCGACGGCCGGTACGCGATCCCGGCGGCCCCCCGTCCCGCCGCCACCGCGTCGTACGCCTTCGTCACGTGCGGGCCCAGCGCCGCGACCAGTTCCAGCCGGCCGGCGAGCAGTTCGGCGCCGTGTCGGGCCAGATGCGTGTCCCAGACCGCCAGGGTCGACAGGTCCCCGCCCCGGGACCCGCCCGTCTTGCGGGCCAGGTACGCGGTGCGCAGCAACGCGTTGCGCTGCTTGACCACCCGCTCGTAGTCGGCCCGCACCCCGGCGTACCGGGGCTGGCGGCTGACCAGCAGGTCGTCGAGGTAGCGGCGGCGCTCGGCCGGGTCGCCCCGGACGAGTTCCAGGTCCTCCGGGGCGAACAGCACGAGCCGCAGCGCGCCGAGCACGTCCCGCGCCCGGCGGGCCGGCGACCGCCCCAGGCGGGCCCGGTTGGCCTTGCCCGGGACGATCTCCAGCTCGATCAGTAGCTCGCGTCCCTCGTGCACGACCGCGCAGCGGATCACCGCCGAGGAGGCGCCCATCCGGACGAGGGGGGCATCCGTGGCGACCCGGTGCGAATCCAGGGTCGCCACGTAGCCCAGCGCCTCGACCAGGTTCGTCTTGCCGACGCCGTTGGCGCCGGTCAGGACGTTCGCCCCCGGCTCCAGGTCCACGCCGACCCGCTCGTACGAGCGGAAGTCGACCAGTTCGAGCCGGCGGACGTACACAGGCGCGTGGATTCCGGTCAGCGCTTGCGGACGGCGTGCCCACCGAACTGCTGGCGCAGCGCGGCGACGGCCTTCATGGCGGGCGAGTCGTCCTGGCGGGAGGCGAAGCGGGCGAAGAGCGAGGCGGTGATCACGTTCAGCGGCACGGCCAGCCGGACCGCCTCGTCGACCGTCCACCGGCCCTCGCCCGTGTCCTCGGTGTAGCCGCTCAGCTCGGCCAGCTCCGGGTCCTCGTCGAGGGCCCGGTCCAGCAGGTCGAGCAGCCAGGAACGGACCACGGTGCCCTCGCGCCAGGACTTGAACACCCCCGGCACGTTGGTGACCAGCTCGGACTTGGCCATCAGCTCGTAGCCCTCGGCGTAGGCGTGCATCAGGCCGTACTCGATGCCGTTGTGCACCATCTTGGCGTAGTGCCCGGCGCCGACCGGCCCGGCGTGCACGAAGCCGAACTCGCCCTCCGGCTTCAGCGAGTCGAAGATCGGCATGAGCCGGTCGACGTGCTCCTGGGCGCCGCCGACCATCAGCGCGTAGCCGTTCTGCCGACCCCAGACGCCGCCGGAGACGCCGGCGTCGAGGTAGCCGATGCCGCGCTCGTTGAGCCGCTCGGCGCGGGGCGCGTCGTCGCTGAAGCGGGAGTTGCCACCGTCGATGATGATGTCGCCCTCGCCGAGGACGTCGGCGAGCTCGTCGATGGTCGCGTCGGTGACGCCGGCGGGGACCATGACCCAGATCGCGCGGGGCGACTCCAGCTTCTCCGCCAGCTCCGCCAGGGTCGCGACATCGCTCAGCTCCGCGTTGTGGTCGAAGCCGACCACCTCGTGCCCGGCGGCGCGCAACCGCTCGCGCATGTTGCCGCCCATCCGGCCGAGCCCTACCAGGCCGAGCTGCATGTGTTCCTACCTCCGTGCGTCGGGGTCTTCTCGGGGTGCGATCAGCGGGAGACGCGGATCGGCATGATGAGGTACCGGTACCCGGGGATGACCTCGCCATCCTCACCGGCGGGCGAAATCACCGCGGGCTTGAAGGCATCGACGAACGAGAGCACGGCGAACTGGGCCCCCAGGTTGGTCAGGCCGTCGATCAGGTACTGGGGGTTGAAGCCGATGGTCAGCGGGTCGCCGGTGAAGGTGGCCTCCATGGCCTCGCTGGCCCGCGCCTCCTCGGTGCCCCCGGCCTCGACCACCAGGCCGTCGGTGCTGAAGCTGAGCAGCACCGGGGTGGTCCGCTCGGCCACCAGGGCGACCCGCTTCACGACCTCGATCAGGGTGCTGACGGGCACCCGCGCCTCGGCGTTGTGGGTGGCCGGGAAGAGCGAGCGCACCGGCGGGTAGTTCGCCCCGTCGAGCAGGCGGCTCGTGGTGCGCCGGGTGCCGCCGGCGAAGCCGATCATCCCCTCGCCGGCCGCGCCCTGGGAGAGCGCCATGATGACCTGGCCGCCGATCGGGCCGAGGGCCTTGGCGGTGTCGTGCAGGGTCCGGGCCGGCACGAGGGCGTTGACGCTCACCTCGGGGTCGTCCGGGTTCCACTCCATCTCGCGCAGGGCCAGCCGGTAGCGGTCGGTGGCGAGCATGGCCAGCGTGCCGCCGGAGAGCTCGATGCGTACGCCGGTCATCATCGGCAGCGTCTCGTCGCGCCCGGCGGCGACGGCGACCTGCGCCACCGCGGCGGCGAAGGCGGCGGCGTCGACGGTGCCGGTGCTCTCCGGCATCTCCGGCAGGGACGGGTAGTCCTCGACCGGCATGGTGGGCAGGGTGAACCGGGCGCTTCCGCAGACCAGTTCCAGGTGGGCGCCGACGGCGGCGATGTCCACCGGCTTGGCGGGCAGCGCCTTGGTGATCTCGGCCAGCAGCCGGCCGGAGACGAGGGCGGCGCCGTCGGCGTCCCCCTGCACCTCGACGGTCACCTGGCTGGAGACCTCGTAGTCGAAGCCCGAGACCTGCAGGTGGCCGTCGGTGACGCGCAGCATCACGCCGGCGAGCACCGGTACGGACGGCCGGTTGGGCAGGCTCTTCGCGGTCCAGGCCACGGCCTCGGCGAGCGCGTCGCGCTCCACTCGGAACTTCATCAATGCCTCCGCGTCGACGTCAGCGACAACTCTCTCATGCCGACCGCTGCCTACCGACCCGCCTGTCCGTGCGGGTACCCATCGCACCTTATGGCGCGCGGGCATCGGCCGTGCGTCCGACCCCGTGGATCCAGGTGCCGGGGCGACCGCCGACGGCGGCGCACGGCCCGATCCACAGGAAGTCCAACGGTGATGATTGGTTTTTGTTCTCTTAGAAGAGATAACTCGTCATCTTCATCGCACCTGTGCAAACTGTGGAGAACCCGCGTCTGCGCAGCTCAGACACGTTATCCACCGGTGGTTTACCTGTGGAGAACCCGGGGTACAACCAGTCTCCCGGTCCACAGGCGGTCGGCGCCCCCAGGTTGTCCACCGTTGTCCACCGGTTATCCACCGGTTATCCACCGACTTTCTCCCCAGACCTGTGGACAGGCGGAAGCCGTGCGGACGGCGTCATCCCCAGAACCTTCAACAGGTTTCCCACAGGGCGACCGTCGTCGGTGGACAACCACCGGGTTGTCCCCAGGCGTCCACAGGCTCGTCCCCAGGGTTTGTCCACAACCTGTGGGTAACCGGGAGGTGGGCGGACGGTAGTTTTCCACAGGCGGTGGACAACGAGATGTGGACAACGATCCGGGCGGTGGACGGTCACGGCTCAGATGCTGTGGCCTGGACCATGTCGAGGGTCAAGCCGGGCCGGCTGTGGAGAAGGAAAAGCGCCCGACCGATGGTCCGGTCGGGCGCGTCCGTCGTCCCTGTCCGCCGCGGGCGGCAGGCCGTACGCGACGACGACTTCAGTTCGGCGCGGACGACGCCGCGCTGCGAGCTGGAGCCGTCGCTCAGGTGTTCTGCTTGATCCGGTTGGTCAGCTCCGCGATCTGGTTGTACAGCGACCGGCGCTCGGCCATCTGCTGGCGGATCTTGCGGTCGGCGTGCATCACGGTCGTGTGGTCGCGGCCGCCGAAGGCCTGCCCGATCCGGGGCAGCGACAGGTCGGTCAGCTCCCGGCACAGGTACATGGCCACCTGGCGGGCGTTCACCAGCACCCGGGAGCGGGAGTGGCCACGCAGGTCCTCCAGGCTCACCCCGAAGTAGTCGGCGGTGGAGACCATGATCTGGTCGGCGGTGATCTCCGGCCCGGCGCCGTCCGGGATGAAGTCCCGCAGCACCTCCTCGGCCAGCGCCAGCTCGACGGTGGAGCGGGTCAGGCTGGCGAACGCCGTCACCCGGATCAGCGCGCCCTCCAATTCCCGGATCGAGTTCGACACCCGCGAGGCGATGAACTCCAGCACGTCCGGCGGGGCGTAGAGGCGCTCCTGCGCCGCCTTCTTCTGCAGGATCGCGATCCGGGTCTCCAGGTCCGGCGGCTGGATGTCGGCGAGCAGTCCCCACTCGAAGCGGGTACGCAGCCGGTCCTCCAGGGTCGCGAGCTGCTTCGGCGACCGGTCGGAGGTGATCACGATCTGCTTGTTGGCGTTGTGCAGCGTGTTGAACGTGTGGAAGAACTCCTCCTGCGTGCGCTCGCGGTTCTCCAGGAACTGGATGTCGTCGATCAGCAGGATGTCGACGTCGCGGTAGCGCCGCTGGAACGCACTGGTCTTGTCGTCCCGGAGCGAGTTGATGAAGTCGTTGGTGAACTCCTCGGTCGAGACGTACCGGACCGAGCGCGCGTTGCCCAGCGTCGTGGCGTAGTGCCCGATGGCGTGCAGCAGGTGCGTCTTGCCCAGCCCTGAGCTGCCGTAGATGAACAGCGGGTTGTACGCCTTCGCCGGCGACTCGGCGACCGCGACGCTCGCCGCGTGGGCGAAGCGGTTGGACGAGCCGATGACGAACGTCTCGAACATGTACTTCGGGTTGAGCCGGTTGCCCCCGCCGTCGGCGCCGGGCATGCGGCGGTCGTCCCGGCCACCGGGCCGGTGATCCGCGCCACTGCGCCCGGGCCCGTTGTCGGTGCCGGTGTCGCGGGGCAGGGCCCGGATCACGTGCTGGTCCCGGGGGGAGACGGCGTCCTCGCGGTAGCGCGGCTCGTACCCCCGGGTGTCGGCGGCCGGCGGGTCCAGCCGGGCGGCCTGCTCGTCGTAGCCCCGGCGCTCGGACGGGTGCCGCGGCGGCGCCGACCGGTCCGGTCGCGGCGGCTCGGCGAAGGCCGTGCTGAACAGGGCCTCCTGCCCGCCACGGTCGCCCGGCCGGTGCCCGTCGTCGCCCGGCATGGGCGACGACGCGTCGGGCCGGCGCTGGGGGTGCGCCTGCTCGGGGATGAGCGGATGCTGCCCGGTGTCGTGGGCTCCGCCGTCCCGCTGACCGGCCATCCCGTCGTAGCCGGCGTCGGCGTAGCCGCGCGGCCCGCCGTCGTGGTCGGCCGGCCCCGGCTCGGGAACACTGCGGTAGACGGTCCCCGCCGGGCGGCCGGAGCCGTCCTCGGGCAGGCGTACGGTCACCGCGACCTGGATCGGCCGACCGAGCCGTCGGGTGAGCGCCTCCGTGATCGCCGGGCGCAGGCGGGATTCGATCACGTCCCGGGTGAAGGCGTCCGGGACGGAGAGCAGCGCCGTGTCCTCGACGATGGCGCGCAGCCGGGTCAGCCGCAGGTACGCCCGCTGCTGCGCGGAGATGATCTCGTCGGCGAGTTCGTCGGTCGTCGCTGTCCACACCGCGGCAAGGTCGGTCGTACCGGTCACCGTCGTGCCACCCCCCTCGCCTCTGCTCCGCCGACGCCGCCGTCTTCTCCGGTCGGCCGTCCCGGGCCCGGCGCGTACGCGCGGGTAGGAACGACACCCACCGGACGGCCGACCGGTCCTCGTCCACAAGTTATCCACAGCCTGTGTACGCACCGATTGTGGCCGCCCGCCGGACGCGGGTCGGACCTGCCCCCTGCCTGAACGGGCGCTGAAGCGGGTTCACCGTGCCGAACGATCCACTACCTTGTCCGGTCTTGCCCGCCGGCGACGACCGGACCTTTCGACGCTGACCGCAATCGGGCACGGTAACAGCGTTGTCGGCGCGCCATCAACCGCCGACGCGCGGCGGCCCTTGTCGACATCAGCGAAAACCGTCGCTTCGGTCGCCGGGAGGGCCCGGTGTCCGCCCTGCTGAGGGTGTTTGACGGTGGTTGCCGCCCTGCGTAGGCTGGAATGGCTGCTCTCTCGCCCTCTGCTAGGGTGTTAGGTGCTTGCTGTCCGCGGTCGCTTCCCCGCATCGCCGAGGTTCCGCGCCGCCGGGCAGCACCGATCGGGGGCCACCGCCGAGGTGGCCTGGACCACCACACGATCCCGGCGACCCCTCGCCCGGGGCGTACGAAAACGGAGAGCCTGACGTGAGCAAGCGCACCTACCAGCCGAACAACCGCCGGCGCGCGAAGACCCACGGCTTCCGGCTGCGCATGCGCACCCGTGCCGGCCGCGCCATCCTTTCGACCCGTCGCTCCAAGGGCCGCGCCCGCCTGTCGGCCTGAGGGCCGACCGGTCAGGTCCGGGGGACGTGGGCAGTCGTGCTGGCGGCCGCACAGCGACTGCGGCGCAGCACTGACTTCGCCGCAGCGGTCCGGGGTGGTCGACGCGCCGGCCGTGGCGCGGTCGTCGTCCACCTGAGCCTGCCGACAACCCCCGACGCCCCGACAGCAACCTCGCCGGAGCCGGCGCGGAGCAGCGGTACGGAGCAACCCTCCGCACCTGCCCGCGCCGGCTTCGTCGTGTCCAAGGCCGTCGGGAACGCCGTGGTCCGCAACCGGGTCCGGCGTCGCCTGCGACACCTGGTCCGCGAGCGGCTGGCCGGTCTGCCCCCGGGAAGCACCCTGGTCGTACGCGCGCAGCCCACCGCGGCCGACGCCTCGTACCCGCGACTCGGCGCCGACCTGGACGCGGCGATCGTCGCCGCGACGGCGCCCCGCGGGCGGCGGTCCCGGTGACCACCGGACCGGCCGGGCCCCGGCCGCCGACGATCGGTGCCCGGGTGCTGAGCGGGCCCGTCATCGCGTACCGTCGGTGGATAAGTCCGGCTCTGCCGGCCCGCTGTCGGTTCTACCCGTCGTGCAGCGCCTACGCCCTGGAGGCGGTGGCGGTGCACGGCGCGATCCGGGGAGCTGGCCTGACGGCCCGGCGGCTGTTGCGCTGCCACCCCTTTCACCCAGGTGGACACGACCCGGTGCCGAAGCCGGGCGGCCGCCGCCGCGCCGATGTGACTGGAGCCTGAGAATTGAGTCTGGACTGGATCTACTACGCGATTTCGTGGATCCTGCTGGTCTGGCACGGGGCCTGGGACTTCGTCGGGGTGCCGGATCCGGCGGTGATCGGCACCAACTGGGCCTGGATCCTCGCCATCGTCTTCCTGGTGGTCACCGTCCGGGTGATCCTCTTCCCCGTCTTCGTCAAGCAGATCAAGTCGCAGCGGGCGATGCAGGCGCTCCAGCCGCAGGTGAAGGCCCTGCAGGAGAAGCACAAGGGTGACCGGGAGACGCTCCAGAAAGAGATGATGGAGCTCTACCGGAAGGAAAAGGCCAACCCGCTCATGGGCTGCCTTCCGATGTTCCTCCAGATCCCCGTCTTCCTGGGCCTCTTCCACGTGCTCCGGCGGCTCAACCCGGACAAGAGCGAGGCCGGGAAGACCCTCTACGGCTGGACGATCAGCCAGTTCGAGAGCGCCTCGTCCGCGAAGCTCTTCACCGCCCCGATCGCCGGCAAGTTCGGCTCCACCGCCGAGGAACTGGCGCGGCTCGGCGCCAACGGCACCACCGTGAAGATCATCGCCGGCATCCTCGTCCTGGTGATGATGGGCACCACGTACCTCACCAGCCGCCAGATGATCCTGAAGACCGGCTGGGCCGAGGACCCGCAGCAGCGGATGATCCAGAAGCTGATGCTCTACGGCATCCCGCTGTCGCTGCTCATCTCCGGTGCCATCTTCCCCATCGGTGTGATCATCTACTGGGTCACGAACAACCTCTTCACCCTCGCGCAGCAGCAGTGGGTGCTGCGCAAGTTCCCGCCGCCGCCCACCATGAGCAAGCCGGGCACCTCGGCTCGCAACCCGGTGCAGCCGGCGAAGACGGGCGGCCTGCTGGGTCGCGCCAAGTCGGCCCCGCCGGCCCCGGTCAAGCCGGCCGCGCCGAAGGTCGCCGGCCCCAAGCCGGGCGCCAAGCCGGTCAACCCCAAGAAGGGCCCCGCCAAGCGGCAGGGCTGAGGACGTCCGGGCCGCCGTCGGGAGACCGGCGGCGGCCCGTTCCGCACCGCGCAGCCGCCGTACGGCCGGCGCCGGGCGGAACCGCCGCGCGCGGCGCGGCCCACGGGCGAGACTGCCCGTACGACAGACGTGCCCGTGGGCACCGGCGACCTCCCGCCGGCCCCGGGAAACCAGCGGACCCGACGGTCCGGCCGAGCGAGTACGGAGATGAGACCGTGACCGACACCAGCACCCCCCGCGCCGACGAGTCCCTGGACGAGGAGGGGATCGAGCCGACCGCGGTGAACGGCGAGACCGAGGAGACCGACGAGGAGTCGGGCACCCGGGAGAAGAAGGCCGTCGGCGAGAGCGAGCTGTTCCGGCAGAGCGAGATCGCGGCCGACTACGTCGAGGGCCTGCTCGACATCCTCGACTACGACGGCGACATCGACGAGCTGGTCTCCGGCGGCCGCCCCGTCGTCGAGGTGGTCGGCGGCCGGCTGCAGAACCTCGTCGGCCAGCGCGGCGCCACCCTGGAGGCGCTCCAGGAGCTCGCCCGGCTGGCCGTCTTCCGGCAGACCGGCACCCCGAGCCGGCTGCTGCTCGACGTCGGCGGCTACCGGGCGACCCGTCGCAAGGAACTCGCCGCCGTCGCCAAGAACGCCGTGGAGAAGGTCAAGGAGTACGGCGAGCCCGTGCGCCTGGAGCCGATGTCCGCGTTCGAGCGCAAGTGCGTGCACGACGTGGTCAACGCGATGAGCGGCGTGGAGAGCGAGTCCGAGGGCGTCGAGCCGAACCGACGCATCATCGTCCGGCCGGCGGACTGACCGGGTGACCCACGACGACACCACGGCCGGTGCCGTGGACGGCCCGGGTGGCACGCCGCCCGGGCCGTCGCCTGTCCGGCCCGAGCCGACCGTGACCCCCGACGCCGCGCCGCCGACCGACGCTTCCGAGGACGCGCCGCCCTCGGCCGTTGCCCCCGAGGACGCGCCGTCACCGACCGACGCCTCCGAGGTTGCACCGCCGTCGGTCGGCGTCCCTGAGGGCGCGTCTGCGACCGTGGCGGTGCTGCCGCCGGAGTTGGCCGGTGCGGCCCGCACCCTCTTCGGCGACCGCCTCGACCTGGCCGCCGCGTACGCCGAACTGCTTGCCACCGACGGCGTGGTCCGCGGCCTGATCGGCCCGCGCGAGGCGCCCCGGATCTGGGATCGCCACCTGCTCAACTGCGCGGCGGTGGCCGAGCGCATTCCGGAGGGCGCGACGGTGCTCGACGTCGGCTCCGGGGCCGGCCTGCCCGGCCTGGTGCTGGCCATCGCCCGACCCGACCTGACGGTGACCCTGATCGAACCGCTCTCCCGGCGCACCTCCTTCCTCATCGAGGCGGTGCAGCACCTCGGGCTGGCGAAGATGGTCCGGGTGTTCCGGGGGCGCGCCGACGAGGCGGCGACCGGGGCGACGGGCATCGGTCCGTTGAGCGGGGACGTGGTCACCGCGCGCGCCGTCGCACCGCTGGACCGGCTCTCGACGTGGTGCCTGCCGCTGGCCGTGCCCGGCGGTCGGCTGATCGCCCTGAAGGGCGCGTCCGCCGCCGAGGAGATTGCCGAGCACGCGCAGATCGTGGCCCGGCTCGGCGGCGGTGAGCCCGAGGTGCACCGCTGTGGCGAGGGAGTGATCGATCCACCCACGACGGTGGTGGAGATCGTGCGGGAACGGGTGGTCGGGCCGGCCCGGCCGAAGGCCGCGAAGAGGTCGCGCGGCGGCCGGTCCCGGCGGCGTTGAGTCCAGCGCGGGTACCCGCGCGGGATGTCCGCTTACCGGCTTCCCGGCCGGCGGTTGGTTCGTTGAACCGGTACGGGTGGACGGAAGGATGAGAACCCGACGTGGACCGGCTGCGCCCGTGAGCCGTAGGCTGGCTGCGCGTCGATAGTGTGGAGCGGGCGGCAACGGGAGGTTCACCGGCCCCGCCGCTCCCGCCGGGCCGCACGCTCCGCGGTGCGATCGCGTGCGGCCAGTTGACGGGGTGCGGACCGACCATCCGAAGCGGGCAGGGATGACAGGTGCATGACGACGGAAGGTACGACGATCCACGCGTGACCGGGTCAGCGGGCGATCCCGTTTCACGTGAAACCGACTACCCGAGCTGGTCGCCCGAAGGGCCGTCGATCCGGCCGCCGGACCGGGACGCGGCCGTCCGGCCGGGCGGCGTCGGACCGGTCGTGCCGGAGCCTCCGGCGATCCGCGCCACCCCCGACGTGCCGCGCGCCGGCAACTCGGCCGTTGGTCGGGTGATTCCCATCCGGCGCAACGCCTCGGCCTCGGCCCGGTTCGAGTCCGCCGTGCCGCAGCAGCCCACCCCGGACTCCGTGCCGGACGCGACTCCCGAACCCGTTCCCGTCACCGACCCGTCCGCGCCCCCGGCCGGCTCCCCCGGAGCCGCTGCCGCCGAGGCCGCGTACGTTTCACGTGAAACCCCGACGCGCGAAGAGGATGACCCACCGTTGGCTATGGAGGCGATGCGCGCCGTGCAGATCCTTAATCCGAGTGGCGAGGTGACGATGCCTCGGCCGGAACGGACCCGGGTCATGTGCGTCGCGAACCAGAAGGGCGGCGTGGGAAAGACCACGACCACGGTGAACCTTGCGGTGGCGCTCGCCCTGCACGGCAACCGGGTGCTGGTGGTCGACCTGGACCCGCAGGGAAACGCCTCCACCGGGCTGAACGTCCCGCACCACACCGGTGTGCCGGATGTCTATGACTGCCTCATCAACAGCGTGCCGCTGGAGGAGGTCGCCCAGGGCGTGGAGGGCATCCCCAACCTCTGGTGCGTACCGGCGACGATCGATCTCGCCGGCGCGGAGATCGAGCTGGTGTCGGTGGTCGCCCGCGAGTCCCGGCTGGCCCGGGCGATCGCCGCCTACCCCGGCCACTTCGACTACGTCTTCATCGACTGCCCGCCCTCGCTCGGCCTGCTCACGGTCAACGCGCTCGTGGCCGCGCAGGAGGTGCTCATTCCGATCCAGTGCGAGTACTACGCGTTGGAGGGGCTGAACCAGCTCATCAACAACATCAACCTGGTCCGCCAGCACCTCAACCCGAAGCTCGACGTCTCCACCATCCTGCTCACCATGTACGACCGGCGCACCCGGCTGGCCGACGCCGTCGAGCAGGACGTGCGGAACCACTTCGGCGACAAGGTGCTCCAGGCGGTCATCCCCCGCAACGTCCGCGTCTCGGAGGCACCCAGCTACGGCCAGTCGGTGATGACCTACGATCCGGGATCGCGGGGGGCGACGAGCTACTTCGAAGCCGCCCAGGAGATCGCCGAGCGTGGCGTCAAGGAGCCGGTGGGCCGGAATGCGTAGTGCGGAACAGTCGCTGGGAGGCGTGGCATGAAGAACCGTCCTCGGGGCGGTCTGGGGCGAGGCCTGGGGGCGCTCATCCCGACCGGGCCGGCGCCGACCGCCGTAGTTGAGTCGGCCACGGCCGCCGAGCCGGTGGAGACGGCAGAGACGTCGAACGGTGCCGCCGCCGGTACGCCGACGGAGGCTCTGCCCGCCGCGGCGACTCCGCCCGTGGCGGCGCAGCCCGAGCCGCAGCCCGAACTCAGCCCCGTGCCGGGGGCCCGGTTCGCCGAGATCCCGGTCGACGCGATCGTGCCGAACCCCAAGCAGCCGCGCCAGGTTTTCGACGAGGACGCCCTGGAGGAGCTGAAGACCTCGATCCAGGAGGTCGGCTTCCTCCAGCCGATCGTCGTGCGGCAGCTCGACGAGGAAAAGTACGAGCTGGTCATGGGCGAGCGGCGCTGGCGGGCCGCACAGGCCGTCGGGCGGGAGAACATCCCGGCGATCGTCCGGGACACCCGCGACGACGCCATGCTGCGCGACGCGCTGCTGGAGAACATCCACCGGGCGAACCTGAACCCGCTGGAAGAGGCGGCCGCGTACCAGCAGCTGCTCGACGAGTTCGGCGCCACCCACGAGGAACTCGCCCGGCGCATCGGGCGGAGCAGGCCGCAGATCTCGAACACGATCCGGCTGCTCAACCTGCCCGCACCGGTGCAGAAGCGGGTCGCGGCCGGCGTTCTCTCCGCCGGGCACGCCCGGGCGCTGCTGAGCCTCGACGAGCCCGAGGCGCAGGAGCGCCTTGCGCTCCGGATCGTCGCCGAGGGCCTGTCGGTACGCGCGACCGAGGAGATCGTCGCGCTGGCCCTGAGCGACGGCACGAGTAGGAAGGAAGCCGCCAAGCGCCGCCCGAAGCCGCACGCCCCGGCTCTCACGGACCTGGCCGATCGGCTCTCCGACCGGTTCGACACCCGCGTGAAGGTGGACATCGGCCGGAGCAAGGGCAAGATCACTATCGAGTTCGCGACGGTCGACGACCTGGAGCGGATCGTCGGCCTCATCGGCGTCGGCCAGGAGGAGGAACCGGAGGCCTGACCCCGCTCGACGCGGCTCGGCTCTACGGCCGGTTCTAGCGCCGATGCGTACGGCACCACCGCCGGCCGCGTGATCCCCGGATCACGCGGCCGTTCCATGTGTGGCCGGGTCGAGACTCCGGCCATTGCCCGGACGACGCGTTCAAGCAACTGAGGCAAGCGGCGGTGTTTCACGTGAAACCCGAGGCCTGGATCGGCGCGTTTCTTAGTCGCCTTGGCCGTTTCACGTGAAACCCGGCCGGTCCATCCGATCTGCGATGCGGCGCGGGTCGGCCTCCTGAGACCGGAGGGGCCTGACCGTGTTCGGCCCCTTGCCCCGCCCTCTGGGAACGCCAGCGGTGGCGGGAAGCGCCGCCGAGGGGAACCACACCCGCGTCGTTGACGCCCTCAGTGCCCGTTGAGGGCTCTGGCGATGCGAGCGGTACCCGCAGGGGTGGGACGCGCTCGCTGGGACCGCTCAGCACCGCGAGAGGCCCCGCCCCGCCGCGCCGGCGCTACCGTCCCCGGCCCGCCGCTACCCGCTGACAAGAGGCGACGCCTTGGCCACGTTTCGACCAGGTGGCGTGCTCCTGGGCGCCCGGGCCGATCCGTCGCCCTAGCCGTCTTCTTTCCTCGGCCGTTCCGTGTCTCGGCCCGTCCCGTCGTTCCAGCCGTCCTGCTGTCCGGGGCGTCCCGTCGGTCCGGCCGTCCCGTTGTCTGGCCGTCCCGGCGTTCCAGCCGTTCCCTGCCTCGGCGATTCTGTGTCCAGTTACCGGGCGGCATGGCACAAGGGTTCGGCGGGTTTCGAACTGCGAAGCGATGGACTGACGGTCCCCGTGGTTCGCACGGCGACGACGTGGAACAGCGGAGGTTCGGGAACTGAAGCCGACGGCAATCACCGCTGATGACGATGGCTGACCACCGACATCCGGCGGCGGTGCGGACGGTCGCGGCGGCGACGGGGAGAGGACCACGGGAAGCGCGAGTGGTTCTCGGTGAAGACGCCTTCGACCTTGTCTGCCGTTCTCCCTTCCGGCGCGCCTCCCTAATCACGCGATCCCAGCCCTCGGCGGTCCCCACCTCCGGGCGGCTTGCGAGCGGCCGGAGGACTCCACCGGCGGTCATCGAACGGAGACGGAATCCGTCCTACGCCGCCTCCCGGTTTCACGTGGAACCGGCGACCCGCCTCCGCGAAGAAACCGGGATCGTGCCCGAAAGTTATCCACAGGGGTTATCCACAGGCGGCCCCGTTTCACGTGAAACCCCGCGTGGAACGGGGTGACAGCCTGTGGATGACGGGGTGTGTCCGGCGTCTCATCAGCCTGTGGATGGCTGTGGATGCCTGTGGACAGAGCCGCTCACGGCTCTCCCGTCGCGACCCGAGTGGGGCCGCCCGGTCGATCGTCCGGGTAGGGACAGCGGTGCCGGAACCGGTTAGTGTCAGCGTCGTGCAGGACACCCCTCCCTCCGTTCCGGACTTCACCCAGTGGCCGTCCTTTCCCTTCGAGGGCGACCTTCGTGTCAAGCAACTCGATGACCCGGTCCCGGTCGAGCCGCCGCGCAAGGGCGAGGGACACCGGGAATGCACCGCCTGCAACGCCCCCGACGACGCCTACATCTGGGTGGGTGAGCGATGGCGGGTACGCGCCATGGACCGCCCCACCGGGCTGCCGATGGTGCTGATTCTGGAATCCCGCTCGCATCTGGACCTCGGGGACCTGCCGAACCTGCTCGCCGCCGAACTGGGGGTGATGACCGTGCGGCTGGAGCGGGCCATCCGGTCCCTCGACGGGGTCGCCCGAGTGCACGTCAACCGCTGGGGCGACGGCTCGGCGCACCTGCACATGTGGTTCCTCGCCCGGCCCTACGGTCAGCTCCAGTTGCGGGGCACCTTCCTCTCCCTGTGGGATTCGATCCTGCCGCCCATCTCCGAGGCGCGATGGCGGGAGAACCTCGCCATGGTCGCCGCCTGGCTGGCGGAGTTCGGTGGCCGCCCGCTGGCCGAGCCCCCGCGTATCCAGTGGCAGGCGCCGTCCAGCTTCACGGGGCAGCCGCCGGCGGAAGTCGAACCGACGGAGGGCGAGGCGGTGTCCGTGATCGAGTCCGCCGAGGAGACCCCGCCGGCACAGGAGCCGGAGGGCGAGGCGTCCGCCACGGACGCCGGACGGTCGGGCACCTAGGGCGTGTCCTGCCGATCATGAGCGCTGCGGATCGTCCGGGACAGCGCGACGTTTGACCGGATGCCATAGTGCCGCCATGAAGGCAGACCTGCACAGCTACCTGAAGGGCGGCCGCGACGCGCTGCTGTGGAAGCTCGACGGGCTCGGCGAGTACGACATCCGGCGCCCCCTGACCCCGACCGGGACCAACCTGCTCGGTCTGGTGAAGCACTCGGCGGTCTGTGAGTCCCTCTACTTCGGCGTCGTGTTCGACCGGCCGTTCGAGCAGGAGTTGCCGTACGTCGGCGACGGAGCCGAGATCAATGCCGACATGTGGGCGACCGCGGACGAGACCCGCGAGGAGATCGTCGGACTGTACCGTCGCGTGATCGCCCACGCCGACACCACCATCGAAGCCCTCGCCCTGGATGAGGTCGGCCGCGTGCCGTGGTGGGGCGACGCAGCGGTCACGTTGCACCGCGTCCTGGTCCACGTCGTCGCGGAGACACAGCGGCACGCCGGCCACGCTGACATCGTGCGCGAACTCATCGACGGCGCGGCCGGACTGCTGCCCAGGAACGACAACCTGCCCCCGGCCGACGAGTCCTGGTGGCTGGACTACCGCCAGCGGGTAAAGCAGGCCGCCCTCGACGCCGGCAAATGCGGCAACTAGCTCTCTCTACCGTTAATCGAAGCCAGATGACGGCGGGCGCCCGCATCACCGGCTCGGGGAGCGATCGGTCAGGGGCGCCGGGTCGCGGCGCGGGCCACCAGGGTTCCGACCATCCTGCCGAAGTCCAGTCCGGCGGCCTGGACCGCGAGTGGCAGCAGCGAGGTCTCGGTCATCCCCGGCGAGACGTTGACCTCCAGCACGTGCGGACGCCCGGCGGAGTCCACGATCAGGTCGACGCGGCTCAGGTCGCGCAGCCCCAGTGCGGTGTGTGCGGCCAGCGCGACGTCGGCCACCGCGCCGGCCACCTCCGGCTCCAGCCGGGCGGGCGTGTGCCAGGTCGTGCGGCCGGCGGTGTAGCGGGCGGCGTAGTCGTAGACCCCGTTGCGGGGCACGATCTCCACGGCGGGCAGGGCGCGCGGCCCGTCGCCCAGGTCGAGCACCGAGACCGCCACGTCCATGCCGGGCACGTACCGCTCGACCAGCGCCGTCGGGTCGTACGCGAAGCAGCCGACCATTGCCGCCGGCAGGGACGCGGCGTCCCGGACGACGGCGGCGCCCAGCCCCGAACCGCCCTGGGCGGGCTTCACCATGAGCGGCAGTCCCAGCCGCTCGACGATCCGGTCCAGCACCGCCACGGCGCCCAGCTCGGAGAACCGGTCGTGCGGAAGGGCGACCCAGTCCGGGGTCGGGATGCCCGCCTCGCGGAGCACCGCCTTGGCCGAGGGCTTGTCCCAGGCGAGCCGGGACGCGCGCGCGTCGCACCCCACGTACGGGATGCCGCAGAGGTCCAGCACGCCGCGCAGCGACCCGTCCTCACCCGTGGCACCGTGCAGGGCGATCACGACGGCGTCCGGCGGGTCGGCGCTCAGGGCCGGCAGCAGCGCCACGTCGGCGTCCCGCAGCTCGGCGTCCATCCCGACCGCGCGCAGCGCGTCGAGCACCCGGCGCCCGGACCGCAGCGAGACGTCACGCTCGTAGGAGAGCCCCCCGGCGAGCACCAGCACCCGCAGGTCGGCGGTGACGGCGGAGTCGGTCACGACGGAACGGTCGGCAGCGGTGGAAACCATGCCGGAATCATGCCAAGTCGGGTCCCGGCGTGTCCGAGCCGGCCTGCCCCCGCCGCGCCCCGGGGCGGCCGACCGCGCCGAAGACCCGCCGCATGGCGATGTCCTGCTCCATCACGCCGGCCAGCCGGCGCACGCCCTCGCGGATCCGCTCCGGGGACGGGAACGAGAAGTTGAGCCGCATGTTGCCGGTGCCGGTGCCGTCGGCGTAGAAGCCGGTGCCCGGGACGTACGCCACCCGGGCGGCGATGGCCCGGGGCATCATCGCCTTGGAGTCGAGGCCGTCGGGCAGGGTCGCCCAGACGAAGAGGCCGCCGGCCGGCGTCGTCCACGTCGTGCCGGCGGGCATCAGGTCGTCCAGCGCGGTGAGCATCGCGTCGCGCCGCTCCCGGTAGACCTCGCGGTAGACCTTGAGCTGCTCCCGCCAGGGCATGGTGCCGAGGTAGGTGGAGACGGCGGCCTGCGCGTAGCCGCTCGGGCAGAGGATCTGCGCCTCGCTGGCGATGACCAGCTTGTCGCGGACGGCGTGCGGCGCGAGGATCCAGCCGACCCGCAGGCCGGGGGCGAATGTCTTGGAGAAGGTGCTGAGGTAGAAGACCCCGTCGCGGCGCCGCGCGCGTAGCGGCGCCGGCGCGTCCCCCTCGAAACCCAGCTGACCGTACGGGTCGTCCTCGACCACGAGCAGGCCGGCGCGCTCGCAGATGTCGAGCACCCGCTCCCGCCGCTCCTCGGTGAGCGTCACGCCGGTCGGGTTCTGGTAGGTCGGGATGGTGTAGAGGAACTTGACCCGCCGGCCGGCCCGCGCCTGCTCGGCGATGACCGTCTCCAGCGCCTCCGGGATCAGCCCGTCGCCGTCCATCGGCACGTGCACGACCTGCGCCTGGGCGGCCTGGAACACCCCGAGCGCGCCGACGTAGGTCGGGCCCTCGGCGAGCACCACGTCCCCCGGGTCGAGGAAGAGCCGGGCCACCAGGTCGAGGGCCTGTTGCCCGCCCACGGTGACCACCACGTCGTCCGGGGATGCGCCGCAGGCGGCGTCGATGCCGGAGAGCGCCATCACCTCGCAGATCCGCTCGCGCAGCTCCAGGGTGCCCTGGCCGATGCCGTACTGGAGGGTGGTGGCGCCGTGCTCGGCGCCGAGCCGGCCGAGCATCTCGCCGACCGCGTCGAGCGGCAGCGCCGCGATGTAGGGGGCGCCACCGGCGAGCGAGACCACCTCCGGCCGACTGGCCACCGCGAAGAGCGCGCGGATCTCGGAGGCGGTCATGCCCCGTACGCGGCGGGCGTACCGGTCGGTGTAGTCGTCGAGCGTCGTGCCGGTCATGACATCACCTCGATGGCTGCTCGGGTGGCTCCCGCCCCGGCGTACCCGGGACACCTGCGACCATGGCGACGCGGGACGCCGATTGTCGATCCTAACCGCCGTCTGCCAGGGGCGTAACCGCGACGTGAGCGGCGTCCACATCGCGGACCCCGGCCGGCGCCCCGGAAGGAGGGGCATTCGCGCGTCCCCTCCCGCGGCGTCCGTTTGCGGCGTACGATCGCTCGTCGGGGGCAGGAAGGCGGCGGTGTCGTTCCGTGCCGGTCTCACCTCCGAGCCTAGTGTGGGGATGCACCAATGTCGCGACGTCTGGTCAGCTTGACCCTCGACACCCTGGAGGACCTGCCCCGTCCGTGCCGGCAGTGCGTCTACTGGGAGCTTGATCCGGTAGCGGCGGACCGGGCCTGCGCCGCGGGCGACCCGGGGCTGGAGAAGGAGGCCTGGGTCTCGCAGACGCTGCTGGAGTGGGGCTCCTGCGGCAAGCTCGTCTATGTCGACGGCATGCCGGCCGGCTTCGTCCTGTACGCCCCGCCGGCCTACGTGCCCCGCTCGATGGCCTTCCCCACCTCCCCGGTCTCCGCCGACGCCGCGCTGCTGATGACGGCCAACGTGGTGCCCGCCTTCGCCGGCGGCGGGCTGGGCCGGATGTTGGTCCAGGGCGTCGCCCGGGATCTCACCAAGCGCGGCATCAAGGCGATCGAGGCATTCGGCGACGCCAAGTTCGGCGACGCGGCCGACCCCGCCGGCACCTGCGTCGCCCCGGCCGACTTCTTCCTCTCCGTGGGCTTCAAGACGGTCCGCCCACACCCGCGCTTCCCCCGCCTGCGGCTGGAGCTGCGTACGGCGTTGAGCTGGAAGTCCGACGTCGAGTACGCGCTGGAGAAGCTGCTCGGCTCGATGAGCCCCGAGACGCTGCTCCGCCCGGTCCGTCCGGCCCCGGCCACCCGCTCGACCGCCGGATGACCCCACGCCGGAGGACTCCGGGCGGCAGGCGGCAGCGGGCTCAGTCCACCACCGTGCCGGCGGCCACCACGGCCCGCAGGGCGCTCACGTCGATCGAGCCGGTGGGGACGTCCCGCTCGACGGGGAAGTACATGCGCTGCACGGCGGCGACGACGGCCTCCACCACCCTGTCCCGGAACCGGGGGTCGACCAGTCGGGCCCGATCGGCGGGCGAGGTGAGGTAACCGACCTCGACGCGTACGGCCGGCATCCGGGTGAGCCGGAGCAGGTCCCACGCCTTCGCGTGCGTACGGCAGTCGCGCAGCCCGGTGCGGGCGACGATCTCCCGCTGCACCAGCCCGGCCAGCCGCTCCCCGGTCGCCGAGGTCACCCCGTTGTCGGTGCCGTAGTGGTAGGTCGCCACCCCCTCGGCCTCCGGGTTGACGTGCTCGTCGACGTGCAGCGAGATGAACACGTCGGCGCCGAGCGAGTTGGCGAGCTCCGCCCGGCCGACGTCGGGCAGGCAGTCCTCGGGGGACGGCCCGCGGGTGAGCTGCACCCGGACGCCGGCGGCGGCGAGCCTGCCCTCCAACCGGCTGGCCAGGTCGTGCACGAGATCCGCCTCGGTCCACCGCAGCGATCCGTCCGGCACCACCACGCCCGGGTCGGTGCCCCCGTGCCCGGGGTCGATGACGACGGTCCGGCCCACCAGCGTCGGGCCGGACTGCCGGATGGCGTCGGACTCGCGCAGCCACTGCGGTCGCCCGCCGACGACCTTGCGGCCGAGCCGGCGCAGCGCGTCCATCGTGTGCGGACCGCACGAGCCGTCGGGCGTGAGCCCGACCTCGCGCTGGAACTGGGCGACCGCCCGGGAGGTCCGTACGCCGTAGATGGCGTCCGCGCGCCCGACGTCGTACCCCATCTCCAGCAGCCGTTCCTGGAGCGAGCGGACGTCCTCACCGGTGAGCGGCTCCGGCACCGCGTGGTAGAGCGTGCGGGCGCCCAGCCGCCAGCGGGCGGCGTCCAGGGCCCGCCAGGTCTCCGCACCGACCCGGCCGTCCACGCTGAGCCCACGCGACTGCTGGAAGGCCCGCACGGCCCGTTCGGTGTGCGTGTCGAACTCGTCGACGCCCGGTGCCGTCGGGGCGAGCAGGTCGAGGCCGGTCAGCACCGTACGGATCTCGGTGACGGCGGGTCCACGGTCACCGGGTCGGATCGGACGCACGCACGACCCCCTCTGCACGGACGGTTGCTGGCCGGGCGGCCCCGGCTTGAGGTTATGCGCTCCGGGGGCTCCGGGTGCCCCACGTCGGGAAAAACGCGTCGACCCCGTGTCCGGCGTACCGGGTACGGGGTCGACGCGTGTCGGTGCTGCTCAGAGCGCCGATTCGATGAGCTTGACGAGCTCGCCCTTCGGCTTGGCGCCGGCGATCGACTGCACCGGCTCGCCGTTCTTGAAGACGGTGAGGGTGGGGACCGACATCACCCGGTAGGTGCGGGCGGTCTCCGGGTTCTCGTCGATGTTGAGCTTGACGATGGTGACCTGGTCGCCCATCTCGCCGGCGATCTCCTCCAGCAGCGGCGACACCTTGCGGCACGGGCCGCACCACTCGGCCCAGAAGTCCACCAGTACCGGCTTGTCGGACTTCAGCACGTCGGCGGCGAAACTCGCGTCGGTGACCGACTTCGTTGCTCCCACTATGACCCTCCTCCGGGATGTGTTTCGGTTGTTCAGCCCTGCAGCGTGGCGATGAAGCGCTCTGCGTCCAGCGCGGCGGCACAGCCCGTGCCGGCGGCCGTGATCGCCTGCCGGTACGTGTGGTCCACCAGGTCGCCGGCGGCGAAGACGCCGGGCACGCTGGTCCGGGTGCTGGGCGCCTGGACCTTCACGTAGCCCTCGTCGTCGAGTTCCACCTGCCCCCGGAAGAGCTCGCTGCGCGGGTCGTGACCGATGGCCACGAAGACGCCGGTGACGTCGAGGACCTTGGACTCGCCGGTGTGCGTGTTGCGTACCCGCACCCCGCAGACCTTGCCGTCGTCGCCGAGGATCTCCTCGACCACGGTGTTCCACTCGACCTTGATCTTGTCGTTGCTCAGTGCCCGCTCGGCCATGATCTTGCTGGCCCGGAAGGAGTCCCGGCGGTGGATGATGGTGACCGAGTCGGCGAACCGGGTGAGGAAGCTGGCCTCCTCCATCGCCGAGTCACCGCCGCCGACGACCACGATGTGCTGGTTGCGGAAGAAGAAGCCGTCACAGGTCGCGCAGGACGAGACGCCGTGGCCCAGGTACTCCTGCTCGCCGGGCACGCCGAGCGGGCGCCACGCGGAGCCGGTGGTGAGGATGACCGCCCTGGCCCGGTACGCGGTCTGGCCCACCCAGACGGTGCTGACGGCGTCGGAACCCAGGCTGCCGGTGTCCTTCAGCTCGACCCGCGTCACGTCGTCGGTGAGGAACTCCGCGCCGAACCGCTCGGCCTGCTTGCGCATGTTGTCCATCAACTCGGGGCCGAGAATGCCGTCGGCGAAACCGGGGAAGTTCTCCACCTCGGTCGTCGTCATCAGCGCACCGCCGGACTGCACGCCCTCGATGATGAGCGGCTTGAGGTTGGCGCGCGCCGCGTAGACCGCCGCCGTGTAACCGGCCGGCCCGGAGCCGATGATGATCAGGTTGCGGACCTCGTCCACTGCCGTCTCCCGATTGTGTTGTTCGCCATCGGCGCGCACCGATGCCGATCCGATGCCGACGCCCCTCGGTGCCGGCACTTCGATGTGCAGAACGTCATCGTACGAACCGGGGATTCCCGAGCCGGTCATCCGGTGGGTCAGGTCACGTGGACGGTCAAACGCCCGGTGACCGCGAATTCACCCTACCCGCGTGCGGTAGCGGCTGTCCGAGCCGGACCCGGGCACACCGCATTCCGGCCCGCTCGCCCAGGCCCAGTGCGCTCCCGTGGCGTCGGTGAAGCGCACGATCAGCGCCGGGCGGCCCTGGAACCGGGCGTAGTCGACCACCTCGACCACCAGCGCGCCCCGGCCGTGCTCGGCCTTGATCTCGCCGATGCAGGCGCCGAGCGCGGCGGGGTCGGTGAGCCGGTCGAGCCCGGTGACGGAGCCGGGCAGCCGCCCGCCCTCCGCCTGGACGCCGGGCTGCTCCACCGACGGACCGCCGGTGAACGGCCGTGACTTCGGCGACGACGGAAGGGCGGCCAGGGACTCCGGCGTGTAGTCCGTCCCGCTGCGCACCGACGGCTCGCCGGAGATCCGGAACGGCGTGGCGGCGGCGGGGCCGGCGTCCTCATGGGGCACGGCCCCGGGCAACGCCGTGTCCGCGGCTCCGCCCGTCTGTTGGTCCCCGGTGAGCTGGCTGACGCCGAGGCCGACCGCCGCGATCGACACGGCGGCCAGCGCGACCGGCCCGGCCAGCCGGGTCCAGCGACGCCGCCGTCGGCCCGGCCCGGTGGCCCCGCCGCGGCCGGGCTCCGACGGGGGTACGCCGGCAGGACGTCTCCCGGACCCGCCGAGCGGCTGCGTCGGCACCGCCCCGAGGCCCGTTCTGACCGCCGGCTGTCCTTCCGGCCGTTCCTCGGCGGACGCCGCGTCCTCCGTCGACCCACGGCGGCCCGGCTCGGATGGGTGCGGAGCGGCGGAGTCCACGGTGCCGGGGTCGGACGCGGTGGCGTGGGCCAGGGCGGCGACGATCCGATCGGCGACGTCGGCCGGCATCTCGGGCGCGGACGCGCCCCAGGCGGCCAGGTCCGCACGGACGTCCGCCACGACCGGGGCCAGCAGCGCGTACGCCTGCGCCCAGTCGGCGTCCTCGTCGACCAGTCGGGCGACGAGATCCTCGTCCGGGGTGCCGTCCAGCGCCCCGCCGAGGTAGTCGGCGAGCAGGTCGTGGTCGACCTCCCTGTACCCCCCGGCAGTCACGCGTCCTCCTGGTGGAGATCCCGCCGGGACCGTCCCGACCCCGATCGGACGCCCTCGGGCGACCGCGGGTTCCCTCGGGTGACGGCCGGCACGTTCGGATCCGTCGTCGGGGCCGGCTCCGCCCGCTGCGGGGTGGACCGCGGCTCCGTCTGCTGCGTCGCGGGGCGGGGGCGCAGGTGCCCGAGCTGCGTCGCCAGGCGGGCCCGGCCCCGGGCGCACCGGCTCTTGATCGTCCCCTCGGCCACGTTGAGGATCCGGGCCACCTCGGCGACGGGGTAGCCCTGCACGTCGACCAGGATCAGCGCCGCGCGCTGCTCGGGCGGCAGCTCGGCGAGCGCCTGCCGGACCACGAGCGCCGTGTCGTGGTCCTGGACGGGTGCCGCCGGCTCGACGCCCCCGGTGCCGGAATCGGTGTCCCGGACCCCGTCCGGCAGCGGCACCGTCGGGTGCGCCTGGCGGCGGCGGATCCGATCCAGGCACGCGTTCACCACGATCCGGTGCAGCCAGGTGGTGACCGCCGAGTCGCCCCGGAAACGGCCGGCGGCGCGGTGGGCGGACAGCAGGGCGTCCTGGAGGGCGTCGGCGGCCTCCTCGCGGTCGCCGAGCGTGCGCAGGGCCACCGCCCAGAGCCGGTCCCGGTGGCGGTGGAAGAGCTCGGCGAAGGCGTGCGGATCGCCGGCCACGTGGGCGTGCAGGAGGTCGAGGTCCGCCGCCCCGGGTGGCGACGCCGACGACGAGACCGGCGGACCCGCTGGTCCACCGGTCACCCGTTCCCCGCGTACGCCCATCACCACGTCCGGCGGATGCGGTGCCCGGAGCGCGGTGGCCGCCTCACGATCCCTGGACCGTGATCTCCTGGACGCCGAGCTTGAAGCCACCGTCGCTCGCGGGCAGCTCGGTGATCCAGAACAGCAGGTAGCGGTACTTCACGTCGGCGTTGAAGCCGTTGAAGGTCATCTTGGTGCCTTCGTGCTCCTCGAACGGCTGGCCGATCGCCGTCTTCTTGTAGTCCGCGAAGAGCTGGGCGTCGCCCGAGGACGACGACGGCCGGTCGGTGGTGCCGGCATAGAGCTGGGCGGACGCGCCCCGCGCGGAGAGAATGACCTGCACGGACTTGACCGTGTGCTCGCCGCCGAGGTCGACCCAGACCCCCATGCCCTTCTTGAGGTTGCCGAAGTTGGCCCGACCCTTGTAGGTCTGGGTCTCCCAACCCTCGTCCACATCCCCGTCGAACACCTTGTCGGCGTTCCTGACCTCGGTCCGGTCGCCCTCCGGGTCGATGATCCGGGCATTGCTGATCTTCAACGGCCCGGCCGTGACGGCGGCCGGGGTGGCGTCGCCGGCGGGCGCGTTCGACGAGGGCGCGGCGACCGGGTTGGGCTGTGGGCCGTCGTCACCGCCGCCCAGGGCGGTGATGCCGATAAGCAGCCCGACCAGGGCGACCGCGAGCAGGCCGGCGATGCCGATCGCGACCTTGCGTCCGCCGGCGGCGGCGAGTGGCGACGGCTCCTCGCCCGTGTCGGCCGTGAAGCGCAGCGGGCCGCCGTTGTCGAGGAACTGCTCGTCGGCCGGCACGTCCAGCCGGGCCAGCTCGGCCGCGAGCACGTCCGACGAGGGCGGCTCGATCTCGGCGTCGAGCAGGTCCATGGTGAGGTCGTCGAGGTACGCGGGCACACCCGCCCGCACCTGCCGGGGGGCGGCGAGGGCGCCGCCCGCGTCGCGTACGGCGTCGGGGATGGCGGCCCGCCCGTGGCCGGCGGTGGCGCCACGCAGCGGGGCCTCGGCGTGCGGCCAGTGCCCGGTCAGGGCGAAGTAGAGGACCCCGCCGATCGCGCGGACGTCGCTCTGCCGGCTGTCGGCGCCGTCGGTGCGCGCGTCGGCCAGCACCACCCGGCCGTCGTCACTGATCATCACCGTGCCGGGGTGGACGTTGCCGTGCACCATGCCGGTGGCGTGCACCGCGGCGAGGGCGCTGGCGACCGCGTTGCCGATGGTGGTGGCGCGCGCCGGGTCCAGCGGCCCGTCGGTGACCAGCTCGCGCAGCGACTGCCCGTCGACCCACTCCCGCACCACGTACGCCCGATCGGCCTCGTCGATCGCGTCGTAGACGCCGACCAGGTTGGGGTGGATGACGCGGCTGGCCGCGACGGCGCCCTGGAGCATCTCGGTGGCCGAGTCGCCACCGGGGTAGCGCAGCACGACCGCGACGGGACGGCGCAGGATGACGTCGACCCCGCGCCAGACCAGTCGACCCGCACTGTCGTTGTTGATGTGCTCGACCAGCTCGTAACGCTCGGCGAGGATCTCACCGGCCGTGGGAGCACCGAAGGTCATGACCTGAGGAGCGCTCTCCTCCGCCTCCTGACCTTCGCCGACCTGGGTCACCCGTCCTCCCTCGGTGATCGTGTCGATCGATGGACCCGCGCTGCTGGGCATGTGGCTTCCCGCTCTGCCTTCGAAGGAACCGGCCGACCGGTGTCGACGCGGAGCGCCGGCGCCTGCCGTACCCGTCGAGAGCGACCTTACCCGGGTTGGCCGTCTCCCCGACATGTCATCTTCGCGCCGCTCCCGGGCCGAGCTGCCGGCAGGCGGCCGACTTGTCCGGTTGCTACCGTTGTCAGCCACGTTGCTTGCACATGTACTGGCCAATCTAGAGGTTGACCGCAAGCACCCACAGGGAGGGGGCGGGCCAACGCGGCGATCGCGCCGACGCCGCCGGGTTCCCCCCGAGCGGGCCACCATGCTCAGCCGTACGGCTGGTTATCCACAGGCCCTTTCGGTGTCTGAGCGGTGAATAGCGGAGTTATCCACAGGCGCATCCCCAGGCTGGTGATCCTCGTTGACAGAGAGTGCAGTCCGCCCGCAGGACGCCCGCCGCTTCGGAGTCGGGCTTCGGTCAGCGGCCCAACCGGCGGCGGACCATGCCCACGACCTCGGTGATCTCGCCGATCCGCAGGACCATCGCCAGCCCGAGGTACGTCCCGCCGATCACCGCGCCACCGACCACGAGCTGGCCGACGGCCTCCAGGCGGCTCGGCGTGTCGTCGCCGGGCAGCAGCTTGACCACGATCAGGCCGACCACCGCCGCGCCGAGCGCCGCGACCGCGACCCGCGCGCCGGTGCGCATGATCTCGCCGAGGCCGATCCGACCCACCCGGGGGCGTAGCAGCCAAGCGGAGGCGATCGCGGCGGCCAGGTAGGAGACGGCATTGCCGATCATCATGCCGGCGCCGGCGAAGCTTGCCGAGAAGACCGCGAAGAGCACGATCTGCACCCCGATGCGCAGCGCCACCACCGGAATGTTGATCAGCGCCGGGGTGCGGGTGTCCGGCAGGGCGTAGAAGGCGAACGTGAAGAGCTGGCTGACCGCGAACGGCACCAGGGCGAGCGCGGCGGCGAGCAGCACCACGGAAGTGGCGGTGGCGTTGCGCTCGTCGAAGGCGCCCCAGCGGAACAGGGCGAACGAGATCGGGGAGGCGAGCACGGCGTAGCAGACCGCGATCGGGGCGAGCACCGCGGTGACCGTCCGGGTGCCCCGGGACAGGTCGGCGGCCACGTCCGCGTACCGGCCGTCGGCGGCGGCGGCGCTCATCCGGGGCATCAGCGCGGTGATGATCGAGACGGCGATGATGCCGTGCGCCGTCATCAGCAGCAGGAAGACGTTGTTGTAGATCAGCGGGCCGGCGGCGTTCTCCCTGCCCGCCCGGTTCAGCAGGTTGAACAGCACGATCAGGCCGATTTGGCTGACCGCGACGTAGCAGAACATCCACGCCCCGAGCCGGCCCAGCTCGCGCAGGCCCAGCTCGCGGAAGTCGAAGCGCAGCTTCCAGCGGAAGCCGACCTTGCGCAGCGCCGGCAGCAGGCCGGCGGCCTGGATGGCGACGCCGAGCAGGGTGCCGCCGCCGATCAGCAGGATCCGCCCCGTCGTCATCTCGCCCGGGTCGATGATGTCCGCGCCGAAGATCGCGATGTAGAGGCCGGCGGTGGCGATCACCACCAGGTTGTTCAGGATCGGCGCCCACATGGGGGCGGCGAAGTGACCCCGGGTGTTGAGCACCGCGCTGATCAGCGCGCTCAACCCGGAGAAGAAGATCATCGGCAGCATCAGGCGGGCCAGCGCCGTGACCAACTTCGAATATTCGCCGGCCGACTCACCGCTGCCGTAGAGCATGGTCAACCACGATGCCGACAGCACTGCCAACAACGCGGCCACGCCGAGGGCGAGGACCGCCAGGGTGAGCAGTCGCTGGGCGTACGCCTGGCCGCCGTCCGCGTCCGACTTGCGCCGGCGCACCAGCATCGGGATCAACACGCTGGTGAGTACGCCGCCGAGCAGGAACTCGTAGACCATCCCGGGCAGGATCTGCGCGGTGGTGTACGCGTCACCAACCAGCGCGCCGCCGAGCGCCGCCGCGATCACCAGGTTGCGCAGGAAGCCCGTACCGCGGCTGACGAGGCTGCCCATGGCCATCACCGCGCTGTTGGCCGCGGCGCTGGCCTCGCCCACCTGCTCCTGCGGCGGCGCGGTCGACTCCATGGCCGGCTGGTTGAGCGGCTCGGCGGAGATGAACGTGGCGCCGTCCGACGGCCGGCCGGGCGCGGCGCCGCCCTGGGCGGCGTTCGCGCTGCGGTAGAGACCGCCGCTCATCTTGTCGCCTCCAAGGCAGAGAGGTACGTCGGAGCCGGGGCACGGCCCGCACGTCACAGACGATAGTCAACGGCCACCTGTTACCCGCGCCCGGCGGACCGCATCCCCGCCGGGACCGATAGTCTGGCGCTCCCATGTCCGAAGCCTCCGCTCCCCACCCCGCCGACCGCCGCGAACTCACCGCCGCACAGCGCAACGCCGTCGCCGAACTGCTCCGGGTCTCCCCGGTCGCCGACGAGTTGGGCCGCCGGTTCGCGCGGGCCGGCCACGAGCTGCACCTGGTGGGCGGTTCGGTACGCGACGCCCTGCTCGGCCGCCTCGGCGACGACCTCGACTTCTGCACCGACGCGCACCCCGACGAGACCCTGCGCATCGTGCGCGGCTGGGCCGAGTCGATCTGGGAGACCGGTCGGGAGTTCGGCACCATCGGGTGCCAGCGCGACGGGCTGCGCCTGGAGATCACCACCTTCCGCGCCGAGTCCTACGACCAGGTCAGCCGCAACCCCGTCGTCGAGTACGGCACCGACCTCGCCGAGGACCTGCGGCGGCGCGACTTCACCATCAACGCGATGGCGGTCAGCCTGCCCGAGCACCGGTTCACCGACCCGCACGGCGGGCTCGACGACCTGGCCGCCAAGGTGATCCGCACCCCGGGCACCCCGGCGGAGTCGTTCGGCGACGACCCGCTGCGGATGCTGCGCGCCGCCCGGTTCGCCGCCCAACTGCGCTTCGCGGTGCACCCCGACGCGTACGCGGCGATGACCCGGATGGCCGGCGACCTGGACCGGATCACGGCCGAGCGGATCCGCGACGAGTTCACCAAGCTGCTCTGCGGCGCGGACCCGATCACCGGGCTGCGGCTGCTGGTCGACACCGGGCTCGCCGAGCGCTTCCTGCCGGAGCTGACCGGGCTCAAGCTGGAGATCGACGAGCACGCCCAGCACAAGGACGTCTACGAGCACACCCTGACCGTGGTGAGCAATGCCGTCTCGTACGAGACCGAGGGGCCGGACTTCGTCCTGCGGATGGCCGCGCTCATGCACGACGTCGGCAAGCCGGCGACGAAGGCGGTGGGCTCGGACGGCCGGGTCAGCTTTCACCACCACGAGGTGGTCGGCGCCCGGCTCACCAAGGCCCGGATGAAGGCGCTGCGCTACCCGAAGGAGATCACTTCCAAGGTCACCGCGCTGGTGGCGCTGCACCTGCGCTTCTACGGCTACGGCCGGGGCGAGTGGACCGACTCGGCGGTGCGCCGCTACGTCGCCGACGCCGGTGACCTGCTGCCGCGCCTGCACAAGCTGACCCGGTCGGACTGCACCACCCGCAACCGGCGCAAGGCGGCCCAGCTCGCCGCCGACTACGACGCGCTGGAGGAGCGGATCGCCCGGATCGCCGCCGAGGAGGACCTGGCGCGGGTCCGGCCCGACCTGGACGGCAACGCCATCATGGAGCTGCTGGGCGTACCGCCGGGACCCGTCGTCGGACAGGCCTGGAAGCACCTCAAGGAGCTGCGCCTGGAGCGCGGCCCGCTGGACCGCGACGAGGCCGAGGCGGAGCTGCTGCGCTGGGCCCGCGACGAGGGCATCGTCGAGTAGTCCCGCCAGGCGCCACGGGAGCCGGCACCGACCACGTCGACCTTCACGAGCCGGTCCGACGCGGGCCGCGCCGACGGGACGAGAAGGGCGCCGCCCCCGGCCGGGGACGGCGCCCTGTCGCACAGCGGATGCGACCGCTGCCGCTTCGCGTCAGCGGGTCTCGACCGCCGTGCCGTCGACCGGCGGCTTGCCGTTGCCGGGGGTCGACGCCGCCGAGCCGAGCTTCCCCAGCAGGCCGGCGAGGTCGATGCCGGTCAGGTCGCTGCCGAGCTGGAGCCCCTGGGCCACGTTGCCCGCCACCGACTTGGTCAGCGACGAGGCGCCGTCGGTGGAGATGACCGTCATCTTGTCGATCGCGCCGATCGGGGCGCTGGCCGCCTCGACCACCTGCGGCAGCACCTTGACCAGCAGGTCCAGCACGGCGGCCTCGCCGTACGCCGCGAAGGCCTCGGCCTTGCGGGCCATCGCGTCGGCCTCGGCCTGCCCCTTGGCCAGGATGGCCGCGGCCTCGGCCGCACCCTCCCGCTCGACCGCCTCGGCGATGGCGGAGCGGCGGCGCTGCTCGGCCTCACCCTCCTTGGCGCCCTCGATCGCGTTGGCCTCGGCCAGCGCGGCCCGGCGGGCCCGCTCGCCCTCACCGGTGAGCCGGGCCTGCTCGGCGGCGGCCTGGGCGGCGGCGATGACGGCCTGGCGCTGCGCGTCGGCGTTCAGCACGGCCGCGTTGCGGGACGCCTCGGCCTCCTGCTCCACCTTGTACCGGGCGGCGTCGGCCGGCTTGCGCACCTCGGTGTCGAGCTGACGCTGCTTGAGCTCGGCGTTGCGCTCGGCGACCTTCTGCTGCTCGGAGAGGATCGCCTGGTCCCGCTCGGCCTGGGCCAGCGGGCCGGCGGCGGCGGACTTCGCCTTGGCCGCGTCGATCTCCGCCTGGATGGCGGCCTGCTTCAGCGACAGGTTCCGGTTGGCCTCGGCGATGGCCTCCTCGGCGAGCAGCCGCTCCTGCTCGGCCTGCTGCCGGGCCCGCGCCTCGGCGATGGCCGCGTCCTTGAGCACCCGGGCCGCCTCCGGCCGGCCCAGGTCCTGGAGGTAGGAACCCTCGGCCAGGATGTCCTGGAGCTGGAAGGTGTCCAGAACCAGGCCCTGGTTGGTCATCGAGTGCTCGGCCTCCTCGGCGACCGCGCTGGCGAACGCCGCCCGGTCCCGGATGACCTCCTCGACGGTGAGCCGGCCGACGATCGAGCGCAGCGCGCCGGCCAGCACCTCCCGGGTGAAGTCCTCGATCTCGTCCTGCTGGTGCAGGAAGCGCTGCGCGGCGGCGCGGATGGCGTCCTCGGTGCCGCCGACCTTGACGATCGCGACGCCGTGCAGGTCGGCGCGGATGCCCTGCTTGCTGACCGCGCCCTTGATGCCGACGTCGATCCGCCGGCTGGACAGGTCGAGCGACTGGAGCTTCTGCACCACGGGCAGGACGAACACTGACGCGCCGAGCACGACCTTCTGCCCGGAGTTGTCGGTCGACCGGCCGCCGTCGGCGGTCTGCGTGGTGCGGCCCTTGCGGCCGGTGACGATGAAGGCCTCGTTCGGCCCGGCGACCTTGATCCGGGAGAGCACGAAGAGCACGAGCACGAGGACGAGGAGGACCGCGCCGCCGATGGCGATGAGAAGGGGCATGTGACCGTCCTGTTTCTTTACGAGGGGGTTCAGTAGGTCTCGACGTGCACGCTGGTCTCGCTGAGCGCCTCGACCACGAAGATCTGGGCGCCGACCGGGATCGGTCGGTCGGCGCGGGCGTTGAGCTTGACCGGCTGGCCCGCCACCCGGACCCGGACCTCGCCGTAGCCGTCGGCGGGCACCGGGGTGACCACCAGGCCGAGCGCGCCGACCAGGTGGTGGCGGGTGGGGGTGGGATCGGTGCGCATGTCGCGGGCCGCCCGGCTCAGCCGGGACGCGGCCCAGGCGGTGGGCACGGCCGCGACGACGCCGCCGGCCAGGGCCACCGCGATCATGCCCGGGGTACGCCCACCGATCAGCTCGTTGACGATCGCGGCGCCGAAGCCGAGCGCGCCGGTGAACCCGGCGACCGCCTCCACCGACACCGGACCGTCGAATTCCGGATTGCCGAGATGGAGCAGCTCGCCGCCGAGCAGGGCGAGCGCCAGGACCGCGACGCCTGCGCCGCCGATGATGAGGAAGATCAGCGTCCCCGTGGCCACGGCCTGCACGGTATCGGTGCCCCGCAAACGTCGACCGGGGCGTCGGCGGTTCGGCCGGGCCGCTCAGCGGGGCGCCACCGCCAAGGTCAGGTTGACCGCCAGCGACGCGGGGAGGGCCTGCCGCGCCAGTTCCCGTCCGTCGAGGTCGACCAGCGCCATCTCGGCCGTCCAGCCGACGCGGTGCAGCAGCCGGTCGTCGGCGACCCACACGGCGTCCTGGGCGGGAGCCGGGCCGATCACCCGTCCGGTCGCCACCTCCGCCACCTCCGGGCCGTCCTGGCCCTTGATCACCACGAGCCGGCCGTCCGGCGACCACGACCAGGGGCCGGCGGGGTCGCCGGGGACGGGCACGAACCGGGTCGGCCGGCCGTCGCTGGCGGAGAAGAACTGCACGCCCCGCCGCGCGTGCGGCCGGGACTCCGAGCGGGGGGTGTCGGGGTCGGTCTGCTGGAGCACGACCTCCCGGCCGTCCCGGGCCCAGGTGAAGAAGCACTGGTCGGTGCAGAAGTAGCGGTCCGTGTCCACCGGGAAGGTGCGGTAGGCGCCGGTCACCGCGTCGAGCACGCCGAGGGAGAACCGGGCGCTCTCCTTGTCCAGCAGGGTCAGCGCCAGCCGCCGCCCGTCGGGCGACCAGTGCGGGGTCATGATGTGGCTGCCGGTGCGGACCCAGCGGACCGTTCCGTCGCCCAGGTCGAGCAGGCCGATCTGGCCGGCGCGTTCGTAGTCGACGACGGCGGCGGTCCCGCCCCGGGGCGCGGCCCAGGTCTCCTCGTACCGACGGTCGGCGGCGACGTACCGGCCGCGTTCGCGGTCCAGGGCGTACCCACGCTCGGCGGGGGTGCCGGTGGAGGTGGCGCCGGTCAGCACCCAGCCGCCGGGCAGCGACACGACGGCGTGCGTCCAGTCGCCGGTCGGCGCGGGGACGACGGGCATCGTGCGAGGGGCGGCCGACACCGTCGCCGCCAAGGTGACGACCGGCGCACCGGCGGCCGTGTCCTGGGTCGCTCCGGGGCGCAGCCAGACGTACGGCCCGACGAGGGCGACCAGCGCCGCGAGGGCGCCGCCGGCCGCGGCCGTGCGGCGACGGCGACGCAGCCGTCGGCCCCGGCGCAGGGCCCGGTCGGCGAGGTCGGGCACCGCCCGGGCCTCGGCCGCGATCTCCCGTACGGCGGAACGCAGGATGTCCTCCCCGGAGCCGTTCATGGGACCTCCTCCGTGACGCTGTCGTCGAGGGCGGGTACCAGTTGCCGCAGTCTGGCCAGCGCCTTCGAGGCATGGCTGGCGACCGTGCCGGCCCGGCAGCCGAGCAGCGCGGCGGTCTGCTCGACGCTGAGGTCCTCCAGGTAGCGCAGGGTCAGCACGGCGCGCTGCCGGGGCGGCAGTGACAGCAGCGCGTCGCGCAGCAGCATCCGCAGGTCGGCGTCCTGCCCGCTGTCCCGGCTCCCGACCCGCTCGGGCAGCACGGCGACCGGAACCTCCGGCCGCCGGGACCGGCGCCGCCACCCGGAGATCTGGTCGTGGTAGAGGATCCGTCGCACGTACGGCTCGGCGTCGCCGCGGATGCGGGGCCACCGGGCGTACGCCTTGGCCAGCGCGTTCTGCAGCAGATCCTCGGCGCCGTGCTGGTCGCCGGCCAGGGCGTACGCGATGCGCAGCAGGACGTTTCCCCGTTCGTTGACGAACGCGGTGAACTCCCCGTCGGTCCCTTCGGTCACCGCCCACCTCCGGTAGCTCTGACGCCCCCCGGCGTTCGAACTTTGCCCCCGCCAGCAATCTAGCTGTTGACAAGATTCGAGCGGAACGCCAATCTTGACATCGACAAGAAGGAGGTGCCCGTGTCCTCGGCAACCCTGACCACCGCCGGCATCCTGCTGATCACCGTCGTCACGATCGCGTACGGCGGGCTGACCCTGCTCATGCACCTCACCCGGCGCAAGGCCGGCTACCTGGACAATCCGGTGCGCCGAGGGCTCTGGACGGCCGGGCACGCGCACGCCGGGGTGCTGGTCCTCTTCGCCCTGGCCGTCCTGCCATACGTGGACCAGGCCGACGCGTCCGACGGCACCCGTACGCTCATTCGCGCCCTGCTCGTGGCCGCGCCCATCCTGATGCCACTCGGCTTCTTCCTCTCGGTGGCCCGCCCGCAGGACACGAAGCCGAACAAGCTGATCTGGCTGACCGTGGCGGGCGGTGCCAGCCTCAGCGCCGGTGCCCTGCTGCTCGGCTTCACCCTGCTCTGACTGTGAGCATGGCGGGGTCGGCCCGTACGTGATGGGCTGATGGCTGGCAGCGGTGGGTGTGACTCTTGCTCTGACTGGCTTTGTGCCTTCGCGCGGACTTGTCCACCCGTTGCTGCCGGCGCCGGCCCGGCGGGAGACGTTTGGCCTGATCAGGAGCTTGACCGCCAGTTAGCGGCTGGCGTGTCTCATCACAGTCCTGCCATCTCCGCACCGGACCGGACCCTTGCGTCCCCACGGTGAGGACAGAACGCATGTCCATGCTGACAGAACTGGTCGAGGTCGTCATCGGCGTCGACACGCACAAAGACACCCACACCGCCGCGCTGCTCGACACCCGCACCGGCGGAGTACTCGCCAGGGCCACGGTGAGCGCCGACCCGGACGGCTATGCCGAACTGATGACCTTGGCCGGGCAGCATTCGGGGCTGCGGGCGTGGGCGCTGGAAGGCTCCGGCGGTTACGGGGCCGGCCTGGCCCGGCACCTGACCGACGCCGGTGAGCTGGTCGTCGAGCTGGACCGGCCACTGCGACCAGCCCGCCGTGGCGGGGCGAAGTCCGACGCGATTGACGCCGAACGCGCTGCCCGCGACGCTCTGGCCCGCACCCGGCTGGCACAGCCCAAGACCGGCCCCGAACGGGCGGCGTTGCAGGCACGGCTGACCGCCCGACGCGCCGCCGTCGAGGCCAGCGCCACCGCTCAGCGACAACTGCACGCTTTGGTGATCACCTCACCTGAGGTGGTGCGGGCCCGATTCCGCAGCCAGAGCACCCGCCTCATGCTCACCACCGCGAGCCGGCTGCGCCCCACCACCAACGCCGACGTGGAGGTGTTCACCTGCCTGACCGTGCTGCGGGACCTCGCCCGCCGCGTCCGCTTCCTCGAAGCCGAAGCCGCCGAACACGAAAAAGCGATCCGCACGATCATCCGCTCCTGGCGACCGGACCTGATGCAGCTGACCGGCGTGGGCCCGATCGTCGCCGCCACCGTACTGACCGCCTGGTCGCACCCCGGACGCTGCCGCAACGACGCCGCGTTCGCCATGCTCGCCGGCGCCGCCCCGATCCCCGCGTCCTCCGGCAAAACAGTCCGCTACCGCCTCAACCGCTGCGGCGACCGCCAACTCAATCGGGCCCTGCACACCGTCGTCCTGACCCGCCTACAACGCGACGAACGCACCCGCGCCTACGCCGACCGCCGCCGCGCCCAAGGCAAAACCGACCGAGAGATCAAACGCTGCCTCAAACGCTACGTCGCCCGAGAGCTCTACCGACGCCTCGAAACCCCACCCCAGCCACTTGACGCGGCATAGGAGCGTCCGGCCGGACGTCTCTCGTCGGCAGCCCGGATGCACAGTGGCCCGCCCGGCGGCCCGGGCGGGAGGCCCTGTCGGGGCGCCGGGGGACAATCGGGGGATGCGCTGGACCGTGCTCGACTCCCCGATCGGCGAGTTCTCCGTCGCCACCGACGGCACCCACGTGTGCCGGGCCCACTTCGGCCGGGTCGACGCAGCCGCCGAGGAGCCGGGCGACGAGGCGGCCCGACAGGCGCTGGCGGAGCTGCGGGCGTACTTCGCGGGCGAGCTGACCGGGTTCGCGGTGCCGCTGGCCGCACCGGGCGGGTCCGACTTCGAACGGGGCGTCTGGCGGGAGATGACCCGCATCCCGTACGGGGAGACGCTCACCTACGGCGAGGTGGCCCGCCGGCTCGGCGACCCGGGTGCCGCCCGCGCGGTCGGGGTGGCCTGTAACCGCAACCCGATCCCGGTGCTCGTGCCGTGCCACCGGATCGTCGGCGCCGGCGGCAAGCTGGTCGGTTTCGGCGGCGGCCTGGACCGCAAGGTGAAGCTGCTGGAGTTGGAGGCCGGGGTCGCCCTGCGACACGCCTGGTCCGGGGTATGACGCTGCGGCTGTGCCTGAGATTAGGTGGGCCCAAACCGCCGAGGGCCGGCCCAGCAATACGGCCCTCGGCGGTTTTGTTGCGGCTCGACCTCGTTCTTAGCAGGAGGCGGAGTCGTAAATTCTGATTGTCTCGACGTAAGAGTTGGTGATGTTGGTCATTTTTTCGTTGGGCAGCAGACAGTGGGAGGTGCCGATAGCGAATCTCAGGAACGCACCGTCGTCGTTTCGCGAGTTGTAGACTGCGTAGGAGCCGGCCGCGCTGGACCCTAACACCTGGTTGTAGTTGGTGATGTCTTTGTAGGCGGCCGTCCATCGGCGTGCGTCCCAGTCCGCCTTGGTCTTGTAGAAACAGACTTGAGGGTAGCCGCACCCATAGGCCGTGGCGGCGCTTGCGGCGGGAGCGCTCACCACCATTGTGGTGAGCATGACACCAGCGCTCAAAATACTTCCGACGAACCTCTTTACTCGCATGATTCTCCCTGGCGTTCACAGTGGGTGATCACTTGGATTCAGATCGTATAGGCCGAAGGGGCTCTTGGACACCCCTTCCGGACATCGAAGTTGAGGATGACTGGCGTGCCGGCGTTTGCCGCTGGCCCGAGAACCTGGGTCTCCGTTGGAGGAATGAATAGGTATGGTCGCCGCACAAGACATTGGACTGAACGCGTGAGGGCCGGGTCCTTTGCGGACCCGGCCCTCGGCGGTGTTACGTGTGGCGGTTAGTTGCCGGACGGTGGAGTGTCGGCGCGTCAGCGCTCGACGTCACCGGCGATGAACGCCTCGACGGCGGCGTGCGCGTCGTGGTCGGCGTACTGCACCGGCGGGGACTTCATGAAGTACGACGAGGCCGACAGGATCGGGCCGCCGATCTTCCGGTCCAGCGCGATCTTCGCGGCGCGGACGGCGTCGATGATGACACCGGCCGAGTTCGGCGAGTCCCACACCTCGAGCTTGAGCTCGGCGTTGAGCGGGGTGTCGCCGAAGGAGCGACCCTCCAGGCGGATGTACGCCCACTTGCGGTCGTCCAGCCACGGCACGTGGTCCGACGGGCCGATGTGCACGTCGCTCTTGCTCATCTCGTGCGGGATCTGCGAGGTGACCGACTGGGTCTTCGAGATCTTCTTCGAGACCAGGCGGTTGCGCTCCAGCATGTTCATGAAGTCCATGTTGCCGCCGAAGTTGAGCTGGTACGTGCGCAGCAGCTCGACGCCCCGGTCCTCGAACAGCTTCGCCAGCGCGCGGTGCACGATGGTGGCGCCGACCTGGCTCTTGATGTCGTCACCGACGATCGGCAGGCCCGCGTCCTCGAACTTCTTGGCCCACTCCGGGTCGGAGGCGATGAAGACCGGAAGCGCGTTGACGAACGCGCAGCCGGCGTCGATCGCGGCCTGGGCGTAGAACTTGTCGGCCTGCTCGGAGCCGACCGGCAGGTACGAGACCACGACGTCGACCTGCGCGTCGCGCAGCGCCTGGGCGACGTCGACCGGCTTGGCGTCGGACTCCTCGACGATCTCGCGGTAGTACTGGCCCAGACCGTCGAAGGTCGGACCGCGCTGCACCGTGACGCCGGTCGGCGGCACGTCGCAGAGCTTGATGGTGTTGTTCTCGCTGGCGACGATCGCCTCGGCGAGGTCCATGCCCACCTTCTTGGCGTCCACGTCGAACGCCGCGACGAACTGCACGTCCGAAACGTGGTAGTCGCCGAAGGTGACGTGCATGAGACCCGGGACGCGGTCGTTCGGGTCGGCGTTCCGGTAGTACTCCACGCCCTGTACGAGGGACGAGGCGCAGTTACCCACACCGACGATGGCGACGCGGACGGAGCCCATAGCGTCTGCCTCCTTCTTCTTCATCACGGCCGCTCTTTCCTGGACTCTCCAGGCGGAGGCGGGCTGTTGTCTTCTCGTCGGCCGCCGGCCGTCCCGGTTGACGGGACCGTCGGGGCACGGCCGGAGCGCTCGTTGGCGATGAGCTCCTCCAGCCAGCGGACCTCGCGCTCACAGGCGTCCAGGCCGTGGCGCTGCAGTTCCAGCGTGTATGCGTCGAGCCGCTCGGCCGCCCTGCCGAGCACGTCGCGAAGCCCCTCACGGCGTTCCTCGATCTTTCGCCGGCGACCCTCCAGGATGCGGAGCCGGGTCGCCTGGTCGGTCCGGGCGAAGAACGCGAAGTGCACGCCGAAACCCGTGTCGTCGTACGTCTCCGGCCCGGTCTGCGCGATCAGTTGGGCGAAGCGTTCCTTCCCCTCCGCCGTGATCTCGTAGACCACCCGACCTCGTCGGCTGGTCAGCGCGGGAACCTCCTCGACCGTGGCGGGTGCCTCCGCGGCCTCGGTGATCCATCCCGCCGCCTGCAACCTGCGCAGCGTGGGATAGAGCGAGCCGTAGCTGATCGCCGCCCTGATCGCACCGAGCTTGGCGGTCAGCTCCTTGCGCAGCTCGTAGCCGTGCATCGGAGACTCCTGCAGGAGGCCGAGGATGGCGAGCTCGAGCACGGGCCATCCTCTCTGTACCCTCTACGCGGAGCGGTAACCGCCGCGATGTATCGGACCGATACATCGCACGCTAGCGGATCGCCGTGATCAGGGCAAACCCCCGCTCCGAGGTTCTCCGGTCACGCATCGTCACCGTGGTCGCCCCGTCCGACGAGACCGCGTACCCTTCTCCGCATGCGTACGCAGCGCCAGGTAGTCGACTACTCGCTCCGGAAGCGAGCGGTGCTGCGTGAGCTCCTCGCGGGCCGGGTCGGCACGTACGACGTCTGCGACGCCTCGCCCTACCTGAAGAACGCCGCCCGCTTCCACGGTGAGCCGACCGACGAGCGGTGCCCGATCTGCCGGAGCGAGAACCTGACCCACGTCCACTACATTTACGGCGACGAGCTCAAGCAGTCCGCCGGCCAGGCCCGGACACTGGCCGAGTTGCCGGTGCTGGCGATGACGGTGCGTGAGTTCCAGGTCTTCGTGGTGGAGGTGTGCCTCGGCTGCGACTGGAACCATCTCGTCGAGCAGTACCTGCTCGGCCGGGACGGCCTGACCGGGAGTCCGGAGGGTGGGCAGGAGCAGGACGCGGTGGGCGGCGCGGCCGCCTCGGGCAACGGTGCGGGCAGTCGACGGAGGCGAGAGGCGCAACGGTGATCTTCGCTCGATCGGCCGACCCCGGCCAGCGCACGCACGCCCGGGGAGACCGACGGATCGTTGGTCTGATTGGCCCGATTGATTCGCAAGTGGCACCGGTCGACCGGCACCCCCGTGCCGCCCTCGACAGGTGTCCCATCTCACGGCAAACCGGTGGCGGCGCAGTCGCGTCCCACCGCGACGGCAGGGTGTGAGGAATGAACTCGTACGGCGATTCCAGTTCCCCGCGCGGGCGGGCCCAGATTCCGGGCCAGCACGGCGACCCCGGCGGTGACGCCTCCGGGGGCGGCTGGTCGGCTGCACAGGAGGGTACGGCACCCGCGGGTCGCGCCTCGGTCGCGCCCCGGGCCGCCGCCGGCGGACGGGCCTCGGTCGGCGGCTCGGCCGCCGTTCCGCCGCGCGGCAGTTCCGGTTCGGCGTCGGCGGCCGTTCCGCCGCGTGCCGGCTCCGCCCCGGTGGGCTCCGCCTCGGTGGGTTCGGCCTCCGTCGGCCGGGCGGTGCCGGGCCGGGCCTCCGTGCCGGTCTCTCCGGCGCCCGGCGCGGGCCGGGCGCCGGGCACGGGTCGCGCGTCGGTGCCGGTCTCCCCGGCGGCCGGCGGGCCGGCCGGTCGCGCCTCGGTGGGCTCCGCCGCCGTAGGCGCCGCCCCGGCCGGACGGGCCAGTGTCGGATCGGCGGCGGTCGGCGGCGTCAGCGGCCGGGCCTCGGCCCGGGCGAGCGTCTCGCCGGCCGCAGGCGGCCCGGGTGGGCCCGGCGGGCCGACCGGCCCCGGCCGGCGCGGGCGCGGCGCGGGCAACCCGGCCGGTGCGTCGCGGGCGAAGAAGCGCAAGCGGGTCAACATGCTGATCGCCGCCTTCGCCGTGTTCATCATGCTCGCCGGGCTCGGCGTGGTCGGTTTCACCTACTACTCGACCAACGTGGTCCTCCCGGAGGACACCACGCCGCCGCAGGCGACCACCCTCTACGCGTCCGACAACAAGACGATCATCGCGAAGGTCGGCACGCAGAACCGGACCCTGGTCACCATCGACCAGATCCCGAAGTGGGTGCAGGACGCCGTCGCCGCGGCCGAGGACCGCAACTTCTACGAGCACTCGGGTGTGGACTACAAGGGCATCGTCCGGGCCGCGTGGAACAACGTCTCCGGCGGCAGCAAGCAGGGCGCCTCGACGATCACCCAGCAGTACGCGCGCAACGCGTTCGACAACCTGAAGGACGACACCTACGCCCGGAAGGTCAAGGAGGCGATCCTCGCCTCCAAGCTGAACGACGAGTACACCAAGCCGCAGATCATGCAGCACTACCTGAACATCATCTACTTCGGGCGGGGCGCGCACGGCATCGAGGCGGCAGCGCAGACGTACTACGGCAAGCCGGCGAACAAGCTGAGCGTGGCCGAGGGCGCGGTCCTCGCCGCGCTGATCAAGCAGCCGGAGGCTGGGATGGGCCACAAGGGCTACGACCCGGCCGTCAACCTGGTCGACGCCAAGTCCCGCTGGGAGTATGTGATCAGCGGCATGGTCGCCGAGGGCTGGCTGAACGCCCCGGGCAAGCCAGCGGCGCCCACGCTGGCCGAGTACCCGATGCCCAAGAAGCCGAGCCAGGGCGGCGCCGGCATCGACTTCGGCGTCAACACCCCCTACGGCAACGTGATCAACTACGTCAAGCAGGAGATGCGGGACAAGGGCATCTGCGTCGACAAGGAGGAGCAGATCACCGACGCCAAGCCGCTCTGCTCCCAGGCGCTCATGTCGGGCGGCTACAAGATCCGCACCACGATCGACACGAAGATCCAGGAGGCGGCGGTCGAGACCGCCCAGCGCAAGACCAAGGGGTCGGAACTCGCCGGCCAGCCGCCGAACCTGATGGCGGCGGTGGTCGCCATCGATCCGAAGAACGGTCGCGTGCTCGCCTACTACGGCGGCGACAACGGCACCGGCACCGACTACGCCGGCAAGAACATCGACTCCTCCGGCAACCCCTACGGCGGTCACCCGCCGGGCTCGAGTTTCAAGATCTACACCCTGGCGGCGGCGCTCAAGGCGGGCAAGGCCCTCGAGTCGCGCTGGAAGGGCAAGGCCTTCACGCCCGAAGGCACCAAGTTCAAGGTCAGCAACGCCGGCGTGGACAACCCCGAGTGCGGCAACTCCTGCACCCTGACGGTCTCCACCCTCAAGTCGCTGAACGTGCCGTTCTACCACGTCAGCCAGGACATCGGCCCCGACAAGGTCGTCGACATGGCGGCCAAGGCCGGCGTCAGCATGATGTGGCGGTCGGACACCGACCCGCCGAAGGGCTACGACCTCACCAAGACCGATCCGAAGGACATCGCGCCGGACCCGTTCTTCCACGTCGTCGGCTACGGCCAGTACCCGATCACCGTCCTGGACCACGCCAACGGGGTCGCCACCTTCGCCAACCAGGGCCGCTACCACAAGGCTCACTTCCTCTTCTCGGTCGAGAAGCGGGACGAGGTGACCGGCAAGTGGAAGAAGATCGCCGACGAGGGTTCGCTCAAGGGTGAGCAGCGCATCGACAAGGACGTCGTGGCGGACGTGACCTCGGTGCTGGAGCAGTACCCGGCGCGGGTCAACCACAAGCTCGACGACGGCCGGAAGGCGGCCTCCAAGACCGGCACCTGGGAACTCAAGGCGAAAAGCGACGACAACGGCGACGCCTGGATGATCGGCTACACCCCGCAGATCGCCACCGCCGTCTGGGTCGGCAACGTCAAGGACCGCAAGCCGCTCAAGCTGAAGAACGGCGACAAGATCAGTGGCGGCAACCTGCCGGGCACCATCTGGGAACGGTTCATGGACGAGGCACACAAGGCCAAGAAATGGGAGAAGAAGGACTTCCCGCCCGCGGCGAACGTCGGCGACCCGAACAGCGGCAACGGTGAGGCGCCCCCGCCCCCGCCGCCTCCGCCGGGCCCGCCGAACTGCGATCCGCTCGGCCTGTTCTGCCCCGGCGGCAACAACGGTGGTGGCAACAACGGCGGCGGCACCCCTCCCGGCGGCCCCGGCGGTCCCACCGCCCCGACCGATCCGCGCCCCGGCCGGGACGGTGGCGGCGGCGGGCTGCTACTGAGCCTGACACCCCGACCGGACAACGACTGATCGACGAACGCCGCCGGCGGCCGGAGCACCTCTCCGGCCGCCGGCGGCGTTCCGCGTATCGACGTGTCGTGAGAGGGAGGGGACGCGGAGGCCCGATGTACGGCAGGATGCACCTTCATGAGCACGCAGTCGACGCGAGGCATCGACGACGCCGGTGCCCCTGACCATCCGTCCCGCTCCGACGGCTTCGTCCGGGGCCTCTCCGGCGCCATCGGCGGCCCGCTGGGCGACCACGCCGTCGCCCTGGACCGGCCCGCCGGGCGGGAGAGCCGGTTCTGGACGGCGACCCGCATCGTCCTGGCCCTGGTCTGCCTGACCCTGGCGTTGCACTGGGTGCAGAAGTCGCCCTGCCAGGACGGCGCCTGGCAGAACAACGTGCAGTACACCCGGTTCTGCTACACCGACGTGCTGGCGCTCTACTACGCCGAGCGGCTCAACGAGGGTGCGGTCCCCTACCAGGACCACCCCGTCGAGTACCCGGTCCTCACCGGCTACTTCATGGGCGCCCTCGGCCTGCCCGTGCACGCCCTCGGCCAGAACGACCCTGGGCTCAACCAGGGCATGTGGTTCTACAACCTCAATGCGCTGGTGCTCGGCGCGCTGGCGGTCGCCACGGTGGCGGTGCTCCTCGCCCTGCGCCGCCGCCGACCATGGGACGCCGCGCTCTTCGCGCTCGCCCCCGCGCTGATGCTCACCGCCACGGTCAACTGGGACCTGCTAGCCATCGGCCTGGCCGCGTTCGGCCTGTTCGCCTGGGCCCGCAGCCGACCGCTGGCGGCCGGCGTCCTGCTCGGTCTCGCCGGGGCGGCCAAGATGTGGCCGCTGTTCATCCTCGGCCCGATCCTGGTGCTGGCGCTGCGCGCCGGGCGGCTCCGCGCCGCCCTCGCCGCCTTCGGCGCGGCCCTGGTCTCCCTGGTCCTCGTGAACCTGCCGGTCGCCATTCCCTACCGGGAGAACTGGGACCGCTTCTTCGAGCTGAACTCGACCCGGCCCATCGACTGGGGCACCCTCTGGTATATCGGGCGCTACCTGGACGGGAAGTTCGGCAGCACCAACCCCGCCGACCTCGGTCCCTTCGAGTGGCTGAACGTCAACATCCCGACGCTGAACACCCTGTCGTACGCCCTCTTCGGGCTTTCCTGCCTCGGCGTGGCCGCGCTGGGGCTGCTGGCCCCGCGCCGGCCCCGGCTCGCCCAGCTCGCGTTCCTGGTGGTCGCCGCCTTCCTGATCTTCAGCAAGGTGTGGTCGCAGCAGTTCGTGCTCTGGCTGTTGCCGCTGGTGGTGCTCGCCCGCCCGAAGTGGGGCGCCTTCCTGGCCTGGCAGGTGGCCGAGGTCTGCTACTTCGTGGCCTTCTACGGCGAGCTGCTCGGGGTGGCGACCAGCAAGCCGGTCTTCCCGGAGGGTGTCTTCGTGCTGGCGTCGACCCTGCGTCTGACCACCGTGGTGGTGCTCTGCGTGCTGGTCGTCCGGGAGATCATGCGGCCCGAACTCGACCCGGTGCGGCGGACCTACGCCGACGACCCGGACGGCGGGCTGTTCGACGGCGCTCCGGACGCGCCCTGGCTCGACCGCTGGCGACGCCGCCCCGAAGTGCCGGCCGAGCCGACGCCCGCCGCCGTCTGACCGCTCCCGGCCGTCGGAGGCGACCCCGACGGCCGGGAGAACGCCGGTCAGAGCCGGTAGACGACCACGTCGCCGATCTCCTCGCGGGTGATGCCGAGCCCGTCGACCGGTGCGTCGACGGTGATCTCCCACGGCGTGCCGGCGATCTGGTCGCGCATCAGCAGCACGTTGCGGACCCCGAGGACGCGCAGGTAGTCGACGCTGACCTGGTCGGGGAAGGAGAGCGTCACCCGGCGTACGTCGTCGAGCTGCTGCGGCGTGAAGCCGCTCCCGCCGTTCACCACGTCCTGGAACCGGGTCGTGGACCAGAGCATCACCGGCTGGTCGAGGCTCTGGTTGCTCGGCAGCACCAGCAACGGCCCGTCCACGGTCCGCATCGCCGCCGGCTGGGGCGGCACGATCGGGTGGGGCGTGGAGTTCAACCCCTCGCCGATCACCAGCACCAGCGGCAGCAGGGTGGCCAGCCGCAGCCACGGGCTCGGCCAGGAGGGGATCCGCTCGGCGTAGACCTCCCGGACCCGGGTGGCGAACGCGCTGACCGCGCCCGCCGCGAGCAGCCCGAGCAGCAGCGTCGTCCAGAGCATCAGCCGACCCGGCGTACGCAGGCCGTTCCAGCCCGGCACGTGCTCGAACAGCGGCACGTAGGTGAAGGTGCCGTCGAAGAACCGGGTGCCCATGGCGAGCACCATCGTCACCACCACCCCGGCGAGCAGCAGCAGCCGGTGGCGCAACTTCCACACGGAGAAGAAGAGCCCGCCGGCGGCGAGCGCGTAGAGCACGAAGCCGGGCAGCAGGGTCATCTCCGGGTGCCAGGGCAGCATCTCCCGTGCCCCCTCGTGCAGCCCGCCCCAGACCCGCGACTCGGCAGGCGCCGTGAAGAAACCGCTCGCCGGCGGCGAGAAGACGGCGATGTCGCCGATGGAGCGCTTCGCGTTCGGGTGCGCCTCCGCCACCGTGAAGAACGGGATGGCAAGCAGCGCGCCGACGCCGGCGAAGAGCAGGCCGCCGACCAGGTCCGCGACCAGCAACCGGCGGCCGAACGGGCGCTTGACCGGCCGGACGACCCATCGCCGCAGGAACCAGGTGACGGCTGCGACCAGCACGGTCCCGGCGAGGAAGTACGCGAACGGCAGCCCGATGCCGAAGCCGAGACTGAGTTGCCAGGCCGCGACCAACCAGCCGGTGTAGACCCAGCCGTCGTGCCGGCGCTCAGGACGGTACCCGTGCCGCAACGACCAGCCGTGCCCCCGGGCGAGCATCGCCAACGCCAGCGGGATGCCGCCGTTGGAGATCACGTGCAGGTGCCCGGCCTGGGCCAGCAGCCACGGCGCGTACGCGAAGCTCGCCCCGGCCACGGCGGAACCGATCCGGCCAGCGCCGAGCTGCCGGGCCAGCGCGTACGCCCCGAGCGTGGCGAGCGCGTGGGCCAGCACGAACATGATGTTGTAGCGGAGCACGGCGGCTTCGGGGCCGGTGCCGATCATGCCCGCCGGGGCGTACCCGAGCAGGGTGTCGGAGAAGGCGAAGCTCCAGGACTCCGGGAAGAAGGTGTTCGACTGCCACAGCTGCGCCGGGTTGGTCAGCAGGATGTGCCCCGACCAGGCCATCTGCCACGCCTGGAGGCTGGGGTCCCAGTAGTCCTGCGGCAGGGTGTGCCGCGGATAGCGCAGCGTGGGCCAGGTCATCAGCACGGCCAACGCCAGCGAGGCGAACGCCGCGAGCGTCCACTCGTGGATCAACAGGCGGCCGACCGCCCGCGCGGCACGGCCGAGCCGGGAGGGCACCGGTTCGGGGGCGGACGCGAAGACCTCCCACCGGTCCGGCTTGCCCCCCTTGTCGCCCCCGTCCTCGTTCTTGCCGGCAGCCTTGTCGCCGCCCTTCGCGCCCTCGCCGCCGGCCCCGGCCGCACCGGCTGAGCCCGCCCCGGCGTCCGCCTTGTCGGCCGTGCTCTTGGTGCCGTCCTTGCCGGCTGCGCCCGGCTTGGTGCCCGTACTGCCGGCCGTGCTCTTGGTGCCGTCCTTGCCGGCTGCGCCCGACTTGGCGTCGTCCTTGCCCGTCTTGGCGGCGACCTCGTCGGCCCCGCCCGCCGTGGTGCCGGCCTTACCGTTCCCCGTCTCGGTCGCGCCAACTCCGTCGGCCCCGACCGCCTTGACCTCCGCCCCGGTCCTGGCCTGGGCTGTGTCGGCACCGGGTCGGGTCCCACCGGTCCCGGATTCGGCCGCCCCGGCCTTGGGCTCGGCCCCGCCGACCCCGCCGACCCCGCCGGTCCCGCCGGTCCTGGCGGCCGTGCCGGGCGTGGCACCGGCCGTGCCGGTCTTCCCGGCGGCTTCCGTCTTCTCGGCAGTGTCGGCGTTCTCGGCGGCGGCGTCGGGACGGGGACTGCCGGCGGCGGACTGCTCGGTCGTCATGCCGTCGGGCTCCCCGCGCCCAGTCGGTCGCGCAGGAATGCGATGTCGGCGCCCTGACCGTCGACCCCGCCTGGGGTCTCGACGATGACCGGCGCGCCGGCCGCGCGGATCACCGCGACCACCAGCTCCGGGTCGATCGTGCCGCCGTCGAGGTTGTCGTGCCGGTCCTGACCGGAGTTGAACGCGCCCTTGGAGTTGTTGGCGTGCACCAGGTCGATCCGCCCGGTGATCGCCTTGACCCGGTCGACGAGCCCGAGCAGCTCCTCGCCGCCGGCGTGGGCGTGGCACGTGTCCAGGCAGAAGCCCACCTCGTGGTCGCCCACCGCGTCCCAGAGCCGGGCGAGCGCGTCGAGCCGCCGGGCGCACGCGTTGTCGCCGCCGGCGGTGTTCTCGATCAGGACCGGCACGTCGAAGCCGCCGGAGTCCGCCGCGTACGCGAAGGTCTTGCGCCAGTTGTCGAAGCCGACGGCCAGGTCGTCGCCGGCGTTGACGTGCCCGCCGTGCACGATCAGCCCCTTGGCGCCGATGGCGGCGGCCGCCTGGGCGTGCCCGAGCAGCAGCTTGCGGCTGGGGATCCGGATCCGGTTGTTCAGGGTCGCGACGTTGATGACGTACGGCGCGTGCACGTAGAGGTCGACGCCCGCGGTCCGCAGCCGGTCCGCGTCCTCCCGCGGCTTCGGCGCCTTCCACCCCTGTGGGTCGGAGAGGAAGAACTGCACGGCCTCGGCCCCTCGGGCGGTCGCCTCCGCCACCGGGTCGGTCGAATCGACGTGGGCTCCGATACGCATGCAGGGGAGCCTACGTCGCGTCGCCGACAGCCGGGATGACGGCGGTGGCGGACTCGCCGGTCCCACGCGTCACCTCCCGGCGCCGGCGGTCGTTGATGCGAGTGGGATCCACGGTTGCCGCAGCCGGCCCGCATCGACCGCAGGTCGGCCTGCCGGGAGCACGTCGAACCGCCCGAGAGCGGGGACACCCCCGCCGCGCGGCCCGGCGCGGCGGGGGCCCGCCCTCACGGAACCGGGCTCACCGGGAAATTTGTCGGAGAATTCCGCCATTTCCCCCGACAAGGGGCAAGTGCCGTTGTAACGTCAGGTAACAACACGATAAAGCTCCGCGGGGCGTCCCCGGTCCAACCTCATCGGTGTGGTCGTTCCTCCCCAGGTCCCACCCAAGGAATGCGGACGGGACGCCCCGCGGCCTCGTGTACGGGGGCCCGCATCGACAGCGACGTCGACGCGGGCCCCCGTCGCCTCGCCCGGCGGAAGGGGCCCCGCCGACCACCCCGGGCATGATCGTCGGGACCGGGTATCCTGGTCCGGTTGTCCGCGTCCGGCCGGGTTCCCCCGGAACCGGCGCGGGCCACGACGCACGACCTCCTGCCACGGAAGGACCGTGGCCGCTTAGCCCACAGGAGGTGAGCACGTCTTGCGTCATTACGAAGTCATGGTGATCCTCGACCCCAGCCTCGAGGAGCGCACCGTCGCCCCGTCGCTCGACACGTACCTGAACGTGATCCGCACCGCGGGTGGCTCGGTCGAGAAGACCGACGTGTGGGGCCGCCGGCGCCTCGCGTACGAGATCAACAAGAAGGCCGAAGGCATCTACGCCGTCATCGACCTGCAGGCGACGCCCGCAGCGGTGGCCGAGCTGGACCGTCAGCTGCGGCTCAACGAGTCCGTGCTGCGCACCAAGGTCATCCGGCCGGAGATGCGCTAAAGCATTCAACCCGGTTCACCCGGATCAGCCTCATCGGCACTGTCGGAGGGCTCTGAGAGCCTGTACGGCAGAACTGATGAGTGCGCGAGGAGATGGTCATGGCAGGAGACACCACCATCACGGTCATCGGCAACCTGACCGATGACCCCGAGTTGCGGTTCACCCCCTCCGGTGCGGCGGTCGCCAAGTTCCGGGTCGCTTCGACGCCCCGGTTCATGGACAAGGCCTCCGGCGAGTGGAAGGACGGCGAGCCGCTCTTCCTGGCGTGCACCGTGTGGCGGCAGGCGGCGGAACACGTCGCCGAGTCGCTCCAGCGGGGCGCCCGCGTGATCGTCTCGGGCCGGCTGCGTCAGCGGTCGTACGAGACGCGCGAGGGCGAGAAGCGCACCGTCATCGAGCTCGAGGTCGACGAGATCGGCCCGTCGCTGCGCTACGCCACGGCGAAGGTGCAGAAGATGTCCCGCTCCGGCGGCGGTGGCGGCGGCTTCGGTGGCGGTGGTGGAGGTGGCCAGGGCGGCGGCGGAGGCAACTTCGACGACCCCTGGGCCTCGGCTGCACCGGCACCCTCGCGCGGTGGTTCGGGTGGCGGCAACTTCGACGAGGAGCCCCCGTTCTAATGGCGCCGAGCGCCCGCGATCGCAAACCAGGAGCACGAGCAATGGCCAAGGCCGCTGCACTTCGCAAGCCGAAGAAGAAGGTGAACCCGCTCGACAAGGACGGGATCACCTACATCGATTACAAGGACACCGCGCTGCTGCGCAAGTTCATCTCCGACCGCGGCAAGATCCGCGCTCGGCGGGTGACCGGCGTGACCTCGCAGCAGCAGCGGCAGATCGCCCGTGCGGTCAAGAACGCCCGTGAGATGGCGCTCCTGCCGTACACGGCCACGGCCCGCTGAGAGGAGGCACCGAAATGAAGATCATCCTGACTCAGGAGGTGTCCGGCCTCGGTGCCCCGGGCGACATCGTCGAGGTCAAGAACGGCTACGGCCGTAACTACCTGCTGCCGCAGGGCTTCGCGATCGCCTGGACCAAGGGTGCGGAGAAGCAGGTCACGGTCATCAAGCGGGCCCGTTCGGCCCGGGAGATCCGCGACCTCGGCCACGCCAACGAGGTCAAGGGCCAGCTCGAGGGCCTCAAGGTCAGCCTGAAGGCCCGCGCCGGCGACGGCGGTCGGCTCTTCGGCTCGGTCACTCCGGCCGAGATCGTCGACGCCGTCAAGGCCGCCGGTGGTCCGGTCCTCGACCGTCGTCGGCTGGAGCTGTCCGGTCCCATCAAGTCGACCGGCTCCTACCCGGTGCAGATCAAGCTGCACCCCGAGGTGACCGCCAAGTTCGACCTCAACGTCGTCCAGGGCTGACACCTCACCCCAGCACCACGACAGGGCCCGCACCGACCGGTGCGGGCCCTGTTCGCCGTACGGCCGCGTCCACCCTCCCGCCGTACGCCTGCGGCACGCTTGCCGCCACACGGTCGGCGGTGGCGCGTCGGTCGACGGGCTGACCGGTCACCACCCTGATCGTCAACCGATCGGCTGGCCCGTCACCGCGCTGATCATCACCGTCGAGAGACCGCCGCCGACCACGGCCGCCGCCAACGCGACGCTGGCCGAACGCCACGTCGTCCCGACCCGGCGCAGCAACAGCGCCACGACCATGCTGCTGGCCAGCGCCAACCCGAAGCGCGGCAGGCCCGCCGCCAGCGAGCCCAGCGCCCGCGCCCGGGGCGAGTCGCAACCCCCTCCGGTGATGTCCGTGACACACCCCGCCGGCACCTGTCCGTCCAGGGTCAGCAACCAGACGAAGATCAGCGCCGCCGGCACCAGGTAGCACGCGACCGTGTAGAGCAGCGACCGCCACGGCCCGCCCGGATCGGGATCGAGCAGGTCGTCCTCGATACGACGGCCCCACGCTCCCGCCCCGGCGGTCCCGGCCCGGCGGCGTACGGCCGACGCCGGCGCGGCACCGACCGGCTCGGCCACGCGCCGACGCGCCGCCGGACGCGGTCGCGGCGCGGAGTAGGGCGCCACCGGTGACCGGGGTGCCGACACCGACGGGTCCACCCAGCGCGGATCGTCGCCCGCCAGCCGGGTACCCGACCAGAAACCCTCGCTCCGGTCGTCCTGCTCCGGCCGGGACCACCCCTGGACGGCACCCCCGCCGGAACCCGGCGCGGTCCTGTCCCACCCACCGTCGTCGGAGTACCGCTCCCACTGGCCGGTGTCGTCGGACCGGTACCACTCACCGGTGCCGTCGGTAAGGTCCCACTGACCCGTGCCGTCGCTCCGGTCCCAGCGGCCGGTGTCGCCGCTCCGATCCCAGCGGCCGGCGCCGGCGTGGTCCCAGCGGTCGATTTCACCGGCCGGCTGCCACGCGTGCACACCGGACGCGTCCCACGTGTCCACCGCCGGAGGACGGGAGGGCGGGATCTCGGACGCGGCGAGGTGCGACCCCCGGTCCCACGGATCGACGGCGGGTCGGTCCTCCGCCGCCCGCCGGCCCCGGCGGGCCGGCCGCTCGGCATCCCGATCCGGTACGGGCCCGGACGCGTCCGCCTCCTCCAGGCCGGACCAGACGACCTGCGGGCGCTGCGACGACGAGCGCCTCGGCCGGCTCGGCGGCACCGAACCCGAGACGGGGTCGTCCTCGGCCCGCCGCCGCCCGGAGTATCCCCGCTCCTGCGGGTGGTCGAACGTCCACTCCCCGGTGTGCTCCGACTCCGGGGCTGCCCCGATCGCCGGGGCCTCGCGCCAGCTCGTCTCGCTGACCCGGCGCCAACTGCTCGTGGTCTCCGTGCTCCGCCAGGCACCGGAATGCGGCCGGTCGGCCTCGATCCGCGCCTCGTCGTCGGGTGCGGCGTGCCGGCCACCGCCGTCCGCGCTGCGGACCCCCGACTCCAGTGCCCAACGAGGCAGGTAGCTGTCGACCGGTTCCCGCTGGCCACGCTCGACGGCCCGGCGCCGGCTCGGGGTGCGGTGCCGGGCGGGGGCGCGCTCGTAGGGATCGACCGGTGCCGGGCCGGCGGGATCGTCCCAGGGGGTGACCGGCTCGCGCGGAACACCCTCTCCGCGTCCCCAGTCCCGGTTACTCACGGCCGGAGCGTGACCCTTCTCAACCGATGGCGCAATCCGCTGTGCAGGTGTAGCCGTTCGCTGGAGATAGTACGGGACGTTCGACCGCGCAGTTCGACCGAAAACTTCCCGTCCACAGGCTGGGGATTGAGTTTCCGCAGCTCAGAGCCGTGTGCTGGGGAATTCCCCAGCCGTTGTCCACAGGCTGTGCACACCCTGCGCACATGCTCGTCCGCCGGCGTCCACAGGTTGTCCCGAGGCTCGTCCACCGACGTGGTTGAGTGGCTGACCTCGGGTTCCGTATGGTTGGCCCCCGACCGGCCGTGCGATGACCCCCGATCGACCGGCAGGTCGAGGTTGTCGTACCTCGGCGGTAGGGCTGAATCCGGATCCGACGCAGTGGAGGGGGAACCCGTGTCGGTCACCGACGACATGCGGGCGGACTCGCGATCGGGCGGGGGGCAGGCGTCCGCGCCGCCGCAGCGCGACGGCCAGTTCGACAAGACCCCGCCGCAGGACGTCGCCGCCGAGCAGTGCGTCCTCGGCGGCATGCTGCTGTCCAAGGACGCCATCGCCGACGTCGTCGAGATCCTCAAGACCAACGACTTCTACCGGCCGGTGCACGCCACCATCTTCGACACCATCCTGGAGATCTACGGCCGGGGCGAGCCGGCCGACTCCATCACCGTCGCGGCGGCCCTGGCGGACTCCGGCGACCTCGTCCGCATCGGCGGCGCCCCCTACCTGCACACGCTGATCGCCAGCGTGCCGACGGCGGCGAACGCGGCGTACTACGCCCGCATCGTCAGCGAGCGGGCCGTCCTGCGGCGCCTGGTCGAGGCCGGCACCAAGATCGTGCAATTGGGCTACGGCACGGGCCAGGGCGGCAGCCGCGACGTCGACGACATCGTCGACCTCGCGCAGCAGGCGGTCTACGACGTCACGGAGCGCCGCGTCAGCGAGGACTTCGCCGTGCTCGCCGACATGCTCCAGCCCACGCTGGACGAAATCGAGGCGGTGGGCGCCCAGGGCGGCGTGATGACCGGCGTGCCCACCGGCTTCACCGACCTCGACCGCCTGCTCAACGGCCTGCACGCGGGGCAGCTCGTGATCGTTGCCGGACGCCCCGGGTTAGGAAAATCGACCGCAAGCATGGATTTCGCCCGAAACGCCGCGATTCGGGCAAACCAGGCGTCAGCCATCTTCTCGCTGGAAATGAGCAAGGTCGAGATCGTCATGCGGTTGCTCTCGGCCGAGGCGCGGGTGCCGCTGCACGTCCTGCGCAGCGGCCAGCTCTCCGACGACGACTGGACCAAGCTCGCCCGCTGCATGGGCGAGATCAGCGAGGCGCCGCTCTTCGTCGACGACACGCCGAGCATGAACCTGATGGAGATCCGGGCCAAGGCGCGCCGGCTCAAGCAGCGGCACGACCTCAAGCTGATCGTGGTCGACTATCTCCAGCTGATGACCTCCCCGAAGCGCACCGAGAGCCGGCAGCAGGAGGTCGCGGACCTCTCCCGTGGCCTGAAGCTGCTCGCCAAGGAGGTCGAGTGCCCGGTGATCGCGGTGAGCCAGCTGAACCGTGGTCCGGAGCAGCGCACCGACAAACGACCACAATTGTCCGACCTGCGTGAGTCTGGCTCGATCGAGCAGGATGCCGACGTTGTCATCCTGCTGCACCGCGACGACTACTACGACAAGGAGTCGCCGCGGGCCGGGGAAGCGGATTTCATAATTGCCAAGCACAGAAATGGTCCGACCGACACCGTGACGGTGGCCGCGCAGCTCCACCTGTCGCGCTTCGTCGACATGGCCATCGTGTGAGGCAGACGGGCGCCCGGTTGACGGAGGCTGCGAGGGCCGAGGCCATCGAGCGTGCTCTGGCCGGTGACAGTCTGAGCAGCATCGCCCGTTCGAACGGTGTGTCCCGGCAGGCGATCCGTGTGGCCTGCTGCGGCGCCGAGGGATACCGGCGAGGGTCGTCGGCAAGCTGACGGAGGACCAGCGCTCCGAGGTCCTCCAGCGTTATCAGGCGGGAGCGTCGCTGGGGCAACTGGCCACCGCGTACGGCATCACCGAGCCTGCCGTGCGCGGTCTCGTCACTCGGCGGGGTGTCCCTCTTCGGTGCGTCCTCCACACGCTCCGGCACGAGGCGTTCGACGAGTTGAGCTCCGACGCCTGCTACTGGATCGGCTTCCTGTTCGCCGACGGGTCGATCAGCTACCGGTCGAATCACATCCCACAGATCTCGGTAGGACTCGCCGAACGCGATCGAGCGCACCTGGCCAAGCTTCGTACCTTCCTCGGGTCGACGAGCGCCATCTCGGCGCCCAGCCCGACCCACCACTCGTGCCAGTTCTCGGTCCGCTCCCACCGGTTGGCCGACCGGCTTGCCGCACTCGGTCGGTACGAGGGACCGACCGACGCTCGGTTGGTGCAGTCGCGTGACTTCTGGCGCGGTGTGGTCGACGGCGATGGGTCGATGGGCCTCTACCGCAGATCGCGAACCGCCCCGGCCACCATGCCCCAGTTCCGACTGGTGGGCCGGCGGCACGTACTTGAGGAATTCCTCGGTTTCCTGCGAGCCCAGGGGATCATCGGACTCTCGGTGCGGCCACACAAATCGATACACACCGTGGGAACCACGTGCGGTCCCGCAGAGAAGATCGTCGCGCTGCTCTACCGCGACGCCTCTATCGCTCTGTTGCGTAAGGCGGAGACGGCCGAGCGGATCCTGGCAGCAGCCGCCAACTCGGTCAGGTCGACTCGACGGAGCTGAACCGGCCGCCCGCCCCTGGCGATGTGGGCGTGCTCAGCCCAGGAGGGGGAACCAGCCGGCGACCTCGCCGAGTTCGAGCTGGTCCCGGCCGGTCAGCGGCATTCGTCCGGTCGCCTTGAGCAGGTACTCCGCGTCGCTCCACGCGGCCGGTCGGACGGCGTCGTCGCTGAGCAGGCCGTCCATGGTGGCCACCGCGACACCCGTCGCGAGCGTCCCGGGCAGGGGCGCGTCGGGCAGGTCGAGCACCAGGTCCAGGTGGTGCACTACGGCCTCGGTGGTCAGGGTGGCGATCAGGTCCGGCACCCGCAGCACGTGCCCCTGGGTGGTGACGTGGCCGTCGGGATCGGCCGCCCCCGCGGCACGTACGGCGGCGGGTGCGGTGTCGGACCAGAGGCGGACTATCCCGCCGGGACGGTCGAAGGCGGCTGCCGAGCGGCGGGCCCACCAGGCGTGCCGTGCGCCGTTACCGTCCCCCTCGGACGGGAACGTGCGCCAGTAGCTCACGTCGTCCACGTCGGCCGGGCCCTCGGCGGGGCTGGCCAGCGCGACCAGCGCCCGCTGGGCGTCGCAGAGCACGTGGAAGAGCAGGTCCGCGACGAGCCAGCCCCGGCACCGGGTGGGCCGTTGCAGGCCGGCGTCATCGAGGTCGGCGACGACCCGGGTGATCCCGTCGTACGCCTGCGCCAGCGGGTAGTGCAGCGTGTGCGGCGTCATGGGGTGCAGCGTCGCACGACCGCCGCCGGCCGGCACGGCGACCGGCGGTGGTGGGAGGGCGTGGAACCACGGGCGACCGGGCCGGTCGATGCGCCGGCCCGGTCGACGGAGTGGCTCAGCCGAACATGTCGTCCAGGAAGCTCTTGTGCTTCTTGCGCTTGTAGTGCCCGTGGTAGCCGTGGTGCTGCTGACCGTGGCCGTAGGCGGGGGCCGGCGGGTAGCCGTGCACCGGCGGGGGCGGCGGCGGAACGGCGCCGTAGCCCGGCTGGTGCGGGGCGGGCGGCGGGGGCGGCGGAGGCGGGTAACCGCCCTGCTGGTGGCTCGGCTGGCCGGGGTAGCCCCCCTGCTGCTGGGCGGGCTGTGGCGCCGCCCCGCCCTGCTGGCGGTTCCAGTTGGCCTCCGCCTCGAACAGCTTCTCCAGCTCGCCGCGGTCGAGGAAGATTCCCCGGCACTCGCCACACTGGTCGATGACGACGCCGCTGCGCTCGTACTGGCGCATTTCTCCGTGACACTTGGGACAGGTCATGCTCATCCTCCGACCGTACCCGGTCAGATCACGCAGTCGCTGTCAGCGCTTCCGTGACTTCGGAGTCGGCGACCTCGTGGAAGTCCTCGTAGTAGGCGCTCACCGCCATGAACTCCGGCGGGTGCTGGGCGCAGACGACCTGGTCGGCCTCGGCGGCCAGCATCTCGTACGCCTCCTGCGAGCCGACCGGGACGGCGACCAGGACCCGGCGGGCGCCGAGGTGGCGGGCGACCTGGACGGCGGCGCGGGCGGTGGCGCCGGTGGCCAGGCCGTCGTCGACGATCACGGCGGTGCGCCCGGTCAGGTCGAGCGGCGGCCGGCCGGCGCGGTAGAGCCGTTCCCGCCGTTCCAGTTCGGCCTCCTCGCGGCGGACGACCTCGGCGACGTCGTCCTCCGTGAGTCGGCTGGCCACGATGTCGTTGAGGACCCGTACGCCGCCGGGGCCGAGCGCGCCGAAGGCCACCTCGGGTGCCCACGGCATGCCGAGTTTCCGGACGACCAGCACGTCCAGGGGTGCGCCGAGACGCTCGGCGACCACCCGGGCCACGGGCACGCCGCCGCGTACCAGCCCGAGGACGATGACGTCCGGTTCGCCGATGAGTGCGGTGAGCCGTTCGGCGAGCGTCCGGCCCGCCTCTTCGCGGTCGCGGTAGGTGGTCATGCCTCAGGTCTACGCCGTGTCGCCGGCCTTCGCCCGCCGGTTCGCGGAAACCGGGGGGTGCAGGGCGGGGGCCCACGCGAGGAGGGCGAGCGGGTAGAGCAGGTATCCGAAGCGGGTCGTGGGCATCAGCAGGATCGCGGCGAGCAGGCCGCACCCGCAGATCAGGGCGGTGGCGACGGCGGTGCGGGGCGGGCGGTGGGCGAGCCGGACGGCGATGGCCAGCCCGGCGGCGAGCAGGAGGGCGGCGGCGACAACGCGGCCGGCGGGCAGCGCGGTGGCGATCAGGTGGCCGGGGAACGGCGACTGTGCGGGGCTGGTCACCAGGCCGTGCCCGAGCGGGAAGCGGAGCACGTTCTCGACCAGCGCGTCGCGGTCGACGAGCAGGGCCGGCAGCAGCGCGGCGGCGGGCAGGCCGATGGCGCCCGCGGCGACCCGTAGGCCGGCCCGCCGGGTCAGCCCCCAGATGATCAGCACGAGGGCGACCGGCCAGGCGAAGAGCTTCAGCGCCCCGGCCAGGCCGACCGCGAGGCCGGCCCGGCCAGGGCGGCCGGTGGCGGCGAGGGCGAGGGCGAGCAGGCAGAGCGCGAGTACGGGCAGGTCGTCGCCGCCGGTGGCGAGGGTGAGCGCGCAAACCGGGAGGACGGTGGCGGCCTGTACGCCCCGGAGGAGGGCGGCGCCGGTGGGGTCGTTCGCGGTCCGGTGCACGCCGCGGGTGAGGGCGCGGACGGCCAGGGCGAGCGCCAGCGCGGTCCCGACGGCGAACCAGACGCGGGCGTCGGTCCACCAGGCGTCGACGGCCGCCCGGGGCAGCCCGAACAGCGCCATTCCCGGCTGGTACGGGGTGTAGCCGAGCAGTTGTTCGCCGGGTGGCAGGGCGGCGATCGCGTCGTGCCCGAGGTACGGCGTGCCGGTGTCGACCAGCCGCCGGCCGGACTCCTCGACGACCAGCACCTCCTCCTGTGCCCGGTCGGTGCGTCCGCCGGCCCGTTGGATGCTCTGCCAGGCCAGCGGCAGCAGGGCGGTGGCGAACCAGGCGAACCCGGTGACCGCCCAGCGGGCCCGCAGCCCGGCCGGCGGCGATCCGGGGTCGCGTCGGCGCAGCAGGAGCTGGCCGGTCGCGGCGAGGGCGGCGAGGAGGTATCCGACGGCGGCGACGGCGCCCCAGGCCCGGTGCGGGACGAGGGTGGACGTGGCGGCGGTGATCGCGGCGAAGGCCGCCGACGCGGCGTACAGGCCGAGGTCGAGGGCGAGGCCGCCGGCGGCGGAGTCGAGGGACCGCCAGCCGCGGCGGCGGGCGGTCGGGGCGGCGGTCACGCGGGCCAGTCTGGCAGCAGGTGCGCGTCGCCGCGTCAGGCGGGCAGGTGGCGGTCGGTGCGGCCGCGCCCGCCCGGCCGGCGGCCCGGGGCGAGCCGGATCACGGCTCCGGCGTCGTGCAGGGGAGGGGCGAGCGTGCCGGGGCTGCCGCCGGAGCCGCGCCGGAACGCCGCGAGGAGCGTGCCGGCGGGTATCGGCCGGGCGAAGAGGTGCCCCTGGCCGGCGGTGCAGCCCAGTTCCCAGAGGGCCCGGCGCTGCGGCTCGCTCTCCACGCCCTCGGCCACCACGTCGAGCCCGAGGCTGCGGCCCAGGTCGAGGGTGGAGCGGATGACGGCGGCGGCCTCGGCGGAGGTCTCCATGGCGGTCACGAAGCTGCGGTCGATCTTCAGCTCGTGCACGGGGATGCGGGAGAGCAGCGACAGGGAGGAGTAGCCGGTGCCGAAGTCGTCGAGCGCCAGCCGGACCCCCTCGTCGCGCAGCCGGCTGAGCACCCGGTCGACCACGTCGAGCTGGCTGAGGGTGAGCGTCTCGGTCAGCTCCAGCACCAGCCGGTCGGGGGGCAGGTCGTGGGCCCGCAGCCGGGCCAGCACGGAGCCGGGGAAGCGGGCGTCGAGGAGGCTGCGCGGCGACACGTTGACCGCCACCGGCACGTCGAAGCCGGCGTCGCGCCAGCTGACCGCCGCGATCAGTGCCTGGTCGAGGATCGCCTCGGCGAAGGCGGGGAGCAGGCCCGAGCGTTCGACCGCCTCCAGGAAGCGCAGCGGGTCGATCATCCCGTGGGTGGGGTGGTGCCAGCGGGCGAGGGCCTCGGCGCCGGTGACCCGGCCGGTGCCCAGGTCGACGATGGGCTGGAAGTTGACGGTGAACTCGTGGTCGGCGACGGCGCGCGGCAGTTCGCCGCCGAGGGTGAGCCGGCCGAGGTCGGCGGTGTCGCGGGTCGGGGCGTACGTCGAGGTCCGCTGCCCGGCCCGTTTGGCCTGGTACATCGCCACGTCCGCGCGGCGCAGCAGCTCCGGCATGCCGCCGGTGGCGGGTGCGGCGGCGATCCCGCCGCTGGCCTCGACGCTGATCCGCATGCCGTCGAGGTCGAACGGCTCGTGCAGCGTGGCGAGCAGGGTCTCCGCGCGGTGTGCGGCCACCGCCGGGGCCGGCAGACCCCGCAGGAGTACGGCGAACTCGTCGCCGCCGAGCCGGGCCACCAGGTCCCCCTCCTGGGCGGCGTCGCGCAGCCGCTCGGCGACCTGCACCAGGACGTGGTCCCCGGCGGCGTGCCCGAGGGTGTCGTTGACCTCCTTGAAGTGGTTGAGGTCGATCAGCACGAGCGCGGTCACCCCGTCGGCGTGCCGGGTGTTGAGGTGTTCGGTGCCCTGGTCGAGCAGGTGCCGGCGGTTGGCCAGCCCGGTCAGCGCGTCGTGGGTGGCGGCGTACGCGTGCTCGTCGGCGACCCGGGCCAGCTCGGCGTACGCCTGCGCGTTGCGCACCGCCGTGCACAACGCCGAGGCGAAGGTGCGCAGCGTGTACTGCTCGCGCTCGGAGAGCTGCACGGGCCCCCGGAACCGCAGTCGCAGTACGCCCACGTCGACCGTGCGGTCGTGCCCCTCCAGGGCGGCGGGGACCACGGTGCCGTCCACGGAGGTCGGCTCGCCGGCCGGCCCGTCGTACGTGGTGCCGAGCGCGCCGCCGCGGACGGTCCGGCCGCCGTCTCGCAGCTCGATCTCCACCTCGTCGGCGGAGAACAGCTCGGCGGCCTGGGTGACGGCGGTGGTGAGGACCTTGTCGAGGTCCACCACGTTGAGCGCGTCGGTGGTGCGGGCCAGCCGCTGCCACGCCTGCTGCTCGGTGCGGGCCTTGACCCGGTTGGAGTAGAGCAGGTGGAGGCTGAGTACGAGGGGCGGCACCGCCAGCAGGAGCCGGGGGTCCCCATGGAGGATGAACAGCGTGGTGACGATGAGGACGAAGCGCGCCAGCGCGCTCGTCAGGCGCAGCCCGAGGTCCTCGCGGAAGAGCTGCCTGAGCCGGGTGCCGGTGGCGAGTGCGATGACCGGGAGGGTCAGCACTTCGTCGAGGACCACCGTGACGGCGTAGGCGACCCCGATCGGGCCGAGGGCCGGCCACAGGTCGGTGATCGGTGGTGCCCCTCCGGCCGCGTGGAGGGCGGCCCCGCCGCCCACCGCCAGCAGCATGGTCTTGGCCACCCCGAAGGCGGCCTTCAGCGGCGGGAGCTTGGCGAGGTACTGGGCTATCGCCACCCCGATCCCGGTGGTCAGGATCACCAGCGGAGTCGGCGCGACCGCCAGGCTCAGGATGATCGCTGTCTCGCTCCAGGAGATCGCGTGGACCGTCGCGCGGATCCGGATCCGCCACTTGATCGTCATAGCGAGGAGGGCCAGACAGATCAGAGTGAGCGAGAGTGTCAGGTGGTTACGGGACCAGTCCAGTCTCGTCAGCTCGCGCAGACACAGGGCGGCCGCGATGGCGGCCACGACGCAGACGAGGCCGACGTGCAGCGTCAGCCGCCGCTCGGCCTCTGTCTTGCCCACGTCCAGTCGTGTCACGGCATCCCGACTGCCTCCGCCTGCTAAGCACGCCAAGATTACCCGCGGTCACGCGCCAGCCACAATCCTCAGTTCCACTCGTGTGCCGACATCGCTATCCCTCCCCGGTTTCGCCTCGGCCCTTGCGCCGCTGTGTTCCGCGACGCCGACAGCCTAAGTGCGGTTCGGCCAATTATGGAGGGATATATGTGACTATGGGCAATGGATGAGAACCGCGCCCTACCGCGTGACTTTGTGCTCCCGGGCGGGAACTCAGTGCTGTGTTTCTACCGACTCCCGGTTAACGCTAGATAATGAACCGGTGGCGGCGTCGGCGGCATCGGACACGACGGTGCAGTTTGCAGCGGCCGCCGGCCGGGCGCCGGCCCGAAAAGCGGACCTCGGGCACGCCGCGTGGTCGAGGTCACCGCTTCCGTGCCGGTACGCCACCATCCGCCCGGTGATCCCGTCAGCGTCGACCCTCTGCTGCCGCGCTCGACGACGTCACGGAACGACCGGGGCAAGATGCACTCCGTACGTTGCCCGTTGCCTGTTGCCGCGCCGATCGACTCGCGACCGGGCAATTCTCCCGGTGGTGATGATCGCTTCCGTGGCGTTGCGGAGTCAATGACGCGACAACGTTCCGGGACGGCATGCCGAGTCACCGCCGACCGGGGAGGACGCCTATCGGGTTGGTCGGTGAAGCGGGGTGGAAACGATCGCGGGGCAACGGGCCGGAAACGCGTTCCCAATTCCCGACAGGGGTGGTGCCCACTCATCCGAAGTCGCGGCCGACGCGCGATCGAAAGGGACGGCAGTTCGGGTCGAGCGACGCCGCGTGCCCGTACCGGTGGCCCCGCGCACCCGTACCGGAAAGATAGGCTCGCGAGCGTGACCGATCCCGCACAGCTCACCCACGTCGACCCGGCGGGCGCGGCCCGCATGGTCGACGTCTCCGCGAAGGCGGTCACCGGCCGCCTGGCCGTCGCCGCCGGCCGGCTCCGCACCACGACGGAGGTCGTCGAGCTGCTGCGCCGCGACGGGTTGCCCAAGGGCGACGCGCTGGCGGTCGGCCGCCTCGCCGGCATCATGGGCGCGAAGCGCACCCCCGACCTGATCCCGCTCTGCCATCCCATCGCCCTGCACGGCGTGACGGTCGACCTGACGCTCACCGACGACACCGTCGAGATCACCGCCACCGCGCGCACGGCGGACCGCACCGGCGTGGAGATGGAGGCGCTGACCGCGGTGGCCGTCACCGGGCTGGCGCTGGTCGACATGGTCAAGGCGGTCGACCCGGCGGCCAGCGTGGAGGCGGTCCGGGTGCTGCGCAAGGAGGGCGGCAAGACCGGCCTGTGGGTCCGCCCGGAGGAGCGGCCGTGATCCGGGCACGGGTGGTCGTGGCGTCCAACCGGGCCGCGGCGGGCGTGTACGCGGACACCAGCGGCCCCCTGCTCGTCGCCGGCCTGCGCGACCTCGGCTGCGAGGTGGACGGGCCGGTGGTGGTGCCCGACGGCGAGCCCGTGGGCGAGGCGCTGCGCGCCGCCCTGGCCGACGGGATCGACGTGGTGCTGACCAGCGGCGGCACGGGGATCAACCCCTCCGACCGCACCCCCGAGGTGACCCGGGCGCTGCTCGATCACGAGATCCCCGGCATCGCCGAGGCGATCCGGGCGCACAGCCGCGACAAGGTCCCCGCCGCCGCGCTCTCCCGGGGGCTCGCCGGCGTCGTCGGCCGGATGCTGGTGGTCAATCTGCCCGGGTCGACCGGCGGGGCCAGGGACGGCCTCGCCGTGCTCGGGCCGATCCTCCGCCACGCCGTCGATCAGCTCCGTGGTGGCGACCACTGACGAGGCGGCAGGGCCGCGACCGCCGGTGGGCGGGTACCGCTGACGGCGCGACCGGCGTGCCGCACCGTTAGGCTCGGCCGGTGAGCACGGAAACCGCCCCGGCCGCCGAGCCGGCCACCGCGCCCCCGCCCGCCGGCTGGGAGGAGGCCCGGTCCCGGGTGTACGCGGTCGGCCTGGCCGCCGCGCTCCCCGCTGCCAGCCGGCCGCTCGCCGAGATCGACGGGCACACCCTCGCCGAGCCGCTGACCACCCGTACGGACCTGCCCGCCTTCCCCACCTCCAGCGTCGACGGCTGGGCCGTGCGCGGCACCGGGCCGTGGCGGCCGGTCGGGCGGGTGCTGGCGGGCGGCACCCCGGCCCCGCTGACCGACGACGGGACGACCGTCGAGATCGCCACCGGCGCGATGGTGCCGGAGGGCACCACGGCCGTGCTGCGGGTGGAGGAGTCCCGTCGTACGCCGGAGGGGCTCGTCGACGGCACGCCACGGCCGGCGCCGGAGTGGCGCGAGCCGGGCGAGGAGGCGTACGCCGGGGAGGAACTGCTCCCCGCCGGCACGCCGGTGGACCCGGCGCTGATCGGCCTGGCCGCCTCCTGCGGGCACGACAGCCTGCTGGTGCGGCGGCAGCCCCGCGCCGCGCTGCTGGTCTTCGGCGACGAGCTGCTGACCGCCGGCCCGCCCGGCGCCGGCCGGGTGCGGGACGCGCTCGGGCCGGCGGTGCCGGCCTGGCTGCGCCGGTACGGCTGCCTGGTCCGCCCGTCGGACCTGGTCGGACCGGTGGCGGACACGCTCCCGGCGCACGTGGCGGCGCTGCGCGCCGCGCTGGCCACCGCCGACCTCGTGTGCACCACCGGCGGCACGATGCACGGGCCGGTCGACCACCTGCATCCCACGCTGGAGGCGCTCGGCGCCGACTACGTGGTCAACACGGTGGCGGTGCGGCCCGGGTTCCCGATGCTGCTGGCGCGGCTGGTCGACGCCGACGGCCGGGTCCGGTTCGTCGCCGGGCTGCCCGGCAACCCGCAGTCCGCCATCGTCGCACTGGTCTCGCTGGTGGCCCCGCTGCTGGCCGGTCTGGCGGGCCGCCCGATGCCGGTGCTGCCGCACGTCACGCTCGCCGAGCCGGTGCGCGGCCGGGGCGGGTACACCCACCTGGCGCTGGTCCGGTTGGACCGGACCGCCGGCACCGCGCACCCGGTCCGGCACGTCGGCTCGGCGATGCTGCGCGGGCTGGCCGGCGCCGACGGGTTCGCCGTCATCCGCCCCGGCACCTCCGGCGAGCCGGGGGACCGGGTGCCGCTCGTACCGCTGCCGCTGCTGCCCGGGGAGCGTGCGTGGTGACCGCGCCGACGGCCCGCCAGCCCGCGACGTTCGGCGAGGTCACCGACCGGCCGCTCGACCTCGCCGCGCACGAGGCGGCGGTCGCGGACCGCCGGGCCGGCGCGGTGGTCTCGTTCCAGGGGGTGGTCCGCGACCACGACCACGGCCGCGTGGTGACCAGCCTGGAGTACGAGGGCCACCCGAGCGCCGATCGGATCCTGCGCGAGGTCGCGGCCGAGATAGCCGCCGACCCGGACGTGTACGCCGTCGCGGTGTCGCACCGGGTCGGCCCGCTCGCCATCGGCGACGCGGCCCTGGTGGCGGCCGTCAGCACCGCCCACCGGGCCGCCGCGTTCGCGGCCTGCGCCCGACTGGTCGACGAGGTCAAGGCGCGGCTGCCGATCTGGAAGCGGCAGGTCTTCGCCGACGGCACCGAGGAGTGGGTGAACTGCCCCTGAGGGGCGGTCCACCCGGTCAGCGGCGGAGGCTCGGCGCGGCCTGGCGGCCGAACCGGTCGACGTAGAAGGCCGGCTCGGCGCCGGGGCGCCACGGCAGGGCGGCGACCAGCAGGATCAGGGCCAGCGCCAGCGAATTCTCCATCAGGGCGCCGAAGAGGCCGTCCTGGTAGTGCGACACCTCGGGGAGCTGGTGCTCGTACGGCCAGATCGGGGAGACCAGGAAGAGCAGGTAGAGCCCGATCGCGGCGACGCCGTGCCGGAGCCCGGTCAGCGTCGGGTACCAGATCGGCGAGCGCAGCCCGGTCACCCCCGGCGGCCCGCCGTACCCGCCCTGCCCGGCCCGCTGTGCCAACCCGCGACTGGCGTCGCGGCGGCGTACGGCGGCGTCGGCCAGCACGATGATCGCCGGGATCACCCAGACCAGGTGGTGCGTCCAGGAGATCGGGCTGATCACGTTGGCGGTGAGGCCGACCAGGGTGAACGCGGTCAGCTCGTCGCCGTCGGCGCGGGCGTTGACGGCCCGGGAGAGGCCGACCGCCAGCATCAGCACCGAGAACGACAGCCAGAGCAGGCCGGGCGTCTCGATCGAGTCGTACAGCCGGGCCAGCAGCCCCGCCAGCGACTGGTTGGGCGTCATGTCGGCGGCCCCGACCCGCTCGGTCTGCCAGAGCACGCCGCCGAAGTAGGCCCGGGACTCGGTGCCGACGACCGCGAAGGAACCGACGGTCACCGCGATCACCGTGCCGATCGCGGTGGTCGCGGCACGCCACTGCCGCGTGATCATCAGGTAGGCGATGAACAGCGCCGGGGTCAGCTTGACGGCGGTGGCCAGGCCGATGCCCACGCCGGCCCAGGCGCCGCTGTAGACGAAGCGCAGCAGCGGGCCGTCGGTCGGGGGGATGTGGGTGCCCCGGCGGGCCCGCCAGCGCAGGCCGATCAGGTCGGCCATGATCAGTGCGAAGAGGAGCAGGTTCACCTGGCCGTAGCCGAGGGTCTCCCGGGCCGGCTCGACGGCGACCGCCAGCGGCGTCGCGATCCCCACGGTGAACCAGAGGGGCCAGCCGAGCCGGTCGACGATCGGACGGAGCAGCCCGGCCAGCACGACGGCCAGGGCGGCGATGCTGGCGAGCGCGTTGACCGTCCCGGCCAGCTCGACCGGCAGGTGCGCCATCGGCAGCATCACGAGACCGCCGAACGGCGGGTAGGTGAAACCCAGGGTGGTGCCGGGTGCGATGAACTCGTAGAGCTCGTGACCGCTCGCCCACCACACCACCGCGCCGTGGTAGATCTTCATGTCGAAGAAGTTGTACGGCCGCCCGAAAGCACCGATGGCGAGCCATGCGGCATAGGCGACGGCGGCCACGATGCCGGTCCGTACGACTGTCCTACGATCGATCCCACGCGTTACGCGACGGACTGGGGCGAGGCGGTCCACCCGTCTTCCGACGGTCGCCGGCATGGCGTGGCCACCCCCGTACCAAGGTCGTCCTACCCGTCCAGGTCCTGCACGGAGCCTAGAACGGCGCCTCACGTTAATGCCTCCCGCGTTATGCGACCGTGTCCGATCCCACACATGTTTTTGACATTTCAACCGCGTTAACGCCTGTCGGGTGGTTCAGGTGATTCGCGGCGTTGACACGTGAGGGGCCGGCCGGAGGGAGGTATCGACGCAGGTCAGCCAGGTAGTCGTCGGGCCGTCGCTGCCGATCGTACGGCGATCCGGGCCTCCCTGCGGGCGGTACGGACGGCTCGCTGCACGGAACGTCGGGAGTGGCCGATCCGGTGACCCGTCCGCCACCGCAGCCCGGGCTTGCCGCCGGTGTCGGCGGCGGCGAGCAGCAGCCCGCCGAGGAGGCCGAGGTTCTTCAGGAAGTGGATCTGGTTGTTGTGCCGCGCCGCCGGGTCGTCGTTGTTCCAGAAGGGATGCCCGGCGAGGGTCACCGGGACCAGCGTGCCGGCGAGGACCAGCGCCGCCGGCCGGGCGAACCGGCCGGTGGCGAGCATCAGCCCGGCGCCGACCTGCACCGCCGCGTTGACCCGGATAAGCGTCTCGGTGTCGGTGGGGATGCGGGGGTCGGCCTTCTCCAGCAGCGGGGTCACCCGGTCCGTCACGGGCTTCGCGGCCGGGACCAGCCGCCCGGGATTCCGGAGGTTGGTGAACCCGCTGACCACGAATATGCCGCTCAGCATGGCGCGGGCGAGGGAACGTACGGGTTTCATGGGTCAGTCATACCCCGTCGCCGGCCCGCCTACCCCCGCAACCGCCGATCCGGATCGGCGGGCGTGCACGTCGCGCCACGCCGATTCGAGCGACCGTCGCTGATGGACGGCCTGTGAGGGGTAACGTGCCCCGCGTGACGACGCTGCGGTTGCGACCCGAGGACCCGGCCGACACCGGCGCGGTCCGGCGGGTGCTGGCCGCCGCGTTCGCCCGTCCCGACGTGACCACGCCGCCCGAGGTGGGGCTGGTCGAGGAGCTGCGCGACACCGACGCGTGGGTGCCGGAGTTGGCGATGGTCGCCGAGTACGGCGGCGAGGTCGTCGGCTACGCCCTGCTCACCCGGGTCCGGGTGAAGTCCGACGACCACACCGCGCCGGCGCTGGCGCTCGGCCCCGTGGCGGTCGCGCCGCACCGGCGGCGGATCGGGCTCGGCACGGCGGTGGTGCAGGCCGCCCTCGAAGCGGCCACCGAGCTGGGCGAGCGGCTGGTGGTGGTGCTCGGCGACCCCGGCTACTACCACCGGTTCGGCTTCGGCCGGGCGGACCGGATTGGCCTGACCAGCCCCTGGTCGGGTCTCGGCGACCCCTGGCAGGCGCTGGTGCTGCCACCGGCCACGAGCGGTGAGGGTCCGCCGCCGCGCGGCGAGGTGCTGTTCCCGCCGCCCTGGTCCAAGGTCTGACGCCCGCGCCGCACGCCGACGGTCCCCGCCACCCGCCCGTCGCGGCCGGTCAGGCCGGCTGGGTACGCAGGTAGCGACCGAAGTGGGGGACGGTGAAGGCGACCGTGCCGCGTTCACCGGAGTAGATCAGGCCCTTCTTGATCAGCGCGTCCCGGGCCGGGGAGAGGCTGGCCGGCTTGCGCCCCAGGGCCCGGGCGATCTCCGCCGTCGGCACGGCGGCGTCCATGTCGTCGCGGCCTCCGCCGTCTGCCTCGCCCTCCACCAGGGACAGCGTGGCCATGGCCCGCATGTACTCGCGCTCGGCCGGGGTGGCCCGTTCGAAGCGGGAGCCGAAGAAGCCCACGGCCAGCTCGGCCTCGGCCTCGGGCGCGGCGACCCGTACGTCGGCGGCGGTGATCGGCGAGCGGGGCGCGTGGTCCCAGGTCGCCTTCCCGTACGCCTGGACGAAGTAGGGGTAGCCGCCGGACTTCTCGTAGAGCAGGTCCAGCGCCTTCGGCTCGTACTCCACCTCCTCGCGCTCGGCCGGCGCGCAGAGCGCCTGGTCGGCGGCGATCCGGTCGAGCCGGTCGATGCGCTGGTAGCGGAAGAGCCGTTCGGAGTACGACTTGGCCGCGCTGAGCACGGCCGGCAGGTGCGGCAGCCCGGCGCCGACCACGATCAGCGGTGCGCCGAGCTGGGACAGCTCGTGGCAGGCGGCGCAGAGTGCGGAGACGTCCTCCGGGCCGAGGTCCTGCATCTCGTCGATGAAGATCGCGATGCCGGTGCCGACGTCGGCGGCCACCGCCGCGGCGTCGGTGAGCAGCTCGACCAGGTCGATCTCGATGTCGCCGGAGTCGGCGCGGCCGGTGGCGGCGGGCACGTCGATGCCCGGTTGCCACCGGTCGCGCAGCTTCGGGGCGGCGTTGCCGCGACCGGTCGGCGCGGTCCGCTGGGCGAACGCCTTGAGCACGCCGAGGAAGGCGTCGATCCGGTCGGGCGCGCGGTGCCGGGGAGCCAGCTCCCGGACGGCCATGTGCAGCGCGGCGGCGATCGGGCGGCGCAGCGACTGGTCCGGCCGGGCCTCGATCTTGCCGCTGCCCCAGAGGTGGTTGATCGCCTGGGAGCGGAGGGTGTTGAGCAGCACCGTCTTGCCGACCCCGCGCAGGCCGGTGAGCATCAGGCTGCGTTCCGGCCGGCCCCGGGCGATGCGCTCCAGCACGACGTCGAAGACGTCCAGCTCGCGCCCCCGCCCGGCGAGCTCGGGGGGACGCTGGCCGGCGCCCGGGGCGTACGGGTTGCGGACCGGATCCACGCATCGCACAGTATCGGGCCGTCTAGCTGCGGGACTAGACATCCGTAGATGGGGCAACCGGCGTGTCGGGCCACGGGGATCGGTCTCGACACAAAACTAGGGCTGTCTAGCGTCCATGCTAGACAGCCCTAGTTTTGGCAATCAGCGCTTCTTCAGGCAGAGCACGTAGTCGAGGAAGTCCAGCGAGTTGTCGTGCACGTAGTTCGCGGTCGCCTCCGGGGCGCGGGTCTTGCACCGGTCCCCGTCCGCCGTGCCCGGGATCCGCAGCAGCACTTCGTACGTGTTGGGGCCGCAGGGCACCTTACGCAGGTCGGCCTTGGTGGCCGTGCCGTCGTTGACCACGCAGTCGCCCTTGGCGAACTCCTTCCTGCTGGGGCTCGGTGCGGCGGTGGTCGGCTCCGCGCTGGGCTCGTCCGTCGGTTCGTCGGTCGGCTCGCTCGTCGGCTGACCCGTCGGCTGCCCCGTCGGGTCGGCGGAGGCGCTCGTCGTCGGGGCCGCGATCGGGTCGTCGTCGCCGCCCTGCCAGAACGCCCAGCCGGCCAGGCCGAGGCACGGGCAGAGCAGGAGCACCACCACCAGGCCGATGACCAGCGCGATCTTGCCGCCGCTCTTCTTCGCGGGCGGAGCGGCGGACGGCATCCCGTACCCGCCGGGCACCGGCGGCGGGGCGCCCCACTGGTTGCCCGGCGCGGATGCCGGCCCGGCCGGCGGATACGGTCCCGCCGCCGGATAGCCCCCCTGGCCTGCGGGCGGCTGCGCCCCGGGCGGCGGGTAACCGGCCCCGGAGGTTGGTGGTGGCGGGTAACCGGCCCCGGAGGTCGGCGGCGGGTAGCCCGCGCCGGAGGTGGGCGGGGGGTAGCCCGGTTCCGGGGCCGGCGGCTGCGCGGGCTGGTTCCACACCGGGTCCGGCTGCCCCCACTGGGGGTTGGCCGGCGGTTCACCGCCGGCCGGCGGCTGTCCCCACTGCGGGCCGCTCCCGGGCTGCTGTTGGCCCCACTGCGGGTCACTTCCCGATTGCGGCTGTCCCCACTGCGGTTCGCCGCCGGTCGGTGGCTGTCCCCACTGCCCGGCGGCGGGTGGTTGGCCCCACTCCGGCAGGGTCGGGTCGATGGGTGGCGGGCCGCCCGGGGTGCCGGGCGGGCGCTGGTAGGGGTCGTCCGGCTGCGCGGGTGATCCGTAGGTCGTCATCTCTTCCTCAGGGGTGGGCCGCTCAGAGTGCGGTGGTTCGGGGGTGCGATGGATCGGGGGTGCGGTGGATCGGGGGGTGCGGTGGCTCAGCGCTGCTTGAGGCAGAGCACGAAGTCGAGGGTGTCCAGCTCGCTGTCGAAGAAGTACCAGTTGGTGTAGCCGTCGACCTTGGCGCACTTCGCCGCGGCGTCCTTCTCGCCGCTGGTCGGCCCGTCGATCCGGCGCAGCACCTCGTAGGACTGCGGCGCACAGTCGCTGATCAGCAGCTTGGGCTTGCCACCGGCCGGCCCGTCGTTGCGGACGCACTGGCCGGCCTTGACGAAGCGCGGGTCGGTGGAGGACTCGGGGGCGGGTGTGCTCGGCGCGGCGGCCGACGCGCTCGCCGGCGATTGCGGCGGGTCGGTCCTCGCCGCGGGCGCGGGCCCGCTCGGCGTGGCCCCGGGCGTGCTGTCGTCCTGATCGAGCAGGTAGAGCACCGCGGCGCCGCCGACCAGGACCAGCAACGCCACCGTGGCCAGCACCGCGACGACCGGGGCCGCCCGCCCGCGCCGACGCCGCGGCGGCGGGGCGGGACCTTCCGCGTACGGGGAGGGGACGCCGTCGCTCCGGGAGGCGTACGGCACCGGGCCGTGCGCCGGCGGGGTCGAGCCGTACGCGTCCTCCCAGCGGTCCTGCCCCGAGGGCCCGCCCGACGGACCGTACGACTCGTCGGGGCGCCGCCCGTGCCACGGGTCCGGGTTCCCGCGACCCGGTGCTCCGTAGTTCGCCATGCACGCCTCCCGTGCGAGTGGTGAGAGGCCGGCCACCAACGAGGGACGCCGACGCCGAGGCCACCGTAGCGTGTCCACCGATGAGCCCACCTCCACCGAGTGCGCAGCCGCCCGTCGACGCAGGTACCCGGCCCGGCGCGGACGCCGGGACGGGTCGTACGGCTGCCGCCACGCCGGCCCTGCTCTGGACCGCACTGCTGCTGGTCTACGTGCTGTGGGGCTCCACCTACCTGGGCATCCGGATCGCGGTGGAGTCCATGCCGCCACTCGGCTCGGCGGCCGCCCGGTTCGCCGCCGCCGGCCTGGTGCTGGCGATCGTGCTGCGGGTGCGACGGGGACGGGGCGCGCTGCGGGTCGACCGGCGGCAGCTCGCCTCGGCCGCGCTGGTCGGGGTCCTCCTGCTGGCCTGCGGCAACGGGCTGGTGGTGCTCGCCGAGTCCGGCCCGGTGGGGGTGGCGGTGCCCTCCGGGATCGCCGCCCTGCTGGTGGCGACCGTGCCGCTGCTGGTGGTGCTGCTGCGTACGGTCACCGGCGACCGACCCCGGTCGTGGACGCTGGCCGGGGTGACGTTGGGCTTCGTCGGCCTGGTGCTGCTGGTGCTGCCGACCGGCGGGGCGGACGCCGTGCCGCTCACCGGGGCGCTGACCGTGGTCGCCGCGGCCACCTGCTGGTCGATCGGCTCCTTCCTCTCCGGCCGGATCCGGATGCCCGCCGACCCGTTCGTCGCCACCGTCTACGAGATGTTCGCCGGGGCGGCGGCGCTGGCCGTCCTCTCAGTGGGCCGTGGCGAGCTGCGCGGCTTCGACCTCGGCGCGGTGACCACCCGGTCGTGGCTCGCGCTCGCGTACCTGATGGTGGCCGGCTCGCTGGTGGCCTTCACCGCGTACGTCTGGCTGCTGCACCACGCCCCGATCTCGCTGGCCTCCACGTACGCCTACGTCAACCCGGTGGTAGCGGTGGCGCTCGGCGCGTTGTTCGCCGCCGAGCCGGTCACCGCGCGGGTGGTGCTCGGTGGCGCGGTCATCGTCGCCGGGGTGGCCCTCGTGGTGAGCACCGAGAGACCGCGACGTCCCGCCCGGGGGACCGCGCCGAAGCCGTCGCGCCGGTAGCGTCCGGCCCGTGTCGACCGGGCTACTGGCAGGCGTGGCGCTGCTCGGCGCCCTGGCCGGCCTCGCCGCACCCCGGGTCGCCCGCCACTTCACCGCCCCGCTCGCACCACACGTCGTCGAGGCCGCGCCGGGCGCGGTGCGGGACACCGGGGCCGCGCCGGGCGCGGTGCGCCTCGCCGGGACCGCGTCGGGCGCCGGGTGGGGTGCGACGGCGGGTGCGGTCGTGTTCGCCGGGCTCGCGGCGGCCCTGGGGGCGGATCCCGTCCTGCCGGTCCTCCTCGCGCTGGCCGCCGTCGGGCTGGTGCTCGCCCTGGTCGACCTGTCCTGCCTGCGGTTGCCCGACCCGCTGGTCGGCGCCGCCGCGCTGGTCGCCGCCGTCGGCCTGACCGGCGCGGCGGCGACGTCCGGCAGCCCCGGGCGCCTGCTGGGCGCGGTGGCCGGGGCGGCGCTCGGCTTCGCCTGCCACGTGGTGCTGGCGGTGCTGCCCGGCTCCCGGCTGGGCTTCGGCGACGTGAAGCTCGCCGCCGTCCTGGGCCTGCCGCTCGGCTGGCTCGGCGGGTCGTCCCTGGCGCTCGGGCTGCTCCTGCCACACCTGTTGCACGGCGTGGTGGTGCTCGTCCTGCTGGTCGCCGGCAGGGTGCGCCGCGACACCCCGCTCCCGCTGGGCCCGGCCCTCCTCACCGGCGCCTGGCTGGCCGCCCTGACCGCCTGACGAGGCGACCGAAGCCGCGACGACGCCGGCCGGAGCGGGACACCGACCCGGCCGGGACCGCCTGCCGACGGGCCGGTCAGATGAGGCGGAGCTGGCGGTCGCGGGGGCGGCGGGGCTCGGCCTCGCCGAAGCGCTCGAAGAGGCCCGGGTCGATGACGTCGAGGAACGGCGACGGGGCGCACTCGCGTTCCGTGCCGTGCCGGCTGCGGCGGGCGGCGTGGGTCACGTACAGCCGGTCCTGGGCCCGGGTCAGCCCGACGAAGAAGAGCCGCCGCTCCTCGGCGACCGCGTCGGAGTCGGGGGTGCTGCCGGGCCAGCGCAGCGGGAGCAGCCCGTCCTCGGCGCCGACCAGGAAGACCACCGGAAACTCCAGCCCCTTGGCGGCGTGCAGGGTGAGCAGGGTGACCGCCTCGGCGCGCGGGTCGAGCGCGTCCACCTCCGCCCCGGTGGCGAGCTGGGACAGGAACAGCGGCAGGTCGTCGCCGCAGCGGCGGGCCAGCGGGGTGAGCAGGTCGACGGCCGACCGGACGTCCTCCGGGCGGACCGTGTTGGCGCCGTCCAGCGTCGGCACGGCGAAGCGCTCCGCCAACACCTGCCCGGCCAGCCGGACCCGCGCGGCCAGCGAGCCGTCGAGCCCGTCGGCGTGGCGCAGCTCGCGGGCGATGGCGGCCACCCCGGGGCGGTCGCGCAGCCGGTCGTGCGAGCGCTTCTGCACGGGGATGTTCGCCCGCGCCAGCGCGTCCACGATCGGCGCGGCCTGCGCGTCGGTGCGGTAGAGCACCGCGATGTCGGAGAAGGACAGCGAGGTCGACCGGCCGTCGATCCGCCCCGAGTCCAGCGACCGGTGGGAGAGGCCGCCAACCAGCTCGTCGATGGTGCGTACGACGAAGTCGGCCTCGTCGGAGACGGAGGCCGCCGGGTAGCGACCCACCAGCGGGGCCTCCGGGTCGAGCCGGGCCGGGTCGAGCCGGCGGCCATGGACCAGCGACGACGGCGCGATGGCCTGCACGGCGGCGGCCAGGATGGGGGCCGAGGAACGGTAGTTGCGGTTGAGCCGGACCAGCCGGGCGTCGGTGAAGTCCTGCGAGAAGCGCAGGAAGTAGCCGACGTCGGCGCCCCGGAAGGAGTAGATCGCCTGGTCCGGGTCGCCGATCGCGCAGAGGTTGCCGTCGGCGGGGCTGAGCAGGCGCAGCAGCTCGTACTGCACCTCGTCGACGTCCTGGTACTCGTCGACGAAGATCCAGCGCCAGCGCTCCCGGTAGTGCCGCACCAGCTTCCTGTCGGCCTTGAGCAGCGCGACCGGCAGGGTCAGCAGCTCGTCCAGGTCCACCAGGTCCTGCTTGCGCAGCAGCGCGGCGTAGCCGGCCTCGTCGTCGCCCGCCTCGGCGCGGGCCTCCGCCCGCTGGGCGTCGTCGGCGATGCGGAAGTCCGCCGGCAGGCCGGCGGCGTCGGCGTTCTCCCGGAGGATGGTCAGGCCCAGCGAGTGGAAGGTGCCGACGGTGACGTCCTCGGCGACCGGGCCGAGCAGGCCGTCGAGGCGGTGCCGCAGCTCCTCGGCGGCCCGTCGGGTGAACGTGATCGCCAGGCACTGCTCCGGAAAGACGTTCAGCTCCGCGCAGAGGTAGGCGATCCGGTGGGTCAGCGTCCGGGTCTTGCCGGTGCCCGGCCCGGCGACGATGAGCAGCGGACCGCCCGGCGCGGAGGCGGCCACCCGCTGCATGGCGTCCAGGCGGTCCAGCAGGCCGGTGCCGACCTCCTCCATGCCGGCGAGCATCGGCTCGAACGGCTCGTGCGGCGAGGGCGTCGGCGCGATCGGGGGCGGGGGCGTGGCCGGCGCGGCCTTGCGCTTCGGCTCGGGCTTGGCCGCCGCCGGGCGCTTGGCCCGGGGCTTCGACGCCGGCTCCGTCGGGGTGCGCTGCGCCGGCACGGGTACGTCGAAGAGCGTCTCCTGGGCCCCACCGGCGTTGCCGCCCAGCTCGGCCGGGTCGAAGAGGGTGATGACGCCGTACTCGCCGTCGTAGCCGGGGACCCGGCGGACGTCGCCCCGGCGCAGCCGGCCGATGCCCTCGGCGAGCAGTTCCCCGCCGACCCGGCCGATCTCGTCGAGCGGCGTGGTGGTGAGGATCTCCAGCTCCGGTCCCAGGGCGGCGACCAGCTCGTGGAGCTTCCCCTCGACCTTCTTGGACCGGGCGCCCACCTTGTTGATCTCGCCGAGGATCTCGGCCAGCGGCACCAGGTGGGTGACGTCGCGGGCGTGCGCGGGCCGGTGCCCCGACGGCCGGTCGGCCAGCTCCTCGACCCGGCTGAGTACGCCGACGGTCAGCGGCTTGCCGCACTCCGGGCAGCGGCCGTCGGCGGCCCGGGTCTTCTCGGGCGACCAGTTGACCCCGCAGAGCCGGTGCCCGTCCGCGTGGTACTTGCCCTCCTCCGGGAAGAACTCGATGGTTCCGGCGAGCCCGTCGCCGGTACGCAGGGCGTCCCGGATGGCGAAGTAGTCGCGGGCGGTGGCGAAGACGGTGGCCTCCCGGGCCAGCGCCGGTGGCGAGTGCGCGTCGGAGTTCGACACCAGCCGGTAGCCGTCCAGGCTGCCGACGCGCCAGTTCATCTCGGGGTCGGAGGAGAGGCCGGTCTCCACCGCGAAGATGTGCCCGGCCAGGTCGGCGTAGCAGTCGGCGATCGCGTCGAAGCCCGACTTGGAGCCCAGCGCGGAGAACCACGGGGTCCAGATGTGCGCCGGCACGAGGTAGCCGTCGGCGCTGGCCTCCAGGGTGATCTCCAGCAGGTCCCGGGAGTCCAGGCCGAGGATCGGCCGGCCGTCCGAGCCGAGGTTGCCGATCCGCCCGAGCGCCGTGTTGAACCGGGCCACCGCGTCCAGGTCGGGCAGGTAGATCAGGTGGTGCACCTTGCGGGTGCGGTCGTCCCGCTTGTAGATCGTGGAGATCTCCACGCTGAGCATGAACCGGACCGGGTCCGCCTCCGCCTCGCTCGCCAGCCGGGGCGGCAGCCGGCGGGCGATGTCCCGCTCCGCCTCCGGGCTGAGCCGGTGCAGGCCGGGCTCGGCCGGGTGCAGCGTCTCGCGGAGGTGGTCGTACCAGGCGGGGTGGGTGAAGTCGCCGGTGCCGAGCACCCCGATGCCCTTGCGCCGCGCCCACCAGCCGAGGTTGGGCAGGGTGAGGTCACGGCTGCACGCGCGCGAGTACTTCGAGTGGATGTGCAGATCCGCGACGAACGGCGAGAGGCCGCCGGGGGGTGCGGGACTGAACGGAGGCACGCCGCATCCTGTCACGCCCGCGCCATTACCCACCCGTCGCCACGCACACCCGTGACCTGAGCATCCGGTGCTGGACAACGCCGGCCGCCCGCGCTATGGGTCAGCGGGAGCGCAGCTCCACCAGGGTGATCTGCGGCTCGGCGCCGACGCGGACCGGCGGGCCCCAGAAGCCGGCGCCGTTGGTGACGTAGACCTTGGTGCCGTCGACCTCGCCCAGGCCGGAGACCACCGGCTGCTGGAGCTTCACCAGCAGGTTGAACGGGACCATCTGGCCGCCGTGGGTGTGCCCGGAGAGCTGGAGGTCGACGCCGAACTTCGCCGCCTCCACGGCGGCGACCGGCTGGTGGGCGAGCAGCACCACGGGCCGGTTCGGGTCGCGGTCGCCGAGCGCCGCCGCGTAGTCCGCCGGGGCGGCCAGGCCGGTGCCGGCGGCGGTGACGTCGTTCACCCCGGCCAGGTCGAGCGCGCCGCCCCGGGCCTGGATCTCCGTCCGCTCGTTCTGCATGACCCGCAGGCCGAGCCGGTCCAGCTCCTGGACCCACTCCTCGACGCCGGAGTAGTACTCGTGGTTGCCGGTGACGAAGTAGCTGCCGTGCCGGGAGCGCAGGCCGCGCAGCGGCTCGGCCGCCTCGCCCAGCTCGGCGACCGAGCCGTCGACCAGGTCGCCGACGACGGCGACGATGTCGGCGTCCAGGCGGTTGATCGCGGCGACGATCCGCTCGGTGTGCGCCCGTCCGCGCAGCGGGCCGAGGTGGATGTCGGAGACCGTGGCGATCCGCAGGCCGTCCATGCTGCGGGGGAGCTTGGCCAGCGGGATCTGCACCCGGTCGAGCTGCGGCGGGCCGAGGGCGGTGCGGATGCCGTACCCGGTGAGGCCGGTGGCGGTGAGCCCGGCGAAGATCGCCGCCCCACGGGCGAGCAGCAACCGGCGGGCCGGGTCGTGGTCGGGCTGCGCGACGGCGTCGGCGGCCGGCGGGTCGGCCGGGCCCGCCGCGCCCACCATGGCGGGCTCGGGCGCGGCGGCGGTGGGCTCCGCGGCGACGACCCGGCGGCGCCGCACGAGCTTCGTCACCGCCATCGGCACTTCCAGCGCCACGAGCAGGACCAGCAGGTAGAACATGACGGCGAGCCAGAGGTAGCCCGGCCACGCGAGCCAGTAGAGGCCCGCCTGGGTGCCGGCCATGGTCGCCGGTACGAGCAGCGCGAGCACCAGGGCGGTGATCCCGCCGATCCGGCGCCAGCGCCCCGGGGCGGTGGTGTCCCGCACCAGACGCTTCCACAGGTAGAGGTGGATCAGGCCGGTGATCAGGGCCATGGTGGCGACGAACGCCAGTGCCGCCAGCATGTGTGTGCCTCCCTCAGCCGCCCGCGAAGGGCGGCAGGACGTCGATCGTGGCCCCGGCCGTCAGCGGTGCCCGTCGATCATGACAGGTCACGCCGTCGACCAGGAAACTCGCCACCGTCAGGACGGCGGCGAGCCGCTCACCGTGCCGGTCGGTCAGCTCCATGACGAGTTCGTCCAGGGACCGCCCGGCGGATGCGGTCTCCTCGGTCCGGCCGGCGGCGGCCCGCGCCCCGGCGAAGTAGCGGACGGTCAGCGGCGCCCCGGCGTCGGCCGGGCGGGTCGGTTCTGCCACGGTCAGCCTCCGATCGCGGACATCGGCCGGGCGGGCTGGAGGAAGGCCGGGTCGTCGATGCCGTGCCCGGCCCGCTTGCCCCACATCGCGGCCCGCCAGCGCCGGGCCAGCTCGTCGTCGTCCGCCCCGGCCCGCAGCGCGCCGCGCAGGTCGGACTCCTCGGTGGCGAAGAGGCAGGCGCGCACCTGCCCGTCGGCCGTGAGCCGGGTGCGGTCGCAGTCACCGCAGAACGGCCGGGTGACGCTGGCGATCACGCCGACCCGGGCCGGGCCGCCGTCGACCAGCCAGGTCTCGGCCGGCGCCGCGCCGCGTTCCGCCGGGTCGGGGGTCAGGTCGAACTCCCCGCGCAGAGCGGCCAGGATCGCGTCGGCGGTGACCATGGTCGCGCGGTCCCAGCCGTGCTGGGCGTCCAGCGGCATCTGCTCGATGAACCGCAGCTCGTAGCCGTGCGCGAGGGCGAAGCGGAGCAACCGCGGGGCCTCGTCGTCGTTGACGCCGCGCATGAGCACCGAATTGATCTTGACGGGGGTGAGCCCGGCGGCGGTCGCCCCGGCCAGCCCGGCCAGCACGTCCGCCAGGCGCGGGCGCCGGGTCAGCCGGGTGAACCGCTCCGGGTCCAGCGTGTCCAGCGAGACGTTCACCCGGTCCAGCCCGGCGGCGCCCAGCGTGGGGGCGAGCCGGTCCAGCCCGATGCCGTTGGTGGTCAGCGAGATGCGAGGGCGCGGCTCCAGCGCCGCCACGGCGGCCACGATGTCGGCCAGGCCGGGCCGGATCAGCGGCTCCCCGCCGGTGAAGCGCACCTCGGTCACGCCGAGCAGGCGTACCGCGACCCCGACCAGCCGGACGATCTCGTCGTCGCCGAGCAGTTGCGGGCCGGGCAGCCAGGCCAGCCCCTCGGCCGGCATGCAGTAGGTGCAGCGCAGGTTGCACTTGTCGGTCAGGGAGACCCGCAGGTCCCGGGCGACGCGGCCGTACCGGTCGGCGAGGACGCCGGCGGTCGGCGGGGCGGCGGTCACCCGTCGACGGTAGCGCGCCCGAGCCCGGCCAGGGCCGCCCGGGCGGTACGGGCGACCGCATCCCGGTACGCCGCGCCGAACAGGGCGGTGTGCACCAGCATCAGGTGGAGCTGGTGCAGCGGCACCCGTTCCCGCCACCCGTCGGCCAGCGGCCACTCCTCGGCGTACGCGGCGAGGATCCGGTCGAGGTGCGGCGCGCCGCCGAAGAGGGCCAGCTGCGCCAGGTCGGTCTCGCGGTGCCCGCCGTGCGCCGCCGGGTCGACCAGCCAGACCCGGTCGTCCGCGCCCCAGAGCGCGTTGCCCGGCCAGAGGTCGCCGTGGATCCGGGCCGGCGGCTCGTCCCCACCGAACTCGCCGATCCGCTCCACGACCTGCTCGACCAGGCCGGCCTCGGTGCCGGTGAGCGCGCCGCCGTCGACCGACCTCCGGAGGTACGGAACGAGCCGGGCCCGCGCGAACCACCCCGACCAGGGGCCGTCGTCGGGCGTGTTGTCCGCCGGCAGCGCCCCGATGAAGCCGTTCCACCCGGCGCCGAAGGTCGACGCCCCGGCGCGGTGCAGCCCGGCCAGCTCCCGGCCGAACCGCTCGGCCGCCCCGGGCGTCGGCTCGCCGGGGTCGACCCACTCCAGCGCGAGCAGCTCGGGCAGCGCCACCACCACCTCCGGTACGGCGACCGTCCCGGCCTCGCGGAGCCAGCGCAGGCCGGCCGCCTCGGTGGCGAAGAAGCCCTCCGGCGCGGGCCTGCCGGCAGTTTCCGGCCACGTCTTGGCGAACACCGAGTGTCCGTCGTCCAGCGTCAGCCGGGACGCGGCGCAGATGTCGCCGCCGGCGACCGGCGTCTCGCGGATCCGTTGGTGGGTCAGGAAGGTCGGCAGGTGCTCCGGATGCGCCCGCAGGTACGCCAGATCCATGACGGCAAGGTAACCCCCTGACGGCGTCCAGTCCCGCCGGAAACGGCCTGCCGTCCGATCCCGCCTGCCGACCGGTCCTGCCGGAATGGGGCGGTTGTGATCTTGGCGAGTTCCGGCCCCTCGGGGGGCCTTTTCGCTCCAAGATCGCCTCAGGTGGTTCGGGCGGTGCCCGTTGGGGGTGGTGTCAGCGGTCGAGGATTGGCTTGAGCTGTGTAAATACTCTCCGTGTCTGTGGATGAACCGCGTGTCGTCCACAGGGGCGGCGAGCGGCCCGCTGGCGTCGGAGGCTGCCAGACATGACCCCGACCGACCGCCCCCGGCTCGCCGTCCGTTCCCCCGCCGACCTCATCGCCGCCGTGCCCTACCTGCTCGGCTTCCACCCCGTCGACAGCGTCGTCGTGGTGGCGATGCGGGGCCGCCGGATCACCTTCGCCGCCCGCGCCGACCTGCCCGACCTCGCCGACCCGCGCGATCCCGCCGGCCACCTCGCCGGCGTCGTTGCCCGGCAGCACGCCGAGACCGCCACGGTCCTGGGCTACGGCCCGGCAGCGCTGGTCACCCCGGCCGTCGACGCCGTGCGCGCCGCCTTGACCGCCGCCGGGATGTCCGTGCTCGACGCCCTGCGTGTCACCGAGGGCCGCTACTGGTCGTACCTCTGCACCGAGCCGGAATGCTGCCCGCCCGACGGCACCCCCTACGACGCCGGCGCCAGCGAGGTCAGCGCGGCGGCCGTCTTCGCCGGCCAGGTCGCCCTGCCCGACCGGGCCGCCCTGGTCGCGCAGGTCGCCCCGGTGACCGGTCCGGCTCGTTCGGCCGTACGCCGGGCCACCGCCCGCGCCGAGCGACGCCTGGCGGACCTGCTCGACCGGGCGTCCGCGACCGACCCGCGCGGCGAGCGGGCACTCCGCTCCGCGGGGGCGGCAGCGGTACGCACCACGCTGCGCCGGCACCGGCGGGGGCAGCGGCTCACCGACGACGAGGTCGCCTGGCTGAGCGTGCTGCTGACCCACGTGCCGGTTCGCGACCACGCCTGGGAACGCACCGACGGGCGGGACGAGGACATCGCGCTCTGGACCGACGTGCTGCGCCGGGCCGAGCCGGAGCTGATCGCCGCGCCGGCCGCGCTCCTGGCGTTCGCGGCGTGGCGGGCGGGGCAGGGGGCGCTGGCGGCGGTGGCCCTGGAACGCGCCCTGGCCGAGCACCCCGGCCACTCGATGGCGCTGCTCCTCGACGACCTGCTGCGCCGGGGCGTGCCACCCTCCGAGCTGGACGGCTGGCCGGCGGTGGGGGCGCCCGGCGTGCTACGCCGCAGACGCAGGCGGCGCGAACGCTGAGCCGTGCGGCCAGGTCATCGCTCAGCTGCCGGTGAGGCAATCGCTCTGCTGCCGGTGAGGCAATCGCTCAGCTGCCGGTGAGGCAGAAGGGATGCCCCGCCGGGTCCTTGAAGACCCGCCACCGGTCGCCGCCCGGCTGGAACTCGGGTTTGGTCGCGCCCAAGCCCAGCACCAGCGCCTCGGCCTCGTCGAGGTCGTCGACGGTGAAGTCGAAGTGGCGCTGCTGCGGCGTCGTCTGGTCGGGCCAGCTCGGTGCCTGGTAGCCATCGACGCGCTGGAAGCCGATGAACAGCCCGTCCCCACGGGCCAGGGCGGCGAAGTCGTCGTTGGAATCAGCGGTCATGTCGAACCCGGTGGCGCGCTGATAGAACGACGCCAGTGCCCTCGGCTCCGGGCAGTCGAGTGTGATCGCCGTCAGCCTCAGTCTTGCGGGCATCAGCGCCTCCCTGGTGGCAACGATGTTGCGGCCGCGTGGCGTCGGGGCTGCGGGGCCACCGCGACATACTGCGGGCCCGCCTGCTGCACCGTTCAACCTAGCGCCGCCAGCACCAGGTCCCCGCCGGTCGAGCGCATTCGTACGGCGGCGGCGCGTCGGTGGGGTGAGGTGCCGGGCCGCACCACACGGCGGCCTGTCGGTGCGCCGCGTTCATAGGTCCTGACGTGTCGCATGTGAAGAGTCAGTCCGGGCGGAGTACTTTTCGCGCGCCGGGTCCCGTAGGGCGGGTGTCGCAGTAGTTCCGAGCCGAGGTGGTGGTAGGTGGAGGAGTTCCGGCGGCATGTCCCGTCCTGCCCGCGAGGCCGCCCGCCTGGCATGCGTCGCTTGGACGTCGCGTTCGACTACGGTGCCTTCCCTGTGTGGGCCTGGATCACGATCCCCGCTCACGGCGGTCGCCCAAGCCGTGAGGTCGTGGGCTCGGTCAGCCCGGAATGGCTGAGCATTTCGGCCAAGCTGGCGACCGAGCTGCGTGCGTGGTCGGACTGGATGGACCTGCACAGCGAGTACGGCGGTGGTCGGGCCGCCACCGACGAGCAGTACCGGGCGTGGGCGGCACAGGGCCGGAAGCTGGCCCAGCAACTGGCAGAGGAGACCGGCGCCGAAGTCGTCTACCAGGGGGATCGCGGCGAGATCGATCTCGACTGCCCGCACTGCGGTCGCCGCGGCTAGGAGCCCTCTCGGAGTTGGTCAAAGCCGAGTCCGATACGCCCGGCCAGTTCGGCGACGAACGCGCGCCACGTGGGCGGCGCGGAGGCGAGCGCCGGGAGCGTTCTGCGCGATGCCGACGACCGCAGCTTCACGTTCCGCCGGCCAGGTTCAGAGTGCGAACTGCCGGGCCACCTGGTCGGCGACCTCGTCTTCGCACATCCCGGGGACCAACCGTATCGCCCGCATGCCGAGCCGGTCGGTCTCGACGGTCAGGCGCTCGGTGAACAACCGGTCGCGTTCGCTCAGATTCTGCCTCGCCCGTTCCGGGTCGCTGGTCTTCGCCGGGATCTGCCAGGTCGAGCCTCGCTGGGCGAGGGCGGCGTCGCGGAAGTCCTCCGTGGGCAGCAGCCAGACCGCGCGATCGACCTCGGCGAGCAGTGGCTTGACCAGGTGCGGGAGGAGCCGGAAGCCCTCGGCCACCACGCGAGTGCCTGCCGGCAGGCTCAGCAGGTCGTCCACGATCAGGTGGAACGCCTCGCCATGGAACCAGTGGAACGTGTCCAGCATGATCTCGGGGGAGCGGGTGAGCCAGCGCTCGTCCATGTCCATCGCCTTGAACCGGTCCAGGCAAGGCGCTTCCTCGGCGGTGACATGGCCGGCGTGGTCACCCATGACATCGTCGGTGGCGTACAGATGCAAGCCGTACCGGTTGGCGAGCCGACGCGCGATCGTCGACTTACCGCTCGCGGGTCCACCGCCGATCCAGAACACGTTGCCAAGGCCTTCACGTATGGCATCCGTCGTCAGGTCAGCCTGTCGTGTGGGCATCCCCTCGGCCATGGCTCCGCTTGGGCATTGGCCGAGGTGCCCGTAGAGGTGGTCCACACACCATGTGTAGCGGATGCGCCATCCGACGAGAGGACTGCGGGGCGAGCATCGTCGGCGCGGCCCCGCCTGTCTCGGTCCCCACGAGATTGACGGTCCGTGGGCGTCACTGACGTTGTGGCAGGCCGAGAAGCCGTTCGCGGCCCAGTTGCTTCCCGTAGCAGTGGAAGAGTTCGAGGGGCGGGAGGAGGGTTCGCGTCCCCCGCGTCAGCCGGTCTGGGGGACGGGCGTGGCTGCGTCCCGGGTGTTCAGGCCCGCTCGGCCAGTTCGGCGACGAACGCGCGCCACGCGGACGGCGCGAAGGTGAGCGCCGGACCGGCCGGGTCCTTCGAGTCACGGACGGCGACGACGCCGGGGAGGTTGTCGGCGACCTCGACGCAAGCGCCGCCGTTCGAGCTGCTGCGGGTGCTCTTGCGCCACTGCGCGCTGGTCAGGTCATCCATGATCGCGCTCTCAACAGGTCGATGGTTTGGTCTCGCGGCAGCGCGACCGATCTCACGGTATCCCAGACCGCCCAGAGCGGAGCAACGTCATTCGTGAGACGGCCGGTGGCTTGGTCATCGAGGTAGCCGACCTCGCCGTCAGGCGTGCTGGCGATGATGAACGGTCCGGCCTGGCCGGGATGCAACCCCGCGCGGAGAGGAAGCACGTGGATCATGAGGTTCGGACGCCGGGCAAGCTCGATCAGGTGATCAAGCTGTGGTTGCATGACCGCCGGCTCTCCCCGGCGAAGCGCGGACTCATCAATGACGAAGACCAGAAGGGGAGGACGCGGGCGGTCGAGCACGGCGGCCTGCCGGCGTAGCCGGGCGTCGACATAGGCCTCCGCGTCGGCCATCAGCGGTCCGCTGGTGAGGACCGCCCTGGCGTAGTCCTCGGTCTGTAGGAGGCCCGGGAGGACGGCCGATTCGAACCACCGCAGTCCTGACGCCTCACGCTCGATCTCGGTCCACGGTCTGAACCAGGCTGGCTCGCGGCGTTTCAACGCGTCCGGCCAGAGTTCTTCTATGTCCTTGTTGAGAATCTCGGCGACCCGGGCACGGTGGCGGGTCTGCGGAATTCGTCCCTGGCTGACCCAGCGTGCCGCCGTCTTCGGATCGACGCCGACCTGAGCTGCGAGGCTCTCCGCAGTCTCCCCGGCCTTCGCCATCGCTACCTGTACCGCCCGGTTCATCCCCGCTCCTCGCCCGAACGTCCCGAATATCCCCGGTACAGATTGCTACGCGGTGTGATCGACTCGCAACCCTCGGCAGGGTGCTCTGTAGACGGCGCGAGCCGGTGGAGGCGCCCGAAGCCCGCCGGTCGCGCCGCGAGGGGGTCGCCGCCGGGCGAGCATCCGCGGCGGCCCCCTCCTCCAGACCGAGGGACGAGGGGGAAGACCTTGCCGCAGCGCCAGCCGCCGCCGAAGCCCGACCCGAAGCCCGCGCCGAGGCAGATCAGCTCGGGTGACGTCCTGTACCTGACCCGGTCCGCGAGCCCGCAGTTCGTCCGGCCGATCTCCGTGCGCGTGATCCGTGTCCTGACCGACTGGCACACGTACCACGGTTGGTGCTGGATCGACGTCTACCAGCTGGGCGCGCGCGGCGACGCCGTGGACCGGCGCTCGCTCTACGTGCGGTGCGAGGGGGTGCGTTGGCGTACCGCAGCGGCTCCGGCCTCCCCGGCGCCGGCCCGCCGCCGGCCGGTTTCCCGTCGGCGGGTCACGGCATGACCCGCCGCCGCGCCCACCTGCCCACCCGGCCCACCTGGCGCTGCGCGGCCTGCGGGATCGCCTGGCCGTGTTCGGCGGCGAAGCTGCGGCTGCTCGCCGAGTACCGGACGGACCGGCCGGCCCTGCTGATCCACCTGGCGACCCTCCAGGTCGAGGCGGGCGAACAGCTCGCCGCGCTGGACCAGGCCACCACTCCGGCCGACCTGACCGCCCGCTTCACCGGCTGGGCACGCCCGCGCTGACCGCACGATCGGAGGCACCGCCATCGGAGGCACCGGCACGGCAGACACCGGCACGGCAGACATCGGCACGGCGGGCACCGGCAACGGTGGTCTCCGTCGAAAGATGTACTGGACGTTCGTTCCGTGGGGCGAGTCGACAGGATCGACGCCGGCACAGAATGGTTCTGTGCCCCTACCCATCGCAAGCACCGCATGAGCGTCGGACTGCTGCTGTCGCTCGCCGGCCTGGCCCTGGTCGACAGCACGAGCATCGGCACGCTCTTCATCCCCGTCTGGCTGCTGCTCGCGCCCGGGCCGGTCAACGCCCGCCGGATCCTCCTCTACCTCGGCACGATCGCCGTCTTCTACTTCGGCGTCGGGCTGCTGCTCGCCCTCGGCGGTAGCCGGCTGGCCGACGTCCTCGGCGGGGCGATGGACAACCGGCCGGTGCTCTGGGCGCAGCTCGTCCTCGGGGTCGGGCTGTTCGTGCTCAGCTTCCGCTACGACGGCAAGCGGCGTCCGCGCAGCGGGGGCGTGCTGCGTTGGCGGGACCGGGCCACCGCCGGCGACTCCTCGGCGCGTTGGCTGGTCGGGCTGGCGCTGCTCGCCGCGCTCGCGGAGGTGGCGACGATGCTGCCGTACCTCGGCGCGGTCGGCCTGCTGACCACCTCGGGGCTCGGCGCGGCCGAGATGGTGGGGCTGCTCGCCGCCTACTGCCTGGTCATGGTCCTGCCGGCGGTGCTGCTGCTGGCGGCCCGGATGGCGCTGCCGAGGCTGGTCGAACCGGTGCTGGCCCGGCTCAACGCCTGGATCATGCGGGCCTCCGGCAGCATGCTCGGCTGGATCCTCGGCATCGCCGGTTTCCTGCTGGCCCGCGACGCCGCGTTCCGGTTGGGGCTGTTCGGCTAGGCCGGCGGATCAGGTGGTGACCCGTTCGGGCCGGGCGTAGACGTTCATCGCGTCGCCGCGCAGGAAGCCGACCAGCGTCAGCCCGGCCTCCTCGGCCAGCTCCACGGCCAGGGTGCTCGGCGCGGAGACCGCCGCGAGCAGCGGCACCCCCGCCATCCACGCCTTCTGGGTCAGCTCGAAACTCGCCCGCCCGGAGACCAGCAGGACGTGCCCGGCCAGCGGCAGCCGCCGCTCGCGGACCGCCCAGCCGACCACCTTGTCGACGGCGTTGTGCCGGCCCACGTCCTCGCGCAGCACCACCAGGTCGCCGTCGGCGGTGAACAGGCCCGCCGCGTGCAGGCCGCCCGTGCGGTCGAAGCCGCGCTGGGCCGCGCGCAGCCGGTCCGGCAGCGCGGTGAGGACCGCCGCCGGCACCGTCAGCGGGTCGTCGCCCACCGCGAAGACCGATCGGGTACGCACGGCGTCGATGCTCGCCTTGCCGCACACCCCGCAGGAGCTGGTGGTGTAGAAGTTCCGCGACGGATCGACGGTGGGTTCGGGCACGCCGGGCGACAGCACCACGTCCACCACGTTGTACGTGTTGGGTGCCTCCGCGCCGGCGCAGAGCTGCGCGGTGCGTACGTCGTCGGCGGAGCGGATCAGCCCCTCGGTCAGCAGGAAGCCGATTGCCAGGTCGAGGTCGTCGCCGGGCGTACGCATGGTCACCGCGAGCGGGCGTCGCCGGCCGGGACCGGCCGCACCGACCCGGATCTCCAGCGGCTCCTCCACGGCGAGGGTGTCCTGCCGGCGTACCGAGGTGCGGCCGGTCGCCGCGTCGAGGTCGATGCGGAGCACGCCGCGCCGGTCAGTCGCCCGTCCCATCCCGCCATCCTGCACCCCTGGGCCGGGACACCGCGCGGCGACGACCCGTCCGTATCCGCGATGTACGCGACCTGTACGCCGCCCGCCGTACGGTGTGACCCGTCCGCAGGAGGAAGTCCGGAGAGGTGGGCCATGGCCGTCAGGGTCGCTGTCGTGGACGACGGGTCGCTGACCTTTCGGGGGGTCGCCGACGCCCTCGGGCGGGCTTCCGGGGTGACCGTGGTCGGCGTGTTCCCCTCGGTCGAGCCGGTCGCCGCCCTGCGGGACGCGCCGCAGGTAGTCGTCGCCGACCGCTGCGCGGAGTCGAACGCCGGCCCGTGGTGGCCCGACGGGCCGGCGTTCGTCGTCCTCGCCACGTGCCAGGACACGGTCCGGGTGCGGGCCGCCCTGGACGCGGGCGCGCTCGCCTATCTCGGGCGGGACGTCGACGAGGCCACCCTGCTGCGGGCGGTCCACGCCGTCGGCCGGGGCGACCTCTACCTCGATGGCGCGGCGCGGGTCGCCCTGCTGCCCGACGCCGTCGCCGACGTCTGCGACGACGGTCCGCCCGCGCTGACCGCCCGGGAACGGGACGTGCTGCGGCTCGTCGCCGAGGGCCTCACCCACCAGCAGATCGCCCGCAAGCTCTGCCTGTCCAAGTCGACGGTCGACACGTACACGCATCGCCTGCGACAGAAGACGGGCGCCGTGAACAAGGCGGGACTGACGCGGATCGCGATGGCGTTCGAGGCGTACCCCGCCGCCTAGGACCGAAGGACCGTTACGTCAGCCCCGGGTCTTCACCAGGAACGAGTAGCCGATCCGCTTCGTGCCGTTCCAGTTGTACATCGGGTAGCACGGCCCCGGCGAGGTCCACGAGCTGATGTACGACGGCCGGGCCGCGTTGCACGCCTTCAACGTCGAGTAGAGCGGGCTGTTGTAGTCCGCCTGGGCGGGCGCGGCCAGGCCGAGCACGGCACCGCCGGCCACGGCGGCCACCGCGATGAGACTGCGGACGCGCGGGCGGCGCGGAGTCTTCGCCATCGTTGTTCCCTTTCTTCGCCTCGACCCGTCGCGCCGAGGGGTGTCGCCGGTGGAGGTCGGGCTGTTCCCGGCCACTCGCGCTCGTCGAGCCCCTCACTCGGCAGAGCGGCGTTACAGGACCAGACTCGACCGGCGGCCGTCCACGGTCACGTCCCACTTCTGTGTAGGCCGCTCGACGCCGAGGCCCCGCTCGGGATCGGTCCGCATCCCGGCCGACGCCGACGGCGGGTCGCCGCCAATGCCCCGCCGAGCCGCCCGGCGGATACCGTGGCCCGGTGGACGCGTACGCAGCTGTGGTGCTGGCGGGCGGCGCCGCGCGGCGGATGGGGGGCGTGGACAAGCCCGCCCGGACGGTCGGCGGCCTGCCGATGCGGGACCGGGTGCTGGCCGCGGTCGCCGATGCCGCGCCGCGCATCCTGGTCGGCCCGCCCGGACCGGTGCCCGCCGGGGTGCGGGTGACCCGGGAGGATCCCCCGGGCGGCGGCCCCGTCGCCGCCGCGGCGGCCGGGCTGGCCCTGCTCGACCCCGGTACGCCGGTGGTCGCCCTGCTCGCCGCCGACCTGCCCCTGCTCACCCGCGCGGCGGTCGGGGAGTTGCTCGACCGTCTCGACGCCGACGGTCACGACGGCGCCTGCTACGTCGACGGCGACGGTCGGCGGCAGACCCTCTGCGGGGTGTGGCGGGCGGCCCCGCTGCGCGCCGCCCTGGACCGCCTCGCCGCCGAGCGCGCCACCAGGCCCTCCGGCGGGTCTCCTGACGGCCGGCCCACCGGCGGGGCCGCCGAGCGCGCCACCAGCCACGACGACGGCTCCGCCGCGCCGCTGGCGGGGGCACCGATCAGGGCGCTGCTCGCCGGGCTGCGGGTGCGCGAGGTGCCGTGGTCCGGTGCCGGCCCGCCGCCCTGGTTCGACTGCGACACTGACGAGGACGTACGCCGGGCGGAGGAGTGGACGCGATGACGGTCATGGACGACTGGGTGACGGCGGCCTGTGCCGAGCTGGACCTGGACCCCGCCCAGGTGCCGGTGCCGGCCGTGCTCGACCTGGCCAAGGACGTGGCGCACCAGGTGCTGCGTCCGGGCGCGCCCGTCACCGCGTACCTGCTCGGGCTGGCGGTCGGGCGGGGCGCGGACCCGGCCGGCGCCGCGGCCCGGCTCAGCGCGCTGGCCGCCGCCTGGCCGGTCGAGCTCGGCGCCGAACGCGCGGGCGGAACACCCGCCTGACCTCCGCTGTCCGATCACGGTCGGGCTGATTCGTCTCCCCCGTTCCGTGGGTAGGGTGACCTTGACGGACGGAGGCGATCATGACGGCAGACCACCCCTCGGCGCCGGGCGGCGACTCGCCCGGCACCCTGCCGGCGCACCACGAGCCGATCCTGCTCGACGAGCCCAGTACGGCCGACCTGCGGGCCAAGGTCACCCAGGCCTGGCACGAGTTCGCCCGGGCGCTCGCCGAGCGGTTGACGGCGCTGCCCACGGGCACGCACGTCGCGCTGACCCTCGACCCCACCGCCTCCGGCACCGGCGACGCGGTCTACTCGGTCAGCATCGACGTCGGTGAGGAGGGCCGGCTGGCCGCCCGCGCGGTCGGCAACGCCACTCTGCCCGAGGGCTACCGGCTGGACCGGGCCGCCGTGGCGGACATGATCGCGCTCGGCTGGTCGCCGCCCGGCGTCGTGGAGGGCTCCGGCGAGCACTTCGGGCTGGACGGCGGCACCGCCGAGGCGACCCGACTGGCGGCCCTGCTCACCCGGACGCTGCGCGACGTCTACGGCGCCCCGCACCCCGCCTTCCTCGTCTACCTCATCCACGACGCCGAGGGCGAGCCGCTGCCGGTGGAGCCGCTGGGCACCGCGCGCAGCGAGTTCGGCCCGGACCGCAACGTCGAGGCCGACCTGGACGAGGCGCTCGCGGCGGCCGCCGCCGCCCAGGCGCCCGAGCACGACGTGGCCGCGCTCGCCGAGCAGGTCCGCACGGTCGTCTCGACCATGCTCAAGTCGGACTCGGACCGGTTGCAGGTCGACTCCGACGGTGACATCAACATCCGTGCCGGCTCGGCGATGGTCTTCGTCCGGGTCCGCGACAACCCGCCGCTGGTGGACGTCTTCTCCCCGGTGCTGACCGAGGTCGAGCCGACCGAGCGGCTCTACGTGAAGCTCTCCGAGCTGACCAACCGGATGCCGATCGGCCGGCTCTACTGCGCCGACGACACCGTGTGGGCGTCCATCCCCGTCTTCGGCCGCAACTTCCAGGCCACCCACCTCATGCTCGCGGTCCAGGTGATGACCGGGCTCGCGGACGAGCTGGACGACCGCCTGCACGGCGAGTTCGGCGGGAAGCGGTTCTTCGGCGAGGGGGACAAGCCGGTCAAGCGGGACCAGGAGGAACACCGCACCGGCATGTACCTCTGATCCACGCCCCACCCCCGGTGGTGGCGGGTGGGGCCCGGAAACCCCGAGAAACCGGGCCCCACCCGCCGGGGAGGGAGGATCAGGTCACGGGGAGCCAGTCGAGGCTCCGGGCGGTGGTCGGATCGGTGGCCCGCAGGCCGGCGGCGGAGACGGTCCACAGCACGTCCCCGACCAGCAACGACCGGAGGACCGGGCCCGCCGGGCCGGTGTGGGAGACCGTGCCGACCTCGCCGATGTCGGTCCCGGACACCCGCAGCAGCCGTACGTCGTCGCCGACCGGCAGGGCGACCAGGCCCGTCTCCGGGTGGTGCAGGAAGGCGTGCGTGTCGTGCTCCAGCGCGGAGTACGCCCTCGGCACGTGCCACTGGTCGAGCCGGGCCGGGCGGGCCGGGTCGCGGACGTCGAACAGCGAGACCTGGAGCCCCTGCGTCCGTCCCCGCCGGTCGGCCTCCTGGCCCACCCCGAGCAGCCGGCCCTCCGGCAGCGGGTGCAGGTACGCCGAGTACCCGGTGATCTTCAGCTCCCCGGTGACCCGGGGCGCGGTCGGGTCGGTCAGGTCGACCGCGTAGAGCGGGTCGGTGAGCCGGAACGTGACCACGTACGCGGAGCCGCCGAGGAAGCGCACGGACCAGATCCGCTCGCCGGGGCCGAGGCCGGTGACCGCACCCGTGCGGACCAGCGTGTCCCCGTCAGGGCGCAGCACGTACACGGCGGACTCCGAGGTGGGACGGGTGCCCCAGGCCTCGCCCGTGGTGGTGGCGACCCGCAGGTGCCCCTGCCACTCCGAGAGGGCGTACTGGTTGACGAGCGTGCCGGGCACCGAACCGGAGGCCACGTAGCGGGGACGCCCGGGCGAGCCGGTGTCGAACCGGTGGATCTCGGTGACCTGCGGGTCCGGCCGCCAGGTGCCCCCACGGGGCGAGCCGGGCCGGGCCGTGACCGCCCGTTCCCCGGCGAGGTAGAGACTGCTCCCGGTGCCGTAGACGGTGGTGGCGTCGGCGGCGACGCTGACCGGGTCGCCGTCGCCGAGCCGGTCGCCGGCGAGGTCGAAGCTCAGCACGGTCAGCATCGACGTTCCGGACCAGGCGGGTGGCCGGCTCAACCGGTCGCAGCCGACCCGGCCCACGTGCCGTTCCGTCCCGGCCGTCCACTCGTACGCCGGCAGCCACGCCTCCACCCCGGCGGCGGCGATCACCGCGCGGTTGGCGGCGGTCCGCGTCGCGTCGGTGCCCCGTTCGGCGTACGGGAAGACCAGCCGGGGGCGGCTGCGGACCACGACCCGCGCGGTGGTCCCCGTCTGCCGGGCGTCGACGAGGCTCCCGTCCATCCGGTAGGTGCCGAGCACCCGTGGCGTGCCCGCGAGGTCGACCAGGATCAGGCTCGGCGCGGTGCGGGGCCGCGCGGCGCGGGTCGCCCGCTGGAGTTCCGGGCCCACCTGGGTCAGCACCAGCGCCCGGTCGCCCTGCAACAGCAGGGTCGCCTGCTCCCCCCAGCTCAGCTCCGGCGTCGCCCGCGTGAGGTCGAGGCGGCCGGTCTCCCGCCGGGCGGCCGGGTCCACCACCCGCAGCACGCCCCGGGTGACGGTCACGATCCGCCGCCCGTCCGTCTTGACCAGGTCGGGTTCGTCCGCGCCGGCCTCGTGCACGTTGGTCGTGGAGTGCTCCTGGGCGGGCTGGGCGGACTGGGCCGACGCCCGGGCCCCGGACGCGTCCTTGGGAACGTCGCCGAAGGCGGCCCCGGTGCGCCAGCCGTTGCCGAAGCCCCACGGGCCGACGGACGCGTCGGCGGCGGCGCGGAGCCCGGCGAGCGCCTGGGCGCAGGAGTCGTAGGAGACCAGCAGGGGTGCGGCCGTCGGCTGCCTCGGGGCCGCCGGGCCGGGCGGCGGCGCCGGGATCGCGCTGCCGCCGAGCAGGGTGAGCGCGGCCAGCGTGCCGACCGCGAAGATGGGGGCTCCCCGTGTCATGGCCGGTTCGACGCGCCCGACCGGCCGATGGTTCCGGCCCTCCGCCGACCTTCCGCGCCGCCTTCCGCGCCGCCGTCGGATGTTCCGGCCCTCCGCCGACCTTCCGCGTTGCCTTCCGCGCCGCGCCCGCCCCGGTCAGCGGGGAGAGGGGCCGACGCCGGGGGAGTCCACGAGCCGGGAGAGCACGATGGTGCTCCGGGTCGAGGTCACGAAGGGCTCGGCCCGCAGCCGCTCCAGCGCCGCCTCCAGGTGCCCGATGTCGGCGGCCCGCAGGTGTACGAGCGCGTCGGCCTCGCCCGAGACGGTGTAGGCGCCGACCACCTCGGGGTGCCGGCGGGTGGCCACCCCGATCTGGGCCGGGGTGGTCCGGCCGGCGCAGAACAGCTCGACGAACGCCTCGGTGGTCCAGCCGACGGCGGCGGGGTCGACGACGGCGGTGAAGCCCCGGATCACGCCGGCCGCCCTCAGCCGGTCCACCCGCCGTTTGACCGCCGGGGCGGAGAGCGACACCCGCTGACCGATGTCTGCGTACGAGGCGCGGGCGTCCGCGACGAGCAACGCAATGATCCGCTGGTCTACAGCATCTATCTGCAACGTTCCGCCTCTGCGAAGCAACGGTTGTGGCTGTTACCAAAGTTCGAGGGTACCTACTCTTGGTCACCGTGAACCAGCAGCGAGTCCCGCGAAAGCGGACATATCTCATGTGCTCGCCCGAGCACTTCGCGGTCGAGTACGCGATCAACCCGTGGATGGACGTGAGCACCCCGGTCGACTCGGAGCTCGCGGTCAAGCAGTGGGACCGCCTGCGGGAGACCCTGGTCGGTCTCGGCCACGAGGTGCACCTGCTGACCCCCGAGCAGGGGCTGCCCGACATGGTCTACGCCGCCAACGGGGCGTTCGTGGTCGACGGCACGGTCTACGGCGCGCAGTTCAAGCACGAGCAGCGGGCCGCCGAGGCGGCCGCGCACCGGGCGTTCTACGAGACGCAGGGCTGGCGGTTCATCGCGCCGATCGAGACCAACGAGGGCGAGGGCGACTTCGCGTACCTGCCGGAGGCGCACGGTGGGCTGATCCTCGCCGGTCACGGCTTCCGCACCGAGCTGCCGGCGCACGCCGAGGCGCAGGAGGCGCTCGGCCGGCCCGTGGTGTCGCTGCGCCTGGTCGACCCGCGCTTCTACCACCTGGACGTCGCGCTGGCCTCGATCGACGACGAGAACATCGTCTACTACCCGGGCGCCTTCTCCGCCGCCAGCCAGCGCGTGCTCACACAGATGTTCCCCGACGCGGTGGTCGCCGACGCCGAGGACGCCCTGGCCTTCGGCCTCAACCTGGTCAGCGACGGGCTCAACGTCGTGCTGAACAGCGAGGCGACCCGGCTGGCCGGGAAGCTGAAGGCGGCCGGCTACCACCCGGTCCCGGTCGAGCTGGCCGAGCTGAAGAAGGGCGGCGGCAGCGTGAAGTGCTGCATCGCCGAACTCCGCCCCTGACCGCCCGCCCTCCCATCCCCCCTCCCCGCCCCTCCGCCCCTCCCCACCCCTCCCCGCCCCCGCTCCTGACGACGCGTCGATCATGCAGTTGTGGTGCCGGTTGCGTGTTGGAATGCGCACTTCATCCCCCACCACAACTGCATGATCGGCGGGGCGGGGCGGGGCGGGGCGGGGCGGGGCGGGGCGGGGGGCGGTGGGGTGGGGTGGGGTGGGGTGGGGTTAGCCGAGGGTGGCTAGTTCGGTGACCAGGACGTTGGACAGGACCTGGCCGTCGAGCTGGACCTCGCGCAGGTACCACTTCTGCTGCGGCGTACGCGGCTGGTTGAACTGCCACACCCCGCGCGGGCTGTCGATCTGGCCGATCTTGCCGAGGGCCAGGTTGACCTGCTGCGGGGTGGGTGACCCGCCGGCGATCCGGATCGCCTGGTCGAGCACCTGCGCGGCGTCGTACGAGGCCATCGCGTAGGTGGTCGGCGAGGTGCCGTGCTTCTTGCGGTATGCCGAGGCGAACCGGCGGTTGGCCGTGTTGTTCAGGTCGGACGAGTAGTTGAGCGCCGTCTGGATGCCCAGCGCGTCCTCGGCCTTGACGCTGCCCAGCACGGCGCCCTCGGTGAGGAAGCCGGGGGCGTAGACCTTGCCGGTGAACCCCTCGATGCGCAACTGCTTGATGAACTCGACGGCGGCCGGCCCGGCGAAGAAGCAGAACACCGCCGTCGGGTTGCGGCCCAGCGCCTTGCGGATGTCGGCCCGGTACGCGGACTTCGACGGGTTGGTGAAGACCTCCGTCGAGACCACCGGGTCCTTGATCCGGGGGTCGGACTCGCCGAACTCCTGCCGGAAGCCCCGCACCACGTCCTGGCTGCCGACGCTGTCCGGCGCGATGATCGCCAGCCGGGCCGACGGTTCCAGCTGTTCGCGCAGGTAGCGGCCCAGCGCCCGGCCGGCCTCGTCGAGCACGTACGACGTCCGCCAGATGTAGACGACGCTCTGGAGGCTGGACGGCGAGGCGTTGGAACCGATCAGGGGCACCCGGGCCTGCTCGACGGTGTCCCGGATGGCGGACATGACGTTCGCGTCGACCACGCCGGTGAGGGCGAGCACGCCCTGCTTCAGCAGCCCCTCGACGGCGGCCTTGCCGGTCTTGACGCTCTCGCCCTCGTCGGCGGTGAGCAGAGTGGTGGGGTGCCCGCCCAGCAGCTTGTCGTTGAGGTCGAGGAAGAGCTGGAAGCCGTTGGTGATCTCGTCGCCGATCGCCTTGAGGCCGCCGCTGGTCGGCGCCACGAGGCCGATCTTGATCGGGCTGCCCGTGGCCGTTTCGCCGTCGGCGTCGTCGGTGCCGCACCCGGCGACCAGTCCGGCCGTACCGAGCGCGGCCAGCAGTTGGAGGGCCCGCCTGCGGTTCATCTGCGACACCGAGTTCCTTCCGGGGAGCGTTGCAGGGCGGATCACGCCCCCTCGGCGTTCTACCCGGTCAGCGACGCTGCGTCAATGCTTAGCGATCTTCCCGCAGCGATCGGAAAGCAGCCGTGATCTGCGGCCACGCTGCGGACTCCGGATCGATGAGCCCGAAATGCTCGCATTCCGCCAGCTCAACGAGGTGAATGTCGCCGCCCGCCGCCCGCCCGGCGGCGACGAACTCCCGGCTCATCCCGACCGGCACGTGCTCATCCAACGCGCCGTGCGCGACTACTGTCCGTGTCGGTACGGGCACCAATGACCGTGGATCCGCTGCGGCGTACCGCTCGGGGTGGTCCGCCGGGCCGCCGCCCAGCAGCGCGGCCACCGCCCCCTCGTCCAGGTCCAGCCGGTACGCCTCCGCGAGGTTCGACACCGGGGCCAGCGCCAGCACGCCGCCGACGGCGTCCGGGGCGGTCGCCGCCACGTACAACGCCAGGTGTCCCCCCGCCGAGTGGCCCACCAGCAGCGGCGACCCGGCGGCGACCCGGCCGGGCAGCGCCTCGGCCGCGAGCCGGGGCAGCTCCGTCACGCCGGTCAGCACGTCGGTCAGCGTCGCCGGCCAGCCGCCACCCGGCTGCCCCGTCCGGCGGTACTCCACCTGCGCCACGGGGTGGCCCAGCCCGGCCAGAGCGGCGGCCAGCGGATCGGTGTGCCGCCGGTCGTACTCGGCCCGCCAGAAGCCGCCGTGCACCACGACGACCAGCCGACGGGCCGGGCCCGACCCGGCCGGGAGACGCAGGTCGGCGAGCTGGTCCGGGTCCTCGCCGTAGGAGACGGTGACGTCGGGGGCCGGAGCGGGCCGGCTGAGCACGTCGCGGGGGTCGGCGGGCATGGCGCGACCGTAGCGCGGATCACGCGCGGATCCGAGGCCGGGGATCGGTCCCCGGGCGCATGGGCGCTCGCGGCTGGGTAAAGATGGGTCCCATGACCGAAGCGCACTCCGCTGGACAGAACGACGAGCCGGGCCAGGATGGCACCGGTCACTCCGGAACGGTGGTGGTGGTCGGCCCGGACGGGCGACCCGTCGGCACCGTGCAGACCGACGAGGCACACGGCGAGGACCCGACCCGACTGGTCGAGCAGCCGGCCAAGGTGATGCGGATCGGCAGCATGATCAAGCAGCTGCTCGAGGAGGTCAAGGCCGCCCCGCTCGACGACGCCAGCCGGCACCGGATGCGGGAGATCCACGAGCGGTCGATCGTCGAGCTGAAGGAGGGGCTCGCCCCCGAGCTGCGCGAGGAGCTGGAACGCATCTCGCTGCCCTTCACCGAGGAGAAGGCGCCCAGCGAGGGCGAGCTGCGCATCGCGCACGCCCAGCTCGTCGGCTGGCTGGAGGGCCTGTTCCACGGCATCCAGGCGGCCCTTGTCGCGCAGCAGATGGCCGCCCGCGTGCAGCTGGAGCAGATGCGCTCCGGCCGGCAGGCGCTGCCCAGCGGCCCCGGCGGCGCCATGCTGCCGGGCATGCCGGGGATGGGCCAGCCGCCGCAGGGCGGCGAGGGGCACAGCACCGGCCAGTACCTCTGACCGCGCGGCCGGCCGGGGACGCCGGCCGGCCGCTCACCCCACCCCGAAGACCTTCTCCAGGTACGCCGCCACGCCGTCCGCCGAGTTCGCCGCCGTGACCTCGTCGGCGATCTCCAGGACGGCGTGGTGCGCGTTCGCCACCGCCACCCCCCGTCCGGCCCAGGTCAGCATCGGCACGTCGTTCGGCATGTCGCCGAAGGCGAGCACGTCCCGGGCGTCGATGCCGAGCCGCGCGCAGTACCACGCCAGCCCGGCCGCCTTGGTCACGCCGGCGGCGGAGATCTCCACCAGCCCCGAGTACGACGAGTGGGTCGCCTCGGCCAGCCCTCCGAGGGCCGCGGCCACCAGGGCGACGAACGCGTCCGGGTCCTGCTCGGCGGAGCGGGCCAGCAGCTTCACCGCCGGCGCCGCCAGCAGCTCCTCGGGGGTCTCGACCGCCCGGATGGCGTCGTGGTCGGCGTCCCAGCGCAGCGGGTAGTGCGCCTCGTGCCGCATCTGCCGGCTGTCGACGATCTCCACCGCGAAGCTGACCTCGGGCACCTCGGCGCGCAGCCGCCGGGCCACCTCGGCGAGCAGTTGCGGGGCGAGCGGATCGGCCCGCAGCACCTCGTCCGTGACCGGGTCGTAGACCACCGCGCCGTTGGCGCAGATCGCCGGCAGCGGCTCGGCGAGCTGCTCGTACACCATCTTCAGCCATCGGATGGGACGGCCGGTGACCAGCACGACCGGCGTGCCCCGCGCGGACAGCCGGGCCAGCACCTCGGCGGTGTGCGGGCTGAGCGTGCGGTCGTCCCTGAGCAGGGTGCCGTCGATGTCGGTGGCGATCAGCCGTGGTGCCTCTCCCATCAGCGGGACAGTAGCCGATCGAGGTACACCGCCACCCCGTCGTCGTCATTGCGCAGGGTCACCTCGTCCGCGACGGCGCGGACCGTCGGGTGGGCGTTGGAGACCGCGACCCGGGCCCAGCCGGCCCACTCGAACATCGGCAGGTCGTTGGGCATGTCGCCGAAGACCAGCACCTCGGCCGGGTCGACGCCGAGGCGCTGCGCCACCACGGTCAGCCCGGTGGACTTGTCGACCCCCGGCGGGCAGATCTCGACGAAGCCCAGCCCGGCCTGGGTGAGCGTGGCGACCTCCGGCGGGACGACCTGCCGGGCGACCGCGAGCAGTTCGTCGACGTGGTGGTCGGCGGTCCGGACGAACGCCTTGATCACGTCGCAGGAGAGGCACTCGGCGCGACTGCGCGTCTCGAACGCGTCCTGGTAGGGCCAGCTCGGGTGGTAGTCGCCCCAGAGCGGCGCGTCGTGCTCGTCCGACGCTTCGACCATCACGGTCAGCGGCCCGACGGCCGCCTCCAGGTCGGCCAGCAGCGTGGCCAGCACCTCGGCGGAGAGGCGCTCGTCGCGCAGCACCACCGGCCCGGACGGGTCGCTCTGGTCGACGACCCGGCCGCCGCCGGCCATCACCAGGAAGTCCGCCGCCCGGATGTCGTTGCGGGTCAGCTCGGCCAGGCGGGGCCCGCGCCCGGTGGCGCCGACCACCGGGATGCCGGCGGCCCGCACCCGGTCGAGCACCTCGTGGGTGTACGCGGAGACGGTCTCGTCGCTGCGGACGAGCGTCCCGTCGAGATCCGTGGCGATCAGCTTGGGCAGGCCCGGGCGGGTCATCGTTCCTCCTTCGCCCGCCGCCGTCGCAGCCAGCCGTCTCGGTCCTCGGTGCCTCGACCTCTTGGTGACGGCGGGCAGCAAACGTACCTCGCGGAACGGGCCCCGACCATGGCGTTCCGGCGAATGCGGTGCCAACGGTCGACGGCCTGCCGGTGTCCCGTCCGGGACCCTCCTGCGGGCCGTACGGTGGACGGGTGGGAGAGCGGGACTGGCCGGTGGCGGAGGCCGTCGACACCGAGCGGCTGCTGCTGGAGCCGCTCCGCCTCGACCACGCCGAGGAACTCGCCCCCCTCCTGGACGACCCGGCCCTGCACGAGTACATCGGCGGCAGCCCGGCCACCCCGCAGCAGCTCCGGGAGCGGTACCGCCGGCAGACGGCGGGGCGGTCCCCGGACGGCCAAGAGGGCTGGCTCAACTGGGTCGTCCGGCACCGGGACAGCGGCGACGCGGTCGGCACCGTGCAGGCCACCCTGCGGCTCGACGGTGATCGGCCGGTCGCCGAGCTGGCCTGGGTCGTCCTGACGCCGCACCAGGGCCGCGGCTACGCCGGCGAGGCCGCCGTCGGCCTGGTCGGCTGGCTGGCGGAGCACGGCATCGAGGCGCTGGTCGCGCACGTGCACCCCGACCACCGGGCCTCCGCCCGGGTGGCCGAGCGGCTCGGCCTGCGGGCCACCGACGAGCGATCGGACGGCGAGGTCCGCTGGGTGGCCCCCTGAGGGAGGCCGGGCGCGCCGGCGGTCACCGGAGCGGGGTGGGGCCCGCGACCGGTCAGTCCCGGGGTTCGGGACGGGCGAAGGGGACGGTCGGCCCGACGGTGAGGTCGGCCGGCGCGGGCGGCCCGTCGTCCGCCACGTCCCGCGACCTGCGGCGACGCCAGGCCACCGGCGCCGCCTCGTTCCCGCCGTCCGTCCCGACCGCGTCGTCCGGCTCACCGGGGAGCCGGGCCGTACCGGCCGGGGCCAGCTTCAGCGCCGCCGCGAAGAGCGCACAGGCCAGGAACGCGGTCACCAGGCCCCGGCCGTACTCGACCCGGAACCCGTCGTCCGTCGAGTAGAAGAAGACGCGCTGGCCGGCCTCGTCGAGCGAGGCGGCGGTCGCGACCAGCAGCCCCAGCAGCGCCACGGCCACCGCCAGCCCGGCGAGCCGGGCGTTCGGACGCACCGCGACAGTGCCGCGCAGCGCGAGCACCACCGCGCAGACCAGGGCGAACAGCCCGACCAGGTAACCCACTCCGAACCCGCCGATGTCGGACACCCCGCCCGGCACCCGCAGCGGCGTGTTGCCCTGCGGGCCGGCGTTGGGAATGGTCATCACCTGCCACTCGCCGAGCATCGAGGCGAGGGCGGCCACCGCGCCGAGCGCCGCGAGCAGCACGGGGAGGCGGCGGTCCCGGCCCAGGCCGGAGAACGTACGCCCGAACCGCCCCGGCCCGTCCGGCTCCGTGCTGCCCCACTCCAGGACGGCTGCACCGTCGGACCGCTGTTCCTGCCGGGGAATGGGGGAATCCTGGGACATCGGCCACCCTTCCGCGTTCGCGGGCCTGCCCCGAATCATGACACAGTACGCACCCGGTGACGCGGAGCGTGAACGGTCGCCGACGGGTGCCCGTTGGGCTAGCGTCGGGTGCATGCCTATCCGTACCGCTTCCGCACAATGGCAGGGCGACCTCACCGAGGGGTCCGGCACGATCCGCACCGGCAAGGGCGGGCTGGAGGGGAACTACTCCTTCAAGTCCCGGTTCGAGGAGGGTGAGGGCACCAACCCCGAGGAGCTGATCGGTGCGGCCCACGCCGGCTGCTTCTCGATGGCGTTCTCCAAGGCCCTCGCCGAGGCCGGCTCGCCGCCCAGCTCGGTGGAGACCACCGCCAAGGTCCACCTCGACAAGACCGACGCCGGAATGACGGTGACCCGGATCGAGCTGGACACCGTCGGCCAGGTGCCCGGCATCGACGAGGCGCAGTTCACCAAGCTCGCGGAGACCGCCAAGGAGAACTGCCCGATCTCCCGCCTGCTCGCCCCTGGCGCCCAGATCAGCCTGACCGCCCGCCTCGCCTCCTGACCGTCCCGTCCGTCGGCGTCGACCGCCACGGGGACCACGTTCCCCGTGGCGGTCCGCGTTCCCCGTGGCGGTCCGCCGAGCCGGGCCGGCGCTCGGGCCGGCGGGTCCGACCGGCGCGGGCGGGCCGGGTCGTCGGGCAGAATGGGCGGGGTGCCGGTGGAGATGAGTCGCGAGCGCTTCGAGGAGCTGGTCGGCGACGCGCTCGACGAGGTGCCCGAGGAACTGCTCGCCCTGATGAGCAACGTCGTGATCCTGGTGGAGGACGACCCGCCCCCGGGCGAGGACCTGCTCGGCCTCTACGAGGGGCACGCCCTCACCGAACGCGGCTGGGACTACGCCGGCGTGCTGCCGGACCGCATCCTGATCTACCGCAACCCCATCCTGCGCATCTGTGACGACGACGAGGACGTCGTGGACGAGGTCGCGGTGACGGTGGTGCACGAGATCGCCCACCACTTCGGCATCGACGACGCCCGCCTGCACGAGCTGGGCTGGGGCTAGGCGGGCGGTTGTTGCCTCGGTCGCCTACCGTCGGTCCAGGTACCGCGAACTCAGGAGGCACTTCCAATGCGCAGCGAGCTGTTCTCGGCGGAGAACCTGGAGAAGGAGTCCGCGCAGCCCGGCATGCGGCTGCAGAACTCCAAGATGTTGAAGATCGAGCTCAACGGCGAGGCGATGGCCCGGGTCGGGTCGATGGTCGCCTACCAGGGGCAGGTGCAGTTCCAGGCGCTCGGCTCCGGCGGGCTCGGCAAGTTCCTCAAGCAGAAGCTGACCGGCGAGGGCGTCCCGCTGATGAAGGTCTCCGGCCGGGGTGACGTGTTCCTCGCCGACTTCGCCAAGGACGTGCACGTCATCGACCTGGAGCCCGGCGACGCGCTCTCCATCAACGGGTCCAGCGTGCTGGCCTTCGACTCCACCCTCCAGTACGACGTCCGGATGGTCGGCGGGGCCGGCATGGCGTCCTCCTCCGGCCTGTTCAACTGTGTCTTCAGCGGTCACGGTCGGATCGCCATCACCACCAAGGGCACCCCGGTGGTGCTCAGCGTCGACGCCCCCACCTACGTCGACCCGCAGGCGGCGGTCTGCTGGTCGGCCAACCTCCAGACCGGCTACCACCGCGCCGAGCAGCTCGGCCTCGGCACGCTGCTGGGCCGGCGCACCGGCGAGTCGTTCACGATGAGCTTCGCCGGTCAGGGCTTCGTCGTCGTCCAGCCCTCCGAGGAGCCGCCCATCATGGGCAGCGGCACCCAGGAGCAGCAGGGCGGGCTCCTGGGCGGCCTGCTCAGCTGAGGCACGCCCCGCACCGCCTCGCGCCGCCCCCGCCCCGCGCCGACCGGCCCCGCCGGATCCGACGCGGGTCGGGGGCGGTGCCGTTGCGGAGGGCGCGGCCAGCTCCCGTGCGGTGCGGTTCCGGGGCTGCCGTCAGCTGAGGTCGCCGGCGCGGAGGCGGGCCAGCCAGGCGGCGGCGTCGGCGTAGTCGGCGTCCGAGAGGCCGGCGGGGGGCGGGATCGGGCGGTCGCCCGTCCCGGGGAACCGGTGCCGGGGGTACGAGCCCAGGAAGCGCACGTCGGCGCAGACGCGGCGCAGCCCCTGCAACGCCTCGCCGAGCCGCACGTCCGCCACGTGCCCGGCGCAGTCGAGGAAGAAGACGTACCGGCCGAGCGCCTCCCCGGTCGGGCGGGACTCGATCCGGCTCATGTTGATCCCACGGACGGCCAACTCCATCAGCACCGACAGCAGCGCGCCGACCCGGTCGTGGGCGATGTAGACCGCCAGCGACGTCACGTCGTCGCCGGTCGGCGGCGGGGGCGGCCCGGGGCGGGACACCAGCGCGAAGCGGGTCACCGCGTCCGGGTGGTCGGCGATCTTGTCGGCGAGCACGTCCAGCCGGTGCCGGCCGGCACCGATCGGGGCGCAGATCGCCGCGTCGTACTCGCCGGCGGCGGCACCGGCGGCGGCCGCTCCGTTGGAGAGCACGTCGACCACGACCGCGTCGGGCAGGTGCGCGCGCAGCCAACCCCGGCACTGGGTGGACGCCTGCGGATGGGCGGCGACGCTGCGTACGTGCGGGAACGTCGTGCCGGGGCGCGCGGCGAGCACGAACTCGACCGGCAGGATCACCTCGCGGGTGATCACCAGGGGCTCGCCCTCGGCGAGTTCGTCCAGGGTCACCCCGACCGCGCCGCCGATCGAGTTCTCCAGCGGCACCAGGGCCGAGTCCGCCTCCCCGGCCCGTACGCTCTCCAGCGCCTCGGGGACGCTGCGGGCCGGCGTGCGGCTGCCCCGCTCGGCGGCGGGGATGCTGTTCAACGCCTGCTCGGCGAAGGTGCCCTCCGGCCCGAGGTAGACGAAGCGCGTCGGCGGTGTTCCCGGCATGGCGACAGCCTACGCACCCGGTACGCCGAGCGACCCGCCCTCGCAGACGCGCGTCCGGATGCCGGGCGGTCCGGCGGCGCGGACCTCGGCGGTGCAGACGTCGGTGCCGGCGGTGACCAGGCGCGGGGCACCCGGCCGGCCCTGGGTGATCACCTGGAGCGTCTCGTGCCCGGTCACGTCGAGCACCGTGTAGTGCCACTCACCGGCGCAGAGCGGCCCGGTCCGGACCCGGACCCGGACGCCGTTCGGCAGGACGCCACCCCGGCCCCGCACCAGGTCGACGATCCTCGTTCCCGAGGGGCCGTCCGGGCAGGGGACCGCGACGAGGCCGGGGTCGGCCGTGGGGGTGTTCCCCCCGGCGCCGGGCAGGCCGGTGGCGGGCGGGGGCGTCGGCGCGGCGCTGGGCGTGGTGGGGACCGTGGTGCGGGTCGGGGCGGTGGTCGGGGCGGGCCGGCGCAGCTCCGGTGGGGTGCCGCAGCCGGCGAGGGGCAGCGCGGCCAGCAGCACGACGGCTGCGAGGCGGCGGGCGTACGCCGGCGGGACCGGGCGGGACGACGGGCGGACGAGCGGCGGGGGCGGAGCCGACGGCCGGTCGGTCCGGGCGCACGGCGGAACCGCTCCGGGCCGGGCGGCGGGGCCGGGCGGTCGGGCGGGCTTGGCGTGGCGCGAGGGGGTGGGCGGCACGGCCGATCCTCGGGACATCGGGGAGCGTCACTGCGGCCGGGAGGCCGAGCCCATCCTAGGAGGAACCGGCGGTCGGGTGAAGATCAGACGAGGACGCGATGGCCGGCACGCTCCAGCGCGGCGGTGGCCTCGCGGAGCCGAACGGCGGGAACCAGCAGGTAGTCGGTGTCGTAGGTGGAGAAGGCGACCACGCTGACCCGGGCTGCGGCGAGCGGGTCCACCAGCGCGGCGAGGGTGCCGCTGACCGCCAGGTCGAGCGGTTCGGCGACCCGCAGGCAGCGCCAGGCGGTCTCGCCGACGGCCTGCTCGGGCGCCCGGTCGGCGGGGCAGATCAGCGAGATCCCGTCGGCCGTCCAGCTCACCGTGACGACGTCGCCGTTGCTCAGCCCGCCCGACAACTCGGGCGGCAGGGCGGAGCCGGCGGCCAGGCGGCACACGGCGTACTTCCCCGGCAGCAGAGCGATATCGAGCATGAGGGCACCTTACGGCCTCGGTGCGGGCCCGCCCCAGATTCGCCGCGTGCGGCGAACGCCACATCCCGCCGCTGGTCAGACCGGGGAGAAGAACGTGAGCGAACCGGCGACCGTCCCGCTGGTGAACACCGGGGTGGAGATCGCGTCGACGGTCGAGTCCGGCGCGTCGGTCGACGCGCCCTGGACCCGGAGCAGCCCTCGGGCCAGGCGCCCGGAGGAGAGGGCCAGCAGCGGCGGGATCTTGTCGATCTCGGGCTCCGTCAGCTCGCAGCGGTTGGCCGTGAAATCGAGCAGCCGTAGCCCGCCGTCGAGCAGCGGCAGCCCGGTCACGTCCTCCGGGTCGCCCAGGCAGAGCAGGTCGCAACCGGCGACGGAGACGGCGACGACCCTCGTCCCGGAGTCGATCAGCAGGCACGGCTCGTCGGCGTGGGAGACGGTCGACGACCACCGACCGAGATTGTCGAACTCCTGCCCTGTCGGTGTTCCCGCCGCCGGCACGAACACGTCAGAGAGCGAGAGTTCGACGTGGGCCACCGAGCCTCCTATGTACACCGACGGTCCGTCCACGCTAGCCGGTCGTCGCGGGTGACGCCGACCGCGCGTGGTCGCCGGGCCGCCGGTGGGTGAGGGAGTGCCCTGACCAGGCGGCCGGCGACGGCGCGACCGACGGGTGCCAACCGGCACCCGGGTGCGTGGCGTCGCCGGTGACGTTACCGTCGGTTGGCCGGCTTGTCAGCGGCCGTTCGGCCGCCCTCGTACCACCGGTAGTCCGCGGCCGGGCGGTACGCGCCGTTCACCCAGGTCTCCGGGTGCTGCGCGACCCGGGAGAGCTTCTCGGCCGTGGCCGGACTGATCCGGCTGCCCCCGGCGACGAGCAGGCGGTCCAGCTCGCGGTGGGTGGCCATGAGGCAGTCCTTCGGCAGGCCGTAGACGCTGATGACGCCGGAGCCGACGAAGGTCAGCACCGGCGTCACCGGGATCGGCAGCCCCACGGCGTCGGAGAGGGCCTTGCTGGCGCGCTTGGCGTCGCGGCGGGCCTCGGCCACGTAGGGCGGTCGCTTCCCGTTGATCTGGACCACGTCGCCGGCGACCAGCACCCGGGCCCGGCCGTGGTCGGCGATGGTGACCGCGAAGAGCCCGCTCGGCCCGATGGCGAGGAAGCCTGCGCGTTCGTCGCGTTCGTGGTCGAGCAGGAGGTCGGAGGCGTCCGTGCGGGGCCACTCGATGACGTGCCACGCGGGCCCGAGATGGTCGAGCCGGCCGAGCGCCCGTGCCCCGGCTGCCTCCAGCCGCCGGGCGCCCCGCTCCGCCCTGCGGCGGCGGGCCCACTCCAACGGGGACGGACGGACGGGTGCGAGCACCCCCGGCGACTCCACACGGGGGTGTGGCACCGCCGCGGGCGGCAGTGCCCGGGCGGACGGTACGGCTTGACGAGCGGGAAAGACAGTCATCGCGACCTCCGGCAAAAGGTCCCTCGAAGTTATGTCCTCACTACCCTACGTTGCCAGTCCCCTGTGTCGGCAAGTTGGAACGCCGGAGTGAGTGCGGATGAATGCCATATTCATCCACCCCTGTTTTATCGGATGCCGCCAAACCCTGCCCTACGCTGCGAGGGTGACCCACTACGTGGACAGCGAAGTCGGTCGGCTCGGGACGGTGCTGCTGCACCGCCCCGGTCCTGAGCTCGCCCGGCTCACCCCCCGCAACAACGACTCGCTCCTCTTCGACGCCATCCCGTGGGTCGGCCGCGCCCAGGAGGAGCACGACGCCTTCGCCGCTGCGCTGCGCGAGCGCGGCGTCGAGGTGCTCTACCTTGCCACCCTCCTCGCCGAGACGCTCGCCGTCGCCGACGCGCGGGCCGAACTCACCGAGGAGGTGCTCCGTTCACCCAGGCTCGGCGACTCGCTACGCGCCCGGGTCGCCGATCACCTCGCGTACCTCGATCCCGTCGCGCTCGCCGACGTGCTCATCGCCGGGCTCGCCCACGAGGAACTGCGGGTCAGCAGGGAGCGGCCGGGCGGCCTCGTCTACACCCTGATGGACCGGCACGACTTCGTCATCGACCCGCTGCCCAACCTGCTGTTCACCCGGGACTCCTCGTTCTGGGTCGGCGACCGGGTCGGGGTGACCAGCCTGGCGATGCCGGCGCGGCGGCGGGAGACCACGCTGACCGACGCCATCTACCGGCACCACCCGCGCTTCGCCGGCACCGAACTCGTCTACCAGCCCGGCCTGGAGCACCTGGAGGGCGGCGACGTGCTGCTGCTCGCGCCGGGGGTGCTGGCCGTCGGGGTGGGCGAGCGGACCACGCCCGCCGGCGCGGAACGCCTCGCCCGGCAGGTCTTCGCCGCCGGGCTCGCGCACACCATCCTCGTCGTCCCGATCGCCCAGGAACGGGCGACCATGCACCTCGACACCGTCTGCACGATGGTGGACGTCGACGCCGTGCTGATGTACCCGAACATCGCCCACACGCTGTCGGCGTACACGGTGATCGCCGGGGCGGACGGCGAGGACCCGCGGGTGGACGGCCCGGCGCCGTTCCTGCGGGCCGCCGCCGACGCGATGGACCTCGCCCAGCTCCGGGTCATCGACACCGGCCTGGACCCGGTCACGGCGGAACGCGAGCAGTGGGACGACGGCAACAACACCCTGGCCCTCGCGCCCCGGCTCTGCGTGGGCTACGAGCGCAACACGGAGACCAACGCGCAACTGGAGCGGGCCGGCATCGAGGTGATCCCGATCGCCGGCTCGGAGCTGGGCTCGGGCCGGGGCGGACCGCGCTGCATGTCCTGCCCGCTGGTCCGCGAGCCGCTGGGCGGGCCGGCACCTCTCCCGTAGGCAGAAGGCCCGTTCCGCGCGCCGCAGGCCCCGCAGGCACCCGCCAGGCCCCGCGAGCACTGCCCGCAGCGACCCGCCAGGACCCCCTGCGGGCGCTCGCAGGCATCCCGCCAGGCGTCGCAGGCCGGAGACCGGAGGCCCCGCCGAAGCCGCCGAGCGGCGGCCCCGGCGGAGGCACCCGGCTCAGCGCAGGGTGAGTTGGCGGCCGAGCAGGCCGTGGCGGGCCCGGCGGCCGGCGGCGTCCAGCGGGGCGGGCTCGGCGAGCGCCTCCGCGTACCGCTTGGCGAAGTCGGCGACCGGCTGCTCCCAGTCGGCGGCCGGGACGTCCTCCGGCAGGTCCCACACCGGCACCAGCCGGCCGTGGGCCCGGAACATGCCCGCGAACCGGGTGTTCTCGCCGAGCACCAGCGTGCCGGCGACGCTCAGCCGGGCCAGCGCGTCCAGCGCGGCGTCCTCGTCGTCGGGCAGCACCCAGCGCACGTGCGCCTTCTCCGGCACCTGGCACCAGTACGCGGCCCGGGCGGCGGAGAGCCGTACGGTGGGGTAGATCGCGGCGTTCGCCCGCTCCAGGGACGCCTGCACGTTCGGGTCGTCGCCGGCCCCCGGGTCGAGCCAGAACTCGAACCCGTCCTGCATGCTGACCTCCAGCGGGCCGTCGACGAGGACGTCCTGCAACCGGGGGCCGGGGCCGGGCAGCGGCGGCACGGGCACCGGGCGGCCCGGCTCGGCCCGCAGCGCGCAGAGCAGCGCCTCGGCCAGGTCCCGGGAGACGTCGCCCGACTGGAGGTGACGCTGGAGCCCGATGAGGACCCGCCCGTCCGGCTTGGTCATGGCGGGGGTGGCCATCGGCAGCACGGTGGCCAGCGTGACCTCCCGGTCGCCGAACTCCTCGACCAGGGCGGGGGCCAGCCGCAGCGGTGCCGAGGCGGCCGGCACCAGTTCCCGCAGGGCGATCCACTCCGGCTCGTCGGTCAGCCCCTCGAACGGTCGGGGCACGAAGATGTCCCGTACCTTCTCCCGCTTGGGGGTGGCTTCGGCGGCCCGCTGGCTCTTTCGACGCTTGCTCACGGCGAGACAGCCTAGAGGCCCCCGCCGCCCGGTGGGGGCAGGACCCGCCCTCGCGGCCGGTCAGCCGGCGACGGCCAGGTCCGACCGGGTGACGTCGGCGGGGTCGAACTCGGCCCACACGCTCTGGCCCAGGCCGTCCCGCTCGACGCCCCAGCGGTCGGCCAGCCCCGAGATGATGTGCAGCCCCCGGCCGTCGACGGCGTCGGTGTCGGCGATCCGCATCGTGGGGCCGGCGGCGGCGCCGCCGTCGGTCACCCGGAGCTGCACCTGCTGGCCGCCGGGCGAGTGGCGCAGCCGCCAGGCCACCCGGACCACTCCGCCGGGCAGCGGATCGGCGTGCCGGATCGCGTTGCCGACCAGCTCGGCCAGGACCGCGACGAGGTCGGCCAGGAGCGGCGGGGGTACGACGTCGGCCAGTTCCTCGGCGAGGCGTCGCCGCGCCACCCGTGCACCAGCGGCGTGGTGGGGCACCACCACGCACCACGCCCGATCGGCAGCTCCCGTCGACACCCTTCGTCCCTTCACGCCCCCGTTGCCCGTCGCCGGTCACCCGCGGGGCAGCCGCACCTCTGCGACCGTACCGCCACCGGCCCTCGGCCGTAGGGATACCCATCCATTCTGCTGTTCAACGATCCGACGGACGAGATAGAGGCCGAGTCCTGCCCCGGCATAGCGGCGGCGGTCGCCCGACTCGCCCTGCCAGAACCGGTCGAAGGCCCGCTCCACGTGCTCCGGCCGGATGCCGATGCCCCGGTCGCGCACCTGGAAGGAGACCGTCGACCCGTCCGCGTCGGCGGTGATCTCGATGAGCGAGCCCGGCGCGGAGTACTTGCCGGCGTTCGTGCACAGCTCCGTGAGCACGGTGGCCAGGCTCAGCCGGTGCCCGAGCGCCTTGGGCAGGTCCGCGGGTAGGCGGAGGACGAGTCGCTGCCGCAGCTCCGCCGGCAGGTCGACCGCCGCCGCGCGCAGCGCGTCACCGAGGTCGTACGGGGCGGAGGGCTCGTCGCCCGGCCCCGCCTCGGCGGCGGAGGAGAGCAGCCGGTCCACCAGCCGGGCCAGCTCGTTGGCGCGTTGCCCGATCACGCGGGCGGCCTGCCGCCGATCGGCCTCGGTCAGCGACTCCCAGTGGTCGGTGAGCGTGTCCGCGTAGCCCTTGATCACGGTCACCGGCGTACGCAGCTCGTGGCTGGTCACCGCCACGAAGAGGTCCCGGTCGTGGTCGCGGCGCTGCTGGTCGGTGATGTCCCGGAAGGTGACCACCCGCAGGGTGCCGGGGCCGGGCAGCTCGCCGGAGGTGATCTTGAGCCAGCGGCCGTCCGGCATCCGGTGGTCGAGCACCTGCCCGGACGGGGGCAGCGGGAAGGGCAGCGGCCGGTTGAGCGCCTGGGCCACGGAACGGCCGGTGACCCGGGCGGCGGCCGGGTTCCAGAGCCGGACGTGGGTGTCCCGGTCCACCACGGCCAGGCCGTCCGCCAGCGCCGCCACCACCGGCCCGTCACCGTGCACGGGCAGCCCGGTCTGGTCGCCGTACATGTGGGCGATGCAGGAGGCCACGTAGCCCGCGACGGCGTGCTGCTCGGCGTCCAGCGGGTCGTCGCCGTCGGGATAGAGCACGTGCAGGCTGCCGACCGTCAGCCCGCCGATCTCCGCGCGGGAGACCACCATCCGGAGCAGGCCCCGCTCGGCGAGTTCACCGCAGAGCCTGCCGGTGAGCTCGTCCGTGCGGACCTGGCGCACCCGCGCGCCGGAGAGCAGGCAGACGGTGGCGGGGTCGTCGGCCGGCACGGGGTGGCCGACGGCCCACTCGGCGGCGCCGGTCGCGGCGATCACCCGGCCGCCGGTCGGGGCGAACTCGACGAACGCCGTGCCCGCCGCGCCGAGCGCCGACCGGGCCACGCGGAGCAGGTGGGTGAGCACCGGAAGGCCGGTGCCGCCCGAGTTGATCATTTCGATCACCGTGGTGTGGCCGGCGATGAGAGCGGAGAGGTCGGTGCGCTCCGGCATCCTCCGAGTGTGCCCCGCCGTTCCGTCCCGGGACCACCCCTGCCCGACCCGGCCTCCGCCCGGCGCCACCCCGGTCAGCGGCCCAGCCTGACCAGCGTGTGCGCCGGCCGGTCGGTGATGATGCCGTCCACCCCGGCGGCCAGGACGAGGTCCAGGTCCGCCGGCTCGTTGACGGTCCACACGAAGACCTGGTTGCCCGCCGCCCGCAGGGCGGGCACCAACTGCGGACGGGCCCGCACCAGGGCGACGCCGGGGCCGGCGATCCGGGTGCCGAAGGGCAGCCGCCCCAGCCATACCCAGCGCGGCAGCACGTCCAGCAGCAGCACCGTGGGCAGCGCGGGGGCCAGCCCTCGGATCCGGCGTACGGCCAGCGGCGAGAACGACATGACGGTGACCCGTACGGGATCGTCCGGTTTCGGCTCGGCCAGGCCGTACCGGCGCAGCATCGCGACGAGCCGGCGCTCGACGTTCCCGCCGTGGCGGGAGGGGTGCTTGGTCTCGATCAGCAGCCGCACCGGCCTGCCCGCGGCCAGCACCGCGTCCAGCAGCCGCTCCAGGGTGAGCAGCCGGGTGTGCGACTCGTCCAGCACCTCGTCGCCGTCGGCGGGCGTGCAGCCGGGGTGCCAGGAGCCGAAGTCCAGCGCCTCCAGCTCCGCGAGGGTACGGGCGCTGACCAGCCCCTGGCCGTTGCTCGTGCGGTCGAGCCGGCGGTCGTGCACGCAGACCAGGTGGCCGTCCCGGGTCAGCCGGACGTCGCACTCCAGCCCGTCGGCCCCCTCGTCGAGGGCCCGTAGGTAGGCCGCGAGGGTGTGCTCGGGCAGGTCGTGGGAGGAACCGCGGTGGGCGAAGACGAGAGGGGCGTCCATTCCGCCCGTCCTAGAGGACCCGGCCCGGCTGCCCGTCCTCGCCGACCACCGGTCGCCCGGCGGCGGCCCACTCGCCCATCCCGCCCGCGACGTTGCGCACCTGGTCCCAGCCGTTGCGCATCAGGTAGGTGACGACCTGTGCGGAGCGCCCGCCGGAGCGGCAGATGACGGCGACGTCGCGGTCGGTCGGCACCTCGGCGATGCGGGCCGGCAGCTCCATCATCGGCAGGTGGTGCGCTCCGGGGGCGTGGCCGGCGTGCCACTCGTCGTCCTCCCGGACGTCGAGCAGGTACGCGTCGTCGGCGATCTCGGTCACGGTCACGGTGGGAACCTGGGGTCCGAACACGGGCCAAGCCTAGATCCTCGCCCGGGCGGCCGGTGGCGGGCCGCCCCCGACGTCACAACCGGGTGACCCACCGCGGGTTGGCCCGCGCCCAGTCCGGCACTCGGGTGCCGCGTACCGCCTCGAAGAGGCCGTTTCCGCCGTTGTCGAGCACCACGTACGACACCTGGTCGATGGTCTGGGGGCGGGAGGGGACCTGCACGCCGCGCAGCGCGTCGGCCGGCAGGTCGCGCAGCGCGAGGACCAGGTCCTCCAGCGGTACGCCGTTGGTGTCCACGGTCAACGAGGCGCCCACGGCGCGGATGACCTGGTCCAGCTTGACCGGGTTGGTCCGCAGCGACGTCTCACTCGCGCGTTCCAGCATCGCCCGGAGCAGTTGCTGCTGGTGGGTCTGCCGGTCGTAGTCGCCGCCCGGCAGGTCGTAGCGCTGCCGGACGTAGTCGAGCGCCTGGCCGCCGTCCATCTGCTGGCAGCCGGGCGGGAAGACGCGGTCGGTGTGGATCGAGCGGACCTCGGTGTCCACGCACATGCGTACGCCGCCGAGCAGGTCGATGACCTTGCGGAGACCGGAGAAGTCGATCAGTGCCGCGCCGTCGAAGCGGACGCCGGTCAGCCGGGCCAGGGTGGCCGAGAGCAGCCGGGTGCCCGCCTGGCCGCCGCCGCCGTGCTCGTACGCCGCGTTGATCTTGTCCTGGCCGCCGCCGTAGCCGTTGCCGGCGGGGATGGCGACGAGCAGGTCCCGGGGGACGGAGACCAGGTACGCCTCGCGCCCGCCGGCGGGGACGTGCACGATGAGGATGGTGTCCGAGCGTCGGTCCGCCGCGCTGCCGCTCTGCCACCGGTCGGTCCCCACCAGCAGGTAGTTCAGCGGCCCGTCGGGGTCGGTGCGCTCCTGGCGGGCGGTGGGGTCGAGCAGTTGCTCCCGGACGACGCTGCCCTCGTACCGGTCGGTCAGCGCGTTCAGACCCGCCACGGCGAGCCCGGCCAGCAGGACCAGGGCCAGGCCCAGGCCGAGCAGCAGCCGGGGCCAGCGGACGCGGGGCGGCCGGGCGGGCCGGGCGTCGGCCCCGGCCCGGCCCCGACCGTCGCCCGTCGATCTGGACGTGACGCCTCCCCGCGACCCGTACGTGAATGCTTCTCACGTCAGGCTAGGCGTCGGCTCCGGCCGTCCGGGCCGCTTCGCCGACATCGCCCGGCGAATCGGCGCGGACGGCCGGCGTCACTCGCGGTTCGAGACGACCTCGGGGTTGGCGAAGACGAATTCGGCCAGCTTGTCCTGTTTCACCGCGCGGAACATGTCCAGCGTCTGCGAACTCAGCGTCTCGCGGCTGCCGTCGCTGTGGAAGGTGCCGCCGTTGGTCTTGAGCATCACCAGGTCGTTGCCGGTCACCCCGCGCATGGTGAAGACGAAGTCGGCGACCGGCACGCCGGCGGTGTCGAGGATGAACGCCTTGCCGGCCGCCTCGATCAGCTTGTTCAGCTTGATCGGGTTGGTCAGCGTCCCGTCCTGGGTGGCCTTCTTCGCCATCGCCTTGATCAGCTGCTGTTGGTTCTGCTGCCGGTCGTAGTCGCCGTTCTTGAGGCTCTTGCGCTGCCGGGAGTAGTCCAGCGCCGCCCAGCCCTCCATCTCGCGGCAGCCCTTCTTGTGCACCACGGGCGTCATCCGCTTGCCGGTCTTCTTCGCGTCGGCGTTCCACATCGGCTTGCCGTCGACGTACGACATGTGGATCGACTCGACCTCCTGCTTGACGCAGATGCGCACGGTGCCGAGGGCCTCGATGACGTTCTTGAATCCGCCGAAGTTGATGATGGCCGCGCCGTCGAAGCTGATCCCGGTCATCTTCTTGATCGTCTGCGCCATCAACTGGGCGCCGCCCTCCCAGCCGCCGCCGTTGCGGGCGCCGGCCTGGAACGCCGCGTTGATCTTGTCGGTGCCGCCGGAGTAACCGCTCTTCTTGAAGGCCGGGATCTGGGCCTCGGTGTCCCGGGGGATCGAGATCAGGTACGCCTGGTCGTGCGTCGCCGGGATGTGCAGCACGATGATGCTGTCCGCCCGCACGTCGTCGGCGGCCCACCGCTCCCGGGCGTCCACACCGAGCAGCAGCATGTCGATCGGGCCGTCCAGGCTGGCGCCACCCTCGGCGTCGGTCTTGCCCGCGTCGCCGAGCAGGTTGCGCTGGGCGATGTTGCCGGTGGCGCTGCTGATCAGCGCCTTGCTGCCGACGATGGCCGCACCGCTGGCGACCATCAGCACGGCGCCGAAGATCAGGGTGAGTCGGGCCCAGAGCGGATCCTTGCGGCGGGACCGCTTCTTCGCGGACCCGCCACCGGGCTTGCCGCCCTTGACGGGCTGCTTCGGGATGCTCGTGGAGGCCCGGACCGGGCCACGGGGGGACTCCAGCGCCGGAGGGCGACGGCTGGTCTGAACCGGCATGCGTGCTCCAGCTCGCGTTGTCAGGGGGCGGGATCACTTTACGGACGCTTTCCCGTCCTGGCGAGGTCGTCCGACCGTCAAATACCGTTCGTACGGCCGTCATCCAGGAAAACTGACCGAACGGACAGATCGATACGGCTGGTCGGCGGTTGGCTCACAGGAAGCGGTCGGCCGGCCCTCCGAATCGTGATGACGTTTGTCGATCACGGGAGGGCCGGCCGGCGGGGCTGGTCAGTTTCCGGTGCCGTCCTTCTTCTGGTTGGCCTCGACCCAGGCCGTCATGGTGTCGGCCGACATCGCCTTGTACATGGTCAGCGCCTTTTCCTTGTCCGACACCACCACCGACTCCCCGTTGATGGTCTGGCTGCCGACGTGCGGGCTGGTCACGAAGGTGAGGTTCTCGCCGCGCAGGTTGCGGAACTGGACCCCCATGTCGACCAGCGAGAAGCTCTGGTCGACGGTGACCGCGGCGGTGACCGACTTGAGGAAGTCGTTTAGCTTCTTCGGATTGGTCAGTGTGCCCGTGCTCGCCGCCTTGTCCATCAGGGCGCGGAGGAACTCCTGCTGGTGCCGCATCCGGGCGAAGTCGCCGTCCGGGAACTGCTTGCGCTGCCGGATCCAGTCCAGCGCCTCGGCGCCGTCCATGTGGTTGGTGCCCTTGGTGAACGTCCGGTACGGCTTGTGGATCGAGGTGATGGTCCGCTCGACCTTCAGGTCGACGCCGCCGAGGGCGTCGGTGACCTGCTTGAAGCCGGCGAAGTCGATCGCCATCACGTGGTCGAGCCGCACGTCGGTGAAGCACTCCACCGTCCGGACGGCCAGCGGCAGCCCGCCGAAGGCGAAGGCAGCGTTGATCTTCCCTCGCTGCCCGCTGCCGCAGTCCGCGTTGGCGCCCTCCGGGATCGGCACGTAGAGGTCGCGGGGGATGGAGACCAGGTAGGCCTTCTGGTGGTCCGACGGGATGTGCATCACGATGATCGTGTCGGCCCGCCACTTGCTGGACTTGTCCACGGGGGCGTCCGGGTCCCGGGAGTCGCTGCCCACCAGCATGATGTTCAGGGCGCCGTCCACCGCCTTGGCCGGGCGGCCCCCAGTGATCTCCGAGAACGGGTCGGTGCGGGCCAGGTCGTCGTTGAGGCCGCGGGCGTAGAACCAGGCGCCCGCCCCGCCGAGCAGCGCGAGCACCAGCACGGCCACGCCGGCCACCAGGGCGATTCGGCCCCACCGGGGGCGGACGCCGCGCCGGCCCGGCCGGTCGGGTCCGCCCGGTCCGCCTGGGCCGGCCGGTCCGCCCGGCCCCGCGGGACCGCCGGGGCCGCCGGCCCGTGGCTCGTCCGCCGCCGGGGACCAGCGGGCCTCGACCGGCCGGGCGCGTCCGGCGTCCCGGCCGGGGCCGGGCACCGAGGCGCGCCCGGCGCTGCGGTGCAGGTGCGGGAGTGGAACTCCGGCGGGCATGGTCGCTGACATGTAACTCAGGGTACGTACGCGCGGCCACTGTCGCCCCGTAGCGCCGCCGACGTGTGCGCCGGCGGCGGCACGCCCGCTAGACCATCCGCTCGCGGAAGTACTCGATGGTGCGGCGCAGGCCGTCCTCGGGCGCCACGGTCGGCTCGTATCCGAGCAGCTCGCGGGCGAGGGTCAGGTCCGGGCGGCGCATCTCCGGGTCGTCGGCGCTGCGGGTGATGTAGGTCACCTCGGAGCTGCTGCCGGTGAGCGACACGATCGTCTCGGCCAGCTGCCGCATGCTCATCTCGTGCTCGGTGCCGCAGTTGATCGGCCCCGTCTCGCGGGAGTCGAGCAGCAGCAGGATGCCGTGCACCAGGTCGGACACGTAGCAGATCGACCGGGTCTGGTTGCCGGTGCCGTGCACGGTGATCGGCTCGCTGCGCAGCGCCTGGGAGATGAAGGTCGGGATGGCCCGGCCGTCGTCCGGGCGCATCCGCGGGCCGTACGTGTTGAAGATCCGGACGATGGCCGTGTCCAGCCCGCGGTTGCGGTGGTAGGCCATGGTGGCCGCCTCGGAGAAGCGCTTCGCCTCGTCGTAGACGCTGCGGATGCCGATCGGGTTGACGTTGCCCCAGTACGACTCGGGCTGCGGGTGCTCCTTCGGGTCCCCGTACGCCTCGGAGGTGGAGGCCATCAGGAAGCGGGCGCCGTCGGCGACCGCGCGGTCCAGCAGGTGCAGGGTGGCAACCGAGCCGACGCGGAGGATCTCCACCGGCAGCTTCTCGAAGTCGGTCGGGCTCGCCGGCGAGGCCATGTGCAGGATGGCGTCGAACCGCTCGGCCATCGCCGGGTGGTGGGTCGGCAGGCCGTCGGAGATGTCGGCCTCGACCAGGGTGAAGTTCGGCTCGTCCAGCAGGTGGGCGACGTTCTCCTTCGACCCGGTGATGAAGTTGTCGAGCGCGACCACGGTGCAGCCGCGAGCGATCAGGGCGTCCACCAGGTGCGATGGTACGAAGCCGGCGCCGCCCGTGACGAGGATGCGGTGACCGGGTCCGAAGCGGGCAACAGCGTTCATGCCGGTCAGCCTACCCACTGCCCCGAGCCGCCCTGACGCAAGGAAGGGCCCCTCGTCGCCCGGCGACGACGAAGGGCCCTTCCCCGCACCTGTGGGAGGCCGTCAGTGGGCGCCGGCGCCGGTGACGGAACGCACCTCCAGCTCCGCGTACTTCTCCTCGTCGTGCTCCTTGGAGATCACGGTGCCGATCCACCCGCACAGGAAGCCGAACGGGATGGACAGGATGCCCGGGTTGGACAGCGGGAACCACTGCCAGTCCTGCTCGGGGAACATCGAGGTGGGCGCGCCGGAGACCACCGGCGAGAAGAACACCAGCAGTACGGCGGAGAGCAGGCCGCCGTAGATGGCCCACACCGCGCCCGAGGTGTTGAACCGCCGCCAGAACAGGCTGTAGAGGATCGCCGGCAGGTTGCCGGAGGCGGCCACCGCGAAGGCCAGCGCCACCAGGAAGGCCACGTTCAGGTTCTGCGCGTAGATCGACAGCACGATCGAGATGGCGCCGATCACCAGGGCGGAGACCCGGGCGACCCTGACCTCCTGCCGTTCGGACGCCGTCCCGTCCTTGATCACGTTGGCGTAGAAGTCGTGCGCCAGGCTGGACGAGGAGGCCAGGGTCAGGCCGGCCACCACGGCCAGGATCGTGGCGAAGGCCACCGCCGCGATGATCGCGAGCAGGGTGGCGCCGCCCAGGTCGCCGCCGAGGAAGTCGATGCCGAGCGCCTCGGCGAGCTGCGGCGCCGCCGTGTTGCCGGCCTTGTCCTGAGCGATGATCGCCTCGCTGCCGACCAGCGCCGCCGCGCCGAAGCCGAGGGCCAGGGTGAGCAGGTAGAAGGTGCCGATGATGCCGATCGCCCAGAGCACACTCTTGCGGGCCGCCTTGGCCGTCGGGACGGTGTAGAAGCGGATCAGGATGTGCGGCAGGCCGGCGGTGCCGAGCACCAGCGCGATGCCGAGCGACAGCAGGTCGACCTTGTTGTAGAAGGTCTGTGTCGCGTTGCCGGCCACCTCGACGCCGTAGCGCAGCCCGGGTTCGAGGAAGGCGCTGCCCTTGCCCGAGGAGGCGGCGGCGTCGCCGAGCAGCGACGACAGGTTGAACTTGTACTTCGCCAGCACCAGCAGGGTCATCACCAGCGCGCCGCCCATCAGCAGGAACGCCTTGACGATCTGCACGTAGGTGGTGCCCTTCATGCCGCCCACCGTGACGTAGACGATCATGAGGGCGCCGACCATGATGATGGTGGCCACCTTGGCGGTGTCGGCGTCCATGCCGAGGAACGTGGTGCCCGGCTTGATGCCGAGCAGCAGGGCGACCAGCGCACCCGCGCCGACCATCTGCGCCAGCAGATAGAAGATCGACACCGTGATGGTGGAGACGGCCGCGGCGGTCCGCACCGGGCGCTGGCGCATCCGGAAGGCCAGCACGTCGGCCATCGTGTACCGGCCGGAGTTCCGCAGCAGCTCCGCGACCAGCAGCAGCGCCACCAGCCAGGCGACCAGGAAGCCGATCGAGTAGAGGAAGCCGTCGTAGCCGTAGAGGGCGATGATGCCGGCGATACCGAGGAACGAGGCGGCCGACATGTAGTCGCCGCCGATGGCCATGCCGTTCTGGAAGCCGGAGAAGGACCGGCCGCCGGCGTAGAAGTCGGTGGCGGTCTTGGTCTGCCGGCTGGCCCAGATGGTGATGGCCAGGGTCACCGCCACGAAGACCAGGAAGAGCGTGATGGTGAGGTTGCGGGCGGTGGTGCTGCCCGCCTCAGCCGCGAGGACCGTGTTCATGGCCCACCTCCCCGATCTCGGCGCGGATCCGGTCGGCCACCGGATCGATCTTCCGGTCGGCGAAACGGGAGTAGAGCCAGGCGATGAGGAAGGTCGAGACGAACTGGAGCAGGCCGAAGACGAGGGCGACGTTGATGTTGCTGCCGAAGAGCTTCGTGCCCATGAAGTCCCGCGCGTACGCGGACAGGATCACGTAGAGCGCGTACCACAGGAAGAACGCGACGGTCATCGGGAAGATGAAGCCGCGCAGCGTGCGCCGCAACCCGGCGAACTCGTCCGACCGCTGTACGGCCAGGTACCGGTCCGCCGCCGAGGCCGACGGCGTGGACGCGGGTGTGTCCGTGGACATTTGTGGATCACCACCTTCACAGGCGTGGGGAGTTTCGCGCACCGTAGAAAGCGCGCTCCCCGCCGGGGAAGGGCGAGATCGACGCCGGTCGGCGGCTGCGCCGAACGGCACGGTGGCTGCGCCGAGTGACGCAGCTCACTCCGTTCACCGGTCACGGGCGCGGCCGGGGCGGGCCGAACGGACGCCCGGTCGAGAGGGTCTGCCACCCCGCCGGCCGCGAAGTGTCCGACATCGAGGCGCGCCGCCGGTCGCCGGTCGTCAGGTCAGCTCGCGGTACCGGCCCCGGTAGTGCAGCAGCGGGTCCGTCTCCCCGGCCAGCTCGACGGCCTCGATGGTGGCCTCGACCAGCAGGCCCCAGCCGTACTCGCGGGCGGTGTCGAGCCGGCACCCCGCCCAGCCGCCGGCGTCGGTCGGCACCGGGCCGTAGGGGGTGTCGGTCCACGCGCCGGTGGCGAACAGGCCGCCGGGGGACGGGAAGAGGCCCGCGAACCGGTCGGCGAGCTGCCGGTGCGACGGGCTCAGCGGGGCCACCGCGAAGCGGCCGGCGGACTCGACCGCCGCCCACAGGTCGGACTCGGGGTCGACCAGGCCGAGCAGCCGGTCCGGCTCGCCCTCCGCGACCAGTGTCGAGGAGACCGTCAGGCCCGCCGGCTCCGGCGCCGTCCAGAGCGTCACCGGCGACGCCAGCCGACCCCGCAACCGGCGTACGGGCGAGCGTTGGTCGGCGGGCACGGCGAACGGGTCGATGTGGTGGATCTCGGCGCCCGGCTCTTGATTCACGTGAAACATTCTGCCGCGCCGGGCAGTCGTCCGAGCCGGTAAGCGGCGGCGGCCCGCCGGGGCGACCGGATCAGCGCGTACCCGGGTCGCTCTCGTCGTCGTCGGTCAGGGATCGGCGGGCGGCGGCCAGCACCTCCGGGTCGGCGCAGCCGGCGGCGTACCCGGCGATCCGGCGGCGGATGTCGCGGCCGAGCAGCCAGGACCCGATCCGGTCCGCGACCGGGCGGAGGAACGCGGGCCGGCACCGGAAGCTGTACCGCCAGGTGGCGATGGCGTGGCCGGGCTCCGGGGCGGGCGCGAACCGCCAGCCGCCGGCGAACATCTCGAAGAACCACGGCCCGCGCACCATCTTCATCCCGACGTGGCTCGGCGGGGCCCAGGAGACGTACTCGCTCACCATCGTCAGGCCGTGCCGGGAGCGGGTGAAGGTCCGCTCGCCCTTGCCGGGCCGGGTCGCCCCGTCGGTGAAGTGCTGCTCGCGCACGAACGGGTCCCACCGGTAGCGCACGGGCGCGGTGGTCTGGGAGACCGCGAAGGCCAGCTCGGGCGGGACCGGCACGGTGATCACCGCTTCGACGACGGGCATCAGGCCATTGTGCCGCCGACCGGCAACCACCGCGTCCGGAGTGTGCCGGCCCGCCTTCCGCGCCCGGCCCGCCGTCAGCGGCGCGGGGTCACCGTGGCGAGCAGTTCCGGCATCCGGCGGTCCAGCACGTCGCCAGCCAGGTACGCGCCGAGCAGCGCCGCCCCCAGGCCGTACGCCGCCCCGAGCGGCAGGGCCAGCCAGAGCCAGGCGTCGCCGAGCAGCCCGGCGGCCACCACCATCGGCACCGCCGCCACCGCGGTGGCGAGCATCGCCAGCAGGGTGAGGAAGCTCTTCGCGATCCCGGCACCGGTGTTCAACGCGAACGGGTTGCTCGTCTCCGGCAGCGAGTACGCCCCGAGCACCGAGACGAAGCAGTTCACCGCCAGCCCCGCGCCGTACGTGGCGAACAGGGTGCCCGCCATCAGCCCGATCCAGCCGGGCTCGCCGACGACCACCGCGACGACCACGGAGATCACCGCCAGCATCGGCAGGACGTAGAGCGAGAACGCGGCCATCCGGGCCCGCAGCTCCTGCTGGCCGGAGACGCCCGCGACCACGTTCGCCGCGTACGCGCTGCCGTCGAAGCCGAACTGGTTGGCCAGGGTGACGGCGGCGAGCAGCCCGACGAAGAGCATCGACAGGCTGGACAGCACCGGGGACGAGTCGAGACTGGCGTTGAACCCCTCGGCGCTGTCGATGGTGAAGCCCGAGCCACCCACGTTGACCATGACCGGCACGAAGAGACCGACGACCGCGACGGTGATCAGGTTGGCCCGGCGTCGGGCGTCCCGCCACCAGTAGCGGGTCTCCCGGGCGACGAGGGCGCCGAACCGGTCCCGCCGGACCCAGCCGACGGCCCTCGGGAAGAGCTGGGCGACCGCTCCGCCGGTCGCGCCGCGCTGGGCGCGGGCCGGCCCGGCACTGGCCGTGCCCACCATCGCGGACTCGAGCGAGCGGGACCACCAGGCCAGCAGCGCGACGATCGTCGCCGCCGTGATCAGCAGCTTCACCGGCGCGGCCCAGAGGCGGCCCTCGGCCACGTCGATGCCGGCCGTCCAGGGCGCGCCGAACGGGGTCCAGCCGACCACCTCGGCCACCCCGTCGAGGCGGTCCCAGTCGGCGTCCGAGAGGGCGGCGACGCCCAGGAGCTGCAACGGCCCGAGCAGCGCGGCGAGCACGGCGAGCAGCACGGCGGCCAGGTCACGGACCCGGCGGGACCGCAGCGCCGTCGCGAAGGCGCTGGTCACCGCCCGGGCCGCCGCGACGCAGAGCAGCAGCCCGGCGACCACCCCGACGAGGGCGACCGCGGCGGCCGACCAGCCGCCCAGCGCCCCGGCGGTGACCACCAGCCCGCACAGGGCCAGCAGCACCGAGATCGTGGGGACGCTGACGAAGGCGGCGGCGAACAGCCCGGTGACGAGCGTGCGGCGGGGCAGCGGCAGCAGCGCGAACCGGGCCGGGTCCAGCGTCTCGTCCACCCCGAAGAAGACCAGCGGCAGCAGCAGCCAGCCGAGCACCGTCAGGCCACCGCCGAAGGCGGCGACCATCAGCGCGTAGCGGCTCTCGTCGGCCAGGCCGGGCGCGGCGAAGAGGAAGAAGCCGGTGCCGGCGAACCAGAGCCCGGCCACCGCGCCGCCCACGAAGAGGGCGACCCGCCAGCCCTGGCCCCGGAAGTTGTTGCCCATCACCCGCAGCTTGAGCCGGACGAAGTGCCGGGCGGAGACCTTCCGGACGGGCTGGGCGGAGACGGTCGGTCCGGTCACCGCGACAGCCACGCCAACTCCTCGCCGGTCGCCGTGCGGCCGCCGACCACCTCGACGAAGACCTGCTCCAGCGAGCGGCCGCCGCGTACCTCGTCGATGGGGCCGACCCGCTTGATGGTGCCCGCCGCCAGGATCGCCACGTGCGAGCAGAGCCGCTCGACGACCTCCATCACGTGGCTGGAGAAGACGACGGTGCCGCCCCCGGTCACGTAACGGTGCAGGATGTCCCGGATCAGCGCGGCCGACACCGGGTCGACCGCCTCGAAGGGCTCGTCCAGCACCAGCAGCCGGGGGCCGTGCAGCAGCGCACAGGCCAGGCCGATCTTCTTCTTCATGCCCGCCGAGTAGTCGACCACCAGGGTCCGGCCGGCGTCGCCGAGCGCGAGTACGTCCAGCAGCTCCGCCGCCCGCTGGTCGACCACCGCCGGGTCCATCCCCCGCAGCAGACCGTGGTACGCGAGCAGCTCCGCGCCGCTGAGCCGGTCGAAGAGCCGTACGCCGTCGGGCATCACGCCGAGCAGCTGCTTCGCCTGCACCGGGTCGGCCCAGACGTCGTGACCGAGCACCCGGGCGTCGCCGGCGTCCGGCCGGAGCAGCCCGACCGCCATCGACAGGGTGGTGGTCTTGCCCGCTCCGTTCGGGCCGAGCAGGCCGTAGAAGGAGCCGGCCGGCACGTCGAGGTCGACACCGGCGACGGCGACCTTGCCGTCGAAGTGTTTCGCCAGGCCACGCAGGGCGAGCGCCGGGTGCTCAGCAGTCATGCGTCGACCGTATCCGGCCGCGACCAGCCGTTGCTCCGGCCGCAGGATGATCCCCGGTCATCCCCGAGTCGTACCCCGCACGGCCCGTGTCGTCGCCGGGGGCGGCCAGCGCCTTACAGCCGCAGCGCCTCCGGGGCGTGCAGGCGGAGCATGGTGGCGCCGACGTCGGCCGGCGCCCGGCGGCGGGTCGCCATCGAGACCGCCACCATCACGGCGAAGGCGAGCGGCACCGTCCAGGCGGCCGGCTGCGCGGTGAGCGTGGCCGGCCAGCCGGACAGCGGCGGGCCGAGCACCGTGACCAGCACCGCCCCGACCGCCGCGCCGCCGCCGACCAGGATGCCGGCGGCGGCGCCGAGATCGGTCAGGCCCCGCCACCAGATGCCCAGCACCAGCAGGGGGCAGAAGCTGGACGCGGCGACCGCGAAGGCCAGCCCGACGACCTGGGACACGTCCAGCCCCGCGAGGTTGAGCGCGAGGACCGTCGGCACGGCCCCGGCGATCACCGTGGCGAGCCGGAAGCCGCGTACCGAGCCGCGCCCCAGCACGTCCGTGGAGATCACCCCCGCGACGCTGGTGAGCAGCCCGGACGAGGTGGAGAGGAAGGCCGCGAACGCGCCGGCCGCGACCAGCGCGGCGAGCATCCGGCCGACCGTGCCGTCGCCGAGCGCGGCGCCGGGCAGCAGCACCACCACCGCGTCGGTCTGCCCGCTCAGCAGCAGCTGCGGGGTGTAGATCCGACCCAGCACCCCGTAGATGGTGGGCAGCAGGTAGAACGCCCCGACCAGGGCGAGCACCACCAGCGTGGTGCGGCGGGCGGCGGCGCCGTCGGGGTTGGTGTAGAAGCGGACCAGCACGTGCGGCAGCCCCATGGTGCCGAGGAACGTCGCCAGGATCAGGGAGTAGGTGGCGAACAGGCCCCGGTCGTCGTCCCCGGCGGCGCTGGGCAGCAGCCAGTCGGCGGCGTCGGTGGCCACCCCGGACACCTCCGGCACCGGGTCGCCGGCGGCGAAGGACAGCTCGTCGCCGGGGCGTACCTCCTGGATCCGGCCGTCGGGGAGGGTGAGGGTCGCGCGGTGCTCGACCACGACGGTGGTCGCGGTCCGGAACGCCGGTCCGTCGGGCGGGGTCACCGCCGGGCGGGCGTCGGCCTGCCACTGCAACGCCAGGAAGATCGCCGGTACGGCCAGCGCGGTCAGCTTCAGCCAGTACTGGAAGGCCTGGACGAAGGTGATCGCGCGCATGCCGCCGAGCGCGACGTTCGCGGTGACCACCACGGCCACCAGCAGGGCCCCCAACGGGTACGGGGAGCCGGTCACCGTGGCCAGCGTCAGCCCCGCCCCCTGGAGCTGCGGCACGAGGTAGAGCCAACCGATGAAGATCACGAAGGCGGTGGCCAGGGTCCGCAGCCGACGTGACCCGAGCCGCAGCTCGCAGAAGTCCGGCAGGGTGAACGCGCCGGAGCGGCGCAGCGGGGCGGCCACGAACAGCAGCAGGGCGAGGTAGCCGGCGGCGAAGCCGACGGGGTACCAGAGCACGTCGACGCCGTACTTGAGGATCAGCCCGGCGACCCCGAGGAAGCTCGCCGCCGACAGGTACTCCCCGCCGATCGCGGCGGCGTTCCAGGTCGGGCTGATCGCCCGCGAGGCGACCAGGAAGTCGGAGGTGGTCCGCGCCAGCCGCAGCCCGTAGAAGCCGATGCCGACGGTGACCAGGGTGACCGCCACGATCGCCGGTACGACGAAGCCGTTGCCCACCTCAGCGCTCCGGCCGCTGGACCAGGTCGGTGAAGTCCTGCTCGTTGCGCTCGGCCAGCCGCACGTACGCCCACCCGACGGCGATCAGGAACGGGAACGACGCCACCCCGAGCAGCAGCCAGGGCAGGTTGACGCCGAGCACGGTGACCCGGCCGACGGCGGGCGCGACGGCGAAGAGCCACGGCAGCCCGCCGAGCCCGATCGCCACCACCAGGGAGAGCCGCAGGGCCAGCGCGAACTGGGCGCGGACCAGCCCTCGGACGAGCGCGTCGCCGACCCGGGTCTGCTCGGCCAGTTCGGCGCGGGTGCGCTCCGCCCGGTCCTCGCGGCGGGACACCTCGGCCAGCACGATCCGGGCCCGGGGCTGGGGTGGCGTGAGCTGCCCCGGCACCCCGGGGCGGCCCGTCTGCTCCTCCGGGGTGCCGGGCCGGCTCGTCGGGGGCGCCGGAACGGGATCGTCGGCAGCGGCCACCCCGGCAGTCTCGCCCGATCGCCGCGATTGTCAAGGGCTTCCGTAGGCGTCGCGCCCGCCACCCGGCCGGCCCGGCCGGAGCCGTCCACACCGGGCTGTGGACAACTTGTGGAGAACGGGTCACCCCTGTGGATAACTTCGTGGACGCTTTGGCGGGGCGCCCGGTGGCCGGTCACCCGCCGCAGCACTCACTTCGTGTCGACGTGCTCCAAGCCGACGCGCTCGGGGCGGGCGGAGGCGGAGCCCAGCCAGGTGTGCGGGTTGCCGTACCAGCACCAGCCGAGCTTCGGCGCGCCCTGGCTGATCCAGAGCGCCGGCACCCGCTTGTCGCCGCAGCGGGAGCCGACCAGCGAGAAGCACTTGTTCTTCGCCAGCGCCTCCGGGTACAGGGTGACGAAGGCGAGCCCCTCGTCGATGGTGAGCGGCAGCCGGCCCTGGCCGGTGATCACCTCCATGGCGGCGGCGGGCGCCAGGTTCAGCGTCTCCTCGCCCCGGTCGACGTCGAAGAGCAGGTACGCCGGCCCGGCCGGCACCTCCAGCTCCTTGATCGGGTCGAACTTCGGCAGGTCGCCCTCGGCGTAGTGCCGGTCGACGATGCCCGGCTTCCGCTTGCCGGCCAGGGTGGTCAGCGCGACGCGCTCCTCCACCGGCACCAGGTCGCGGGTGATCACCAGGAGGAAGGGCACCCGCGCCTCGGTCGGGGCGGGCAGGCCGGCCGCCCCGGCGACGGCCGCCGCGCGCAGCGGCGCGACGAGGTCACGGAAGGCGTCCTCGGTCAGCTCGGCGAGGGCCGGGTAGCCCAGCTCCACCAGCCGGTCGAGCTGGCGGTCGAATTCGGTCGCGGCGTCGGACAAGGCGGCCTCCAATTGTCGTACGGAGTACCGTACAGCGTACGCCGAAGCGCGCGTATTCCCGCCCGGAAGGAAAATCCAAGCACGACCTACGGGTCCTCCGGACGCTGTCGAGCTGCCCCGTCCATGGGACCGGAAGGCGCCTGCGGCCTCCGGGTCCCGCCTGCGGCCTTTCGGCCTCCCTCTCACGCCTGCCGGCCTTTCGGCCTCCCTCTCACGCCTGCCGGCCTTTCGGCCTCCCCCTCACGCCTGCCGGCCTCTGGTCTCATGGACGGGGCAGCTCGACAGGCACCAGGCGGGCGATGTCCTCGCCCCCGCAAACGGCACGCACCGGCGCGGCACGGGCCGGGGGCAGGTGGATCGTCAGCGGTTCCAGTCCTGCTTCGCCGCGCGGACCAGCTTGTCCTTCAGCTCGCGGGTGTGCCGGCGGCTGACCGGCAGCTCCGTCGAGTCGACCACCACCACGTACCCCGAGTTCACCAGCCGCAGTTCGGCGATCAGCTTGAGCTGCACCAGGTACGACCGGTGGATCCGGACGAACCCGGCGTCCGCCCAGCGCTCCGCGAGGGTCGCCAGCGACACCCGGACCAGGTGCGAGCCGTCTGCGGTGTGCAGCCGGGCGTAGTCGCCCTGCGCCTCCACCCATCGCACCGCCGAGCGGGGCAGCATCCGCGTGGTGCCCGCCAGCTCGATGGGGATGGTCGGATCCTCCTCCGCCCGGGCCAGCGCCGCCGGATGCGACGGCACCACCCGGGCGCCGATCACCCGGCGCAGCGACTCGGCGAGCCGCTCGGCGCGTACGGGCTTGCGGACGTAGTCGGTGGCGCCCAGGTCGAACGCGTCCACCGCCCCGTCGTCGTACGCGGTGACGAACACGATCGCCGGCGGCCGGGCGAAGCGGCGCAACACCCGGGCCAGTTCCATACCGTCCAGGCCGGGCATCCGGATGTCGAGGAAGACCACGTCCACGTCGCCGTCGCGGAGCACCCGCAGCGCCTCGGTCGCGTCGCCCGCCGTGTGCAGCCGGGCCACCCGGGGATCGGCCCGCAGGTGGTACGCCAACTCGTCCAGCGCCGGCGGCTCGTCGTCGACCGCCAGCACCCGCAGGAACCCCGCCGCGCTCACCACGCCGCTCACGAGCCGGCCCGTACGCCGGGATGGAACTTCGGCACCCGCATGCTCACCTTCGTGCCCGAGCCGAGACCCGTCTCGACGACCAGGCCGAAGCCGTCCCCGAAGACCGACCGGAGCCGCTCGTCGACGTTGGAGAGCCCGACGTGCTGGCCCGGGTCGTCCCCGACGCCGGCCCGCGCGGCGTCGCCCGGGTCCCCGGCGGCGCCGGCCAGCTCGGCGATGCCGGCGGTCAGCGTGCTCGGATCCATGCCCACTCCGTCGTCCTCCACGGTGATGTGGCACTCGGTGCCCGCGTCCCGGGCCTCGATGCTCACCATGCCCGTGCCCGGCTTGCGGGACAACCCGTGCCGGACGGCGTTCTCCACCAGCGGTTGCAGGCAGAGGAAGGGCAGCGTCACGGGCAGCACCTCCGGGGCGATCTGGAGGCGCACCTGGAGCCGGTCGCTGAACCGGGCCCGCTCGATGGTCAGGTAGCGGTCGATCGAGCGCAGCTCCTCGGCCAGCGTGGTGAACTCGCCGTGCGCCCGGAACGAGTACCGCGTGAACTCGGCGAACTCCAGGATCAGCTCCCGGGCCCGGTCGGGGTCGGTGCGGACGAACGAGCCGATCGCGGTCAGCGCGTTGTAGATGAAGTGCGGGCTGATCTGTGCACGCAGGGCGCGTACCTCGGCGCGGGCCAGCCGCTCCCGCGAGGAGTCCAGCTCGGCCAGGGCGAGCTGGTTGCCGGCCCAGTGCGCCGTCTCCAGGGTGGCCTGCACCAGGCCCGGCTCCGGCTGACCGTCGGCGACCGCGACCAGCACCCCGACCCTGCGCCCGTCCGCGCCGGTCAGCGGGGCGACCACCGCGCCGCGTACCGGGCAGTCGACCCGGTCGCAGTGCAGCTCCGGCTCGCCGAGGACCGTCGAGCGGCCCGTCGCCACCGCCCGCCGGGCCGCCGCGACCAGTTGGGCGTGGTGGTGCCCGCCCCGCCCGTCGAGGGCGAGCAGGCTCTCCCGGTCCGTCAGCGCCAGCCCGGCCGCCCCCACCAGCGCCCGCAGATGGCGTACGGCCTTCGCCGCGTTCGCGGCGCTCAGGCCCGCGCGCAGCGGCTCGGCGGCCAGCCCGGCGGTGTGCAGCACCTCGTAGGTCGCCCGCTGGGTGGCCGTGGCGATGCCCCGCCGCGCGCGCAGCCGGACCACCGCGAACAGGGCCGCACCCAGCGCGGCGATCAGCGAGACGACGCCGAAGACGCCCGAGAGGTTGCCACCCACGCAGCGATCCTGGCCCCTGCCGGCCCGCACGCCAAGGGGTCAGTACGCGCCCTTGCGGGCGAGCACCACCCCGACGGTGCGCCACAGGATGCTCAGGTCGTACGCCAGCGACCAGTTGTCGACGTAGTAGAGGTCGAGCCGGACCGCCTCGTCCCAGGAGAGGTCGGAGCGGCCGGAGACCTGCCACAGCCCCGTCATGCCCGGCCGGACCAGCAGCCGGCGGCGCACGTCACCGAGGAAGTCGCCGTCGTCGGCGGGCAGCGGGCGCGGCCCGACCAGCGACATCTCGCCCTTCAACACGTTGATCAGCTGCGGCAGCTCGTCCAGCGACGAGGCCCGCAGGAAGCGGCCCACCGGGAAGACCCGGGGATCCTGCTTCATCTTGAACAGCATGCCGTCGGTCTCGTTCCGGTCGACCAGGCTGGCCAGCCGGTCCTCCGCGTCCACGTACATGGTGCGGAACTTCCAGACCCGGAAGGTGCGGCCCTCGTGGCCGACCCGGGGCTGGCGGAAGAAGACCGGGCCGGGATCGGAGAGCCGGATCGCGATCGCGATGGCCAGGAAGACCGGGGCCAGCAGCAGCAGGCCGAGCCCGGCGGCCACCCGGTCCATCAGGTTCTTGGCCAGCAGCGCCGGGCCGGAGAGGGTCGGCTCCTCGACGTGCAGCAGCGGCAGGCCCTCGATCGGCCGGATGTGCACCCGGGGCCCGGCGATGTCGGTCAGCTGCGGGGCGACGACCAGGTCGACGCCCGAGCCCTCCAGCTGCCAGGCCAGCCGGCGCAGCTCGCCCGGCTCGGAACTCGCCGAGCCGCAGACCGCGATCGTGTCGCCGCCGACCTCGCGGACGAGGGCGAGGACGTCGCGGCCCGCGTACACGGGGACCGGGGTCTCGATGCCCTTGGCCGCCGCGTAGCCGTCGGTGATGTGGATGGCGACCGGCATCAGCCCGGCGGCCGGGTTGCGGGTGACCGCGGTGTAGACCTCCAGGCACTCCGGCAGGGTGCCGATCAGCACCATCCGGTGACCGGCCTGGCTGATGTTGCGCCGGACCACGTGCAGCACGAAGCGACAGAGCATCCGGTTCAGCAGGATCAGCAGCAGCGCCGCGAGCAGGGCGGTGCCGACCGTGTAGCGGGACAGGTCGGTCTTGGTGGCGAACGCGAGGAAGGACACCGTCGCGGCGACGGCGACGCCGGCCCGGATCACCCGCTTGTACTCGTCCGGGCCCAGGCCGAGGTATCGCCGGTCGTAGGCCCGGTTGGCCCAGAGGCTGACGAGCCAGCCGAGCGGCAGGAGCACGAACGCCACCGTGTGGAACCACGTCGGGTCCTGCTCGGCGTTGTAGAAGCCCGCCCGCGACTGGTCGAACGTCTCGATGGCGATCAGGCTGGCGACCGCGGCGGCTGCGAAGTCGAGCAGCAGCAGGAGGGTGATGTAGGGGCGGTGCCAGCGTGACACGCGACGGCGCGCCCGAGCCCACGCGGACCGGGGTACGCCGTTGTGGGACGGCGGTGCCGGCGGCTGGATCTCGAAGCTGTCGACGTGCCGCACGAGTTTGCTCCGGCCTGTGTTGGTTACCGGGCGCTGGAGGCTTGTCGTCACCTCACCCATGTCCTCCCGCATGACACGAGCCGCTCACTCACCGTGAGGGCCCGGTCGCCCACCGTCCCAGTCTCCCACGCGGGCGCCAACCCGTGCGCTGACCCGAGGGACAATGCGCCGGTGTGGTGCCGCCGGGCGTCTGGCCGGCTCCGCGCCATTTCAGAAGCCGGGGACCGAGCCACTATACCGATGGATGACGGGCCCGGTAGAGCCGCAACTCAGACCTTCGGCGCGGGATGGCCGATTCCGTTCCGTAGTCGGCAGTGTCGTCACTCACCGTACGAGCCGCGACAACCGCCGGTCAGCGAGCGGCTTCCCGCCGGTCTGGCAGGTCGCGCAGTACTGGAGGCTGGAATCGGCGAACGAGACCTCGCGGACGGTGTCGCCGCAGACCGGGCAGGGCTGCCCCGTCCGGGCGTGCACCTTCAGCCCCGAGCGCTTCTCGCCCTTCAGTTCGGCCGCCTTCTGCCCGACCGACCGGCGTACCGCGTCGCCGAGCACCTCCCGCGTCGCCGCGTGCAGGGTCGCCAACTGGTCGTCGGTCAGCCGGTTGGTCAGCGCGAACGGGGACAGCCTCGCCGCGTGCAGGATCTCGTCGGAGTACGCGTTGCCCACGCCGGAGAGCACCGTCTGGTCGGTGAGCACCCCCTTGACCTGGCCCTTGCGGCTGCGCATCCGCTCGGTGAAGGTGGCCGGGTCGGCGGCGAGCGCGTCGGGGCCGAGCCGGGCCACCCCGGGCACCGCCTGCGGGTCGGTGACCAGGTAGACGGCGAGGCTCTTCTGGGTGCCGGCCTCGGTCAGGTCGAAGCCCGAGCCGTCGTCGAGGCGTACCCGCAGCGCGATCGGGCCCTTGCCGGGGCGCAGCGGGGCGGCGGACGGGAACGCCTCCCGGTAGTGCAGCCAGCCCGCGCGGGCCAGGTGGACCACCAGGTGCAGGTCGCCGTCGAGCACCACGTCGAGGAACTTGCCGTGCCGGCGGGCGTCCGTCACGGTCCGCCCGGCAGCGGCGGTGGGTGCCGGGTCGTACGTCTTCAGGGCGCTGATCGCGGCGACCTCCAACCGGTCGACGCGCCGCCCCACCGCGCGCTCACGCAGGTATTCCGCGAGCGCCTCAACCTCCGGTAGTTCGGGCACCAGCCAACGGTAGCCTTCTTTCCCGTGAGCGTGAGGAATGAGCTTGCGAGTCCCGCAATCGCGAACGAAAGGCAAGCTCAGTGAGAATCGTGGTGGCGCACAACCGGTACCGGGAGGCTCAGCCCTCCGGTGAGAACACGATCGTCGACGCGGAGATCGCCCAGCTCACCGCGGCCGGGGTGGAGGTGCTGCCGTTCATCCGTAGCTCGGACGAGATCCCGTCGATGTCGAAGTCGGCCAAGGCGCTGCTGCCGATCTCGCCGATCTGGGCGCCCCGCGCGCAGGAGGACCTGAGCCGGCTCATCGCCGGGCACCGGCCGGACGTGCTGCACCTGCACAACCCGTACCCCCTGATCTCGCCCTGGATCGTGCGGACCGCGCACCGGCACGGCGTGCCGGTGGTGCAGACGGTGCACAACTACCGCCAGGTCTGTTCCTCGGGGCTCTACTTCCGGGACGGGATGATCTGCCAGGACTGCCGGGGCCGGGCCCTGGGGGTGCCGGCGATCGTGCACCGCTGCTACCGGGGCTCGCGGGCGCAGAGCGCGCTGATGGCGACCACGCTGGCCGTGCACCGGGGCACCTGGCGCTCGGTGGACCGCTTCGTCGCGCTCACCTCGGCGGTCGCCGACCATCTGCGCGACTACGGCATCCCGGCGGAACGGATCGTGGTCAAGCCGAACGGCATCCCCGACCCGGGTGCTCCCGCGCCGCTCGGCGACGGCTTCCTCTACATGGCCCGGCTCTCCCCGGAGAAGGGGCTGGACCTGCTGCTGGACGCCTGGCGGCGGCACCCGGACGGGGCGCTCGGCCCGCTGCGCATCGCCGGCGACGGCGAGCTGCGCCCGCTGGCCGAGACCGCCGCCGCCGAGCGCGCCGACGTGACCTATCTCGGGCCGCTGGACCGCACCGGGGTACGCGCCGCGATCGAGGCCAGCGCGGTGATCATCGCCGCCTCCACCTGGCACGACGTGCTGCCCACGGTGATCATCGAGGCGCTGGCCGCCGGCCGGCCGGTGCTCGGCACCGCACTCGGCGGCATCCCGTACCTGCTCGGCGCGGACGGCCCGCGCGAACCAGCCGGCACCGGCCCGGCCGCCGTCGCCTCCGCCGCGCCGGGAGAGGGCCGCGTCGCGCTGCCCGCCGGCGTGGAGGAGGGCGAGGCGGGCTGGGTGGTGGCCCCGGAGCCGGCCGCCATGGCCGCCGCCCTGCCGATGGCCCGGGCCGGCGCCGCGACGCTGGCCCCGGCCGCCCGCGTCCGCTACGAGCGCACGTTCCACCCCGACGTGGTCACCAAGCGCCTCCTCGACGTGTACGCGGGCGTGGCGCGCCGCGCCCAGCCCCGCTAGGCGAGCCCGCCCCTGCATCGTCTGCGGCTGCCAGGCTCCTTGATCGGCGTCACACCTCAGCGCAGGGAGGCGCGGGCCGAGAACGCGATGCTGGCGAGCAGGAAGCCGCCGTTGACGATCGTGAACGCGACCATCACCCAGAGGACCAGGGCGGGGGCGAAGGCCAGCACCAGGCCGGCCGCGAAGATCACGGCGCCGTAGTCGCGGACCAGCTTCACGAGGCGTACGGGCAGCGAGGTCGAGGTGACCATGCTGGCGGCGTTCGGGCCGGCCTGCATCACCGACGTGACCAGGTTGACCATCCAGGTGCCGGCGAAGATCGCGACCAGCCAGCTCGGTGTCGACGGCTCCTGCGCCACGGCCGTGGCCGCCAGGGCGGCGACCAGGGCGATCTGGGCGGCCACGTCGCAGAGCACGTCGACCCGGGCGCCGGCGGCGCTACCCTGCCCGGTCACCCGGGCGAGCTGACCGTCGGCGCAGTCCAGGGCGTACGCCACCTGCCAGCCGACCAGCGCGAGCAGCCCGACCGCCCAGGCCGGCACGTCGCCGGCGGCGACCCGCCCGGCGAGCGCGACCACGGTGACCGAGGTGGCCAGGCCGAGCACCAGGTTGGCGATGGTCAGCGCCGTCGGGCGCAGCCCGAGGCGCTGGGCGACGAGCGCGAAGACGGCGCCCAGCCACTGGCTGATCGATTCGCTGAACAGGCCGCCGCCCCGGTTCACCCGGTGGAAGTCGGCGACGGTGGGACGGGGCTCAGCCAACGTGGTCGCGGATTGCACCGGCGTAGTCTGCCAGCCGCTCCCGCGTCTCGGTAGGCGACATCGCCAGGTGTTCGAGGATCGTGTAGCGGTCCGGCCGCGTCCGGGGCGCGAACTGCACGGCATCGACGAACTGCTCGTCGGTCAGGCCCAGGTCGGCCGGCGTGGTGGCGAGACCGTGCCGGTGCAGGCAGCGGGCGAGCCGGCCGAACCGGTCGGTGTCGCCGCGCAGGAACGTGCAGAAGAGGGCGCCGAGCCCCACCTGCTCCCCGTGGGCGGCGGTGCCGGGGTGGAGCCGGTCGATCGCGTGGGAGATCTCGTGGTCGCCGCCGCTGGCGGGGCGCGTCGACCCGCACACCGAGCTGGCGATGCCGCCCATGATCAGCGCCTCGGCCAGCGTGGTGAGGAAGCTGTCGTCGGTGATCTTGCCGGGGTGGTTGAGCAGCGCCTCGGCGCCCGTCCTGGCCAGGGTCACCGCGAGCCCGTCAATGGGTTCGCCGCGTACCTCGTGGGCCAGCTCCCAGTCGGCGCAGGCGTTCAGGTTGCTCACCGCGTCGCCGATGCCGGCCTGGGTCTGCCGGTCCGGGCCGTTCTCGACGAAGTCGAGGTCGACGATGACCGCGATCGGGATGTGCACCCCGTAGGAGCCCTTGCCGCCCTCGTGGTCGAGCGAGGCGGTCGGGGAGGCGATGCCGTCGTTGGCCAGGCTGGTCGCCACCGTCACCATCGGGATCCCGTAGCGGGTGGCCGCGTACTTGGCGGTGTCGATGGTCTTGCCGCCGCCGATGCCCACCACGGCGTCGTAGTGGCGGCGGCGCAGCCGGTCACCGAGATCGTTCGCCGCGTCGATGGTGCCGCCGACGACCGTGAAGACGTCGGCCGCGCCGAGCGACGGCCGGCACAGCTCGACGATCCGCTCACCCTGCCCGGGGCCGACCACCACGGCCACGTCCCCGCCGGCCGAGATCCGCCGGTCGGCCAGCAACGGCCCGAGGTCGGCCACCGCACCCCGCCGGACCTCGATCACGAGCGGGGTGTTGACCGTACGGGCTAGTAGCGGCACGCGATCTCCCGCGCCCGGGCCAGGTCGGCGTGGTTGTCGACCTCGACCCAGAGGACGTCGCCGATCGGCGCCGCCCGCACCTCGCCGCCCCGGTCGGCGAACTCCTGGTAGCCGTCCTCGTAGTAGAGGTTCGGGTCGCGCCGCCACGTCGCCTCCAGCGCGTCGGCGAGGGCGTCGGCCACCTGCGGCTCGATCAGCGTCGCGCCGATGTACTCCCCGTACGCCTCACCCGGGTCCATCAGCTTCGTGATGCGGGTGAGCTGGCCGGCGGCGTCGAAGGTGGTCTTCATCTCCTCCTCGGCCAGCGGCTTGATGGTGTCGACGGCGAGCAGGATGCCGGGGCCGCGCTCGGCCAGCAGGGTCTTCTCCACGCTGACCGGGTGCACCGTGTCGCCGTTGACCAGCAGCACGCCCCGGGCGAAGTGCTCCCGGGCCAGCCACAGGGAGTAGGCGTTGTTCCACTCCTCGGCCTTGTCGTTGTGCACCAGGGTGAGCGTGACGCCGTACTTCTTCTCCAACTCCGCCTGGCGGGAGACGACCGCCTCGGCGGCGTAGCCGACCACGATCACGATGTCGGTGAGCCCCACCTCGGCCAGGTTGCGCAGCGAGATGTCCAGGATGGTGGTGTCGCCGTCCACCGGCACCAACGCCTTGGGCAGGGTGTCGGTGTACGGGCGCAGCCGGCGCCCCGCCCCGGCTGCCAGCACCATCCCGATCATTGAGGCGTCCTCCCTCGTACGACTCCCGGTCACCGCTGGAGGATAGCCCCGCGTGGCGGCACCGCTGCGGCCAACCGGGTCAGCCGGGCAGCGCCGCCAGGTCCGCCAGCACCTCCAGCCGCTCCTGGGCACTCAGCACGGCGTACGGGGCGGCGGCCCGCCGGTCGGTCTCCAGCTCGATGGCGAGCTGCTCCGGGCCGGGCGGCAGGGCGGCGGCGCTCGCCGCGCTGTGCCCGGCGGCGGTCCACGCGGCGGCGTGCGCGTCGGCCCGGTGGTAGCGCATCGTGCCGAGCCGGTTCAGCAGCAGCACGCCGGGCGGGGTGCCGTCCGGCTCGTACGGCGGGGCCGTCGCGGCGAACGCGGCGCCGGGCTCGGCGCCCTCCTCGTCGGCCAGCATCAGCGCGCACGTGAGCACCCGGCCGAACGCCTCCACCAGCCGCAGCACCCGGTCCTCGTGCCCCGCCCACAGTTCCTCGGTGACCTCCGCGTGCACCTGCCAGATCTCGGCGAGGAAGGCCAGTCCGCGCTCGGTGGCGGAGAGCCCGCCCTCGGGACTGCGGTGGATCATCCCGTACGCCACCTGCTTGTCCAGGGCACGCCGGCACTCGACCGGGTCCCGGTAGCGGGTGACCGCGGCGAAGCCGGCCTCGTCGACCGTCCCGCCCGGCGCCGCGAGGCGGGTGCGGAACTCCAGCAGGAAGCCGGTGGCCGCCGGCCCGCCGTACCGCTGGCTCAGCTCGGCGCCGCCGCCGTCGCGGCCGGCGAGGATGCCGGCGACGAACGCCCGGTCGACCGCCGGGGCGACCAGGCCGGCGAACCGGTGCGGCGCCAGCTCGACGGTGTCGTTCACAGACCTATCGAACGCAGGGCGGCGAAGCCTTCGTCCGCGATCCGCCGGATGAGGCCGTCGTTGACGTCGCGGTGCTCGTCGAGCAGGTCCAGCTCGTCGGCGGCGAGCCACCGGAACTCGGTGTGCTTGCCCACCTCCAGCGTCGGCCGGGTCAGGTCGCCGTCGACCCGGACCAGCCAGTCGCGCTCGACCCGGGCCAGGCCGTCGTCGGCGACGTAGTGGTGTTCCCCGACCTGGCCGAGCACGTGCGACACCGTCCAGCCGGTCTCCTCGGTCACCTCCCGGCGCAGCGCGTCCATCCAGTCCTCGCCCGGTTCCAGATGACCGCCGACGATGTCCCAGCAGTTGGGAAAGATGCGCCGGTGGGGAGACCGTCGCTGGATGAAGAGTCGACCGTCGTCGTCGACGATCAGCGCGCCGGCGCAGCGCAGAGGCTCGGTGGACACGCCACGACAGTAGCGAGCGGTGGCGCGTTCCGGCGACGTCCGGTCTTGTCCGCGGCGGCGCCCGGGCGCACCATGTCCCCTACCGGGTGCCACCGTCCCACAGGGGTGATGCGTGATGCAGGTTCGGGAAGCGATGTCCAGCGAGGTTCTCGTGGTCGGCCCGGAGCACACGCTCCGCCAGGCGGCCCGGATGATGTCGGCCCGCGGTGTCGGGTCGGCGGTCGTGATCGACCCGGACTCCGAGGGGGTCGGCATCATGACCGAACGCGACGTGCTCAGGGCCATCGGGGCCGACCTCGACTGCGACGTCGAGCGGACGGCCGCCCACCTGACCTGGGACGTGGTCTACGCCGGGCCGGAGTGGACGGTGGAGGAGGCGGCCGCGGCCATGGCCCGGGGCGGCTTCCGGCACCTCGTGGTGCTCGACGGGCGCGAGGTGGCCGGGGTGATCTCCGTCCGGGACATCATGCGGGTCTGGGCGGAGAGCCGGATGGCCGGGTCGACCTGAGCCGCCGCCCGGCGGAGGGTGTGGCGGGCCGATCGACGGGTAAGGATTCCCGTGCGGGCGCGGACGGGCCGTGACCCGCGACGGAGGTCCTCATGCGTGGCGCGGATCGGCTGGTCGAGCAGCAGTACGCGATGCTCCTGCGGCGGGACGTGGCCCGGCTGCCGGACCTCTACGCGGCCGACGCCTTCTACTCGATGCCCGGCGTCACGGTGCGCCCGATCGAGTTGCCCGCCCTGCTGCGCACCTGGACCGGTGCCTTCCCGGACCTGTCCGTCGACCCGCTCGGGTCGGTGCAGACGGCCGGTGGCGCGGCCGTCGAGCAGCGGCTGACCGGCACCCACACCGGGGTGCTGCACACCCCGTTCGGCACCGTCGCGCCGACCGGCCGGCTGGTGAGCTGGGACGTGGTGGACGTCGTCCGGGTCCGGCGTGGCCGGATCGCGGCCTGGCGGTCCTACTTCGACTGGGGGCAGCTGATCGCGGCGCTCGGCCTGCACGTGGACGGGCTCTCCCGGGAGGCGCAGCACGACCCGCTCGGCCTTCCGGTCTGACCTGTCGCCGACCCGTCGACGCCGGTCACCCGTCCCGGTGGCTCAGGATGCGGACATCGCCGTGCCTTCCGCGCGCACCCCGTCGCCTTCCGTACGCTGAACAGCCATGACCGCCGAGCAGCTGATCTCCTTCGCCCGTGGCGCGCCCTCGCTGGACATCGTCGATGTCGAGGGGCTCAAGGCCGCCGCCGTCCGCGCGTTCGACGCCGACCCCGCCGGGGTGACCGCGTACGGCACCTCCGTCGGCTACCTTCCGCTGCGGAAGTGGATCGCCGAGAAGCACGGGGTCTCCGCCGACCAGGTGCTGATCACCAACGGGTCGTTGCAGGCGGACGCCTTCCTCTTCGACCACCTGGTCCGCCCCGGTGACGCGGTGGTGGTGGAGCGCCCGACGTACGACCGGACCCTGCTCAACCTCCAGCGGATGGGCAGCGAGCTGCACGGCGTCTCCATCCAGCCGGACGGGCTCGACACCGCCGAGCTGCGCAAGCTGCTGGAGTCCGGGGTGCGTCCCCGGCTGGCGCACGTCATCCCGAACTACCAGAACCCGGCCGGTGTGACCCTCAGCCTGGAAAAGCGCCGGGAGCTGCTCGACCTCGCGGCCGAGTACGAGTTCACGATCTTCGAGGACGACCCGTACGCCGACGTCCGGTTCCGGGGCGAGGCGCTGCCGTCGATGCTCTCGCTGGACACCCGGGGCGTCGTGGTGCACGCCTCCAGCTTCACCAAGACGGTCTGCCCGGGCGTACGGGTCGGCTACCTGGTCGGTCCGGCGGACCTGATCGGCGACATCGCGAAGAAGGCGACCAGCCTCTACATCTCGCCGGGCATGGTCTCCGAGGCGATCGTGCACCAGTTCTGCGTCTCCGGCGACATCGAGCGCTCCATCGAGACCGTGCGCGCCGCGCTCGGCGAGCGGGCCCGGGTGCTGGCCGAGTCCCTGCGCCGGCACATCCCGGAGGCCCGCTTCGTGGAGCCGGACGGCGGCTACTTCCTCTGGGTCGAGCTGCCCGAGGACGTGGAGGTCGACAGGCTCGCGCCGGCGGCCGCCGAGCGCGGGGTCGCCGTGGTCAAGGGCAGCGACTTCGTCGTCGACGGCGGGCGGCACGCCCTGCGGCTGGCGTACTCGGCGGTGACCGCCGACCGTATCGAGGAGGGCGTGCGGCGGCTGGCGGAGGCCATGGCGGCCGTACGGAGCTGAATTTCTGTCAGATTTCTGACAGTTGGACGATCGTGGCCGTCCCGGGACTCCCGCCGGGGCGGCCGGCGGCCCACAATGCTGCGAGCGTCACTCACCACGTGTAGCGGAACTCACCGCCCGGTGCCGGCCCCGCCGCGCCCGGCGACGAGCCCGGGCCGGCCCGGCCGGCGGCACGTGGGGCGGCGCGACCAGCACAACCCCCGCCCCCAAAAGGGCGCCGGGTGGGCCGTGTCGTCCCCTCACCCCCCTGATGCGACCCGGCCCACCCGGCGCCACCATCCCGGCGATCGTCACCCGCGGTGATCATCCGCGGCGGCGTACTGTTCACCGGCGGCGGCGCGTGGGGAGGGGGCGTGATGACGGACCGGGAGCGGACGACCGCGTCGAACGGCGGACGGGTGCTCAGGCCCCGGGACTGGGTGGCGCCGGTGCGGGCGATGACCCGCCGGCTCAATTCCGACAACCCCCAGCAGACGTCCCCGCCGGCCGGCCCGCAGCGCAGCGCGGTGGTCGACTGCGCCCTCTACGTGGACGGCCGCCGGCAGCCCGGCGACTGGCGGTACGCCGAGGCGCTCGCCGCGGCCCGCCGCGAGGAGCACGGCTTCGTCTGGCTCGGCCTGCACGAGCCGGAGCTGGCCGAGATGACCGCCATCGCCGCCACGTACGGGCTGCACGAACTGGCCGTCGAGGACGCGGTGAAGGCGCAGCAGCGCCCCAAGCTGGAGCAGTTCGGCGAGGTCAGCTTCCTGGTGCTGCGGACCGCCCGGTACTGCGAGCACGCCGAGCTGACCGAGCACTCCGAGGTCGTCGAGACCGGCCAGGTGATGCTCTTCATCGGCCCGAACTTCCTGATCAGCGTGCGGCACGGGGACGCCTGCCGGCTGGCCCCCGTCCGCGCCGACCTGGAGACGAAGCAGGACCTGCTGCTCCAGGGGCCCTGGGCGGTGGCGTACGCGGTCACCGACCGGGTGGTGGACATCTACCTGGAGGTCGCCGACCGGCTGGAGGACGACCTCGACACGCTGGAGGCCGACGTGTTCGACCGCCAGTCCACCGGCCGGATCCAGCGGATCTACCAGATGAAGCGGGAACTGGTGGAGTTCAAGCGGGCGGTGATGCCGTTGCAGCGCCCGCTGCTGACCCTCACCGCGCAGATGAACCGTGACGTGCCGAAGGAGATCCGCCGCTACTTCCGCGACGTGCAGGACCACCTGAGCCGCACCGTCGAGCAGGTCAACTCCTACGACGACCTGCTCAACTCCATCCTCCAGGCGCGGCTGGCCCAGGTCACGGTCGACCAGAACGACGACATGCGCAAGATCGCGGCGTGGGCCGCCATCGCCGCCGTGTGGACCGCCATCGCCGGCATCTACGGGATGAACTTCGACGTCATGCCGGAGCTGCGGATGACGTACGGCTATCCCGTCGTGCTCGCCCTGATGCTCGCGATCTCGCTGGCCCTCTACCGCTGGTTCCGCCGCAACGGCTGGCTCTGACCGCCGAGCCTGACGTACGGCCCTCCCGCCGGACGCGGCGCCGCCTGGCCCCGCAGCTTCCGCCGGACGCGGAAGCGCCGGCGGGGCGGCGGGAGCCGCTTCGCCGGCGCTTTCCGTGACCGACAGAGGGGTCAGCGGCGGCCGTTGGTCTTGGCGGTGCCCTTGCCGAGCGCCTCGGTCAGGTCGTCCGCCGGACGGCCCGAGGTGTCCTTGGCGCCCTCGGCCACCGACGGGACCTTGTCCGTCGCGTGGACCGTCGGCTGCTTACCGGGGGTGGTGGTGGAGGCGCTGTCGCCGCCGGCCACCGCCGAGCTGCCGGCGCCGGTCGGGCCGCCCGCCACGCCCGAACCGCTCGACATCGTCGAGGCGTCGGTCACCGGGGTGCGGATCTCCATGGTCTCCACCTCGTCCTTCATCGGCTCCAGCGTGCGGGTCGGGTCGTACTCGGCCCACTCCTGCTGCTCCCGGCGCCGCCGCATCGCCACCGCGGCGACCCCGGCCACCGCGCCGGCCGCGAGTAGGCCGGTCATCATGGACCCGCCCCGCCGGGAGTTCTTCTTCCGGGAAGCCTTCATGTTCTTCGCCTTCACCTTCCTGCCGGCCGCGACCTGCTTGGCTGCCAGGGACTTCCGGCCGGTGACCGCCTTGCCCGCCGCCTCGGCCTGCGCCTTGCGAACGGCCAGGGCCAGCGGCGCGAGCGCGGCGACCGTGGACGCGAGGCCGCTGGACGCGCGGTCGCGCACGATGACGGCCGTCGGCGCGACCGCGCCCCGGGCCGCCTGGACCCGCGGGGCGACGGTGGCGCCGGCACCCTTCGCGGCGTACGTCGCGGCCTGCCTCAGGTGACCGAGGCCCTGGTTCAGCTCCACCTTGGCCAGCTGCCCCTGGGTCTTACGCCGCCCGATTCCAAACACGGTCCCACCTCCTGGGAGTTGTTCCTTCGTCATCCTCCACCTTCGGATGCCTCCGCACTGCCAGATCGGGCACATGGGAGGATCCGCATGGAACTGACCAACGAGTGAGGAGTACCCGTGGCCGAGGCTGTCTACGCCACCTTGCACACCAACGCTGGCCCGATCCGGCTGGAGCTCTTCCAGAACCACGCCCCGAAGACCGTCAAGAACTTCGTCGACCTGGCGGAGGGCAACCGCGAATACACCGACCCGCGTACGGGTCAGCCGGGCAGCGGGCCGTACTACGACGGCACCATCTCGCACCGGGTGATCAGCGGCTTCATGATCCAGATGGGCGACCCGACCGGCACCGGTCGCGGTGGCCCGGGTTACAAGTTCGGTGACGAGTTTCACCCGGAGCTGCGCTTCGACCAGCCGTACCTGCTGGCGATGGCGAACGCCGGGCCGGGCACCAACGGCTCGCAGTTCTTCATCACCGTCTCGCCGACGCCGCACCTGAACAACCGGCACACCATCTTCGGGAAGGTGGCCGACGAGCAGTCCGCGAAGATCGTCGACACGATCGCCAACACCCCGACCGGTCCGAACGACCGGCCGTTGCAGGACGTCGTCATCGAGCGGGTCGAGATCGAGCGGACCAAGGCCTGAGTGGTCCGCGAGGTACCTTTGCCGGCATGACTGAGCGCTCCGAGGGCCGGGACCGGTTGGTGGGCCGCGCGATCCGCGACGGCGAGCGTGTGCGGTGAGCGAGTCGCCACCCACCACCCCGGTCTGCTACCGGCACCCCGGCCGGGAGACGTACGTGCGGTGCACCCGCTGCGACCGGCCGATCTGCCCGGACTGCATGCGGGAGGCGTCGGTCGGGTTCCAGTGCCCGGAGTGCGTGGCGGAGGGACGTCGTAGCGTGCGGCCGGCGCGTACCGCCTTCGGTGGTGGTGCCGCCGGCCGGCACGGCTACGTCACCAAGGCGCTGATCGCGCTCAACGTGCTGATGATGCTGCTCTCCATCGCCTCGGACCGGGGCGGGGACGCGGCGGTCGGCGGCTCCGGCTTCGGCGGCCTGATGGGCGGCAGCACGCCGCTGACCGACTGGGGCTCCGTGCTCGGCGGCGCGATCTTCCCGGACGGCACGGTCGGCGGCATCGCCGAGGGCGAGTGGTACCGCCTGGTCACCGCGATGTTCCTGCACTACGGCGTGGTCCACCTGCTGCTGAACATGTGGGCGCTGTGGGTGCTCGGGCGGTCGCTGGAGGCCAGCCTCGGGCCGCTGCGTTTCCTGGCGCTCTACCTGGTCGCCGGGCTGGGCGGGAACGTCGCCGCCTACCTGTTCAGCGCGGAGAACCAGCTCACCGCAGGCGCCTCCACGTCGATCTTCGGCCTGTTCGCCGCGCTGGTGGTCATCGAACGGAAGATGGGCCGCGACATCTCCCAGGTGCTCCCCGTCCTGGTGATCAACCTGGTCTTCACGTTCACCGTGCCGGGCATCTCGATCCCCGGGCACCTGGGCGGCCTGGTCGTCGGCGCGCTGCTGGCGCTCGTGTTCGCGTACGCCCCGAGGTCGCGCCGGTCGCTGGTGCAGCTCGCGGGCGTCGCGGTGATCGTGGCGGCGCTGATCGGTCTGGCCCTGGTCCGCACCGCGGCCATCGTCGGCGGCTGACCTCCCGGCCGGTCCCCGCCCTTCCGGGCGCGGGCCGGCCGGGGCCACCCGCCGCGACCCGGTGGGCGGCGCCGCCTAGTGCGGGCGGGCCTCGTGCAGGGCCTCGGCCACCTCGGCGGGATCCGCGCCGAGGTCGTGGCGGCCGAAGAGGTGCAGCGACTCCCCCGCGTCGATCTCCAGCAGCTCGCTGGTCAGGCCCCGCCGCGCGCGGCGGTCCACGGTCACCTTCTCGACGGCCGACCAGGGCAGCCGCCGGTGCCCGGCGAAGCCCCGGACGACGGTGATCCCGTCCGGGTCGACGGCGAGCCGGACGGGCACGATCAGGTCCCGCGCGGCCCAGCCGGCGAGCGCGGCGGCGGTGAGCACGGCCAGCGCCAACCGGACCGGGTCGCCCCCGTCGAGGAGCAGGGCCAGCGCGGGCAGCGCGACCGCGCCGGTCAGCTTGAGCGCCGGCAGGGTGGGCGGCACCCGCCACTGCCGGGCCGGGGCCGGGTCGGGAGACATCCGTTCAGCATGCCAGGGCACCGGGGGAGGACGCCCGGCCCGCCGACGACGTAGGATCGGGGCCGGCCCAAGTTACCGGGGAGTAGTCATGAGTGACGCAGTCATCGTCGGCGCGGTACGCACCCCGGTGGGGCGGCGCAAGGGCAGCCTGGCCGCCGTGCACCCGGTCGATCTCTCGGCGCACGTGCTGCGCGCCCTCGCCGAGCGCACCGGCATCGACCCGGCGCAGGTCGACGACGTGGTCTGGGGCTGCGTCTCCCAGGTCGGCGACCAGTCGTGGAACGTCGCCCGCAACGGCGTGCTCGCCGCCGGCTGGCCCGAGTCGGTGCCCGGCACCACGCTCGACCGGCAGTGCGGCTCCAGCCAGCAGGCCCTGCACTTCGCCGCCGCCACCGTCCTCTCCGGCCAGGCCGACCTGGTCGTCGCCGGTGGCGTCGAGTCGATGACCCGGGTCGCGATGGGCTCCAGTGTGGCCGGCGGGTCGCCCTTCAGCGACCAGCTGCGCGACCGCTACCGCGGCGTCGAGGGCTTCGCCGACGACGCGCCGCTGCCGTTCAACCAGGGCGTCGGGGCGGAGCTGATCGCCGAGCGCTGGCGCCTGTCCCGCACGCAGCTCGACGAGTTCGCCCTCGCCAGCCACGAGAAGGCCGCCGCCGCGCAGGACGCCGGCGCCTTCGACGCCGAGATCGCCCCGGTCGCCCTGGCCGACGGCGGCAAGTTCGCCGCCGACGAGGGCATCCGGCGGGACACCTCGCTGGAGAAGCTCGGCGAGCTGGCCACCCCGTTCCGCGCCGACGGGGTCGTCACCGCCGGCTCCGCGTCGCAGATCTCCGACGGCGCGGCGGCGCTCGCCGTCACCACCAGCGAGTGGGCCAGCCGGCACGGCCTGCGCCCGCTGGCCCGCGTGCACACCGCCGTCGTCGCCGCCGACGACCCCGTCACCATGCTCACCGCGCCCATCCCGGCCACCGCGAAGGCGCTGCGCCGCGCGGGGCTGGGCATCGAGGAGATCGGGGTGTACGAGGTGAACGAGGCGTTCGCGCCGGTGCCGCTGGCCTGGCTGGCGGAGACCGAGGCGGACCCGGAGCGGCTCAACCCGCGCGGTGGCGCGATCGCCCTCGGCCACCCGCTCGGCGGGTCCGGCGCCCGGATCATGACCACCATGCTCGCCCACATGCGGGACAACGACATCCGCTACGGCCTCCAGACGATGTGCGAGGGCGGCGGCATGGCCAACGCGACCATCGTCGAGCTGCTGTAGCGGGCGGGAAAACTCCTGGCCCCGTGGCGGGGCGGCGGCTAGGTTGCCGGGCGTGACCGACGCCGCCGCCCCCCGCACCGACTGGGCCGACCCGCACTGGCGGGAGTCCGCCCTCGACTGGGTCGGCGAGCGGCTCGGTCGGCACGGCCGCCGGATCGTCGGGCCGGTCGAGCCACGGCTCCGGCCCTGGTCGCTGGTCTGGCGGGTGCCGACCGACGCCGGGGACGTCTGGTTCAAGGCGAACAACCCCGGCACCCGGCACGAGGCCGCGCTGCTGGCCGCGTTGGCCCGGCTCGCCCCCGACCGGGTGCTCGATCCGGTCGCCGTGGACGCCGAGCGCGGCTGGTCCCTGCTGCCCGACGGCGGCCGGACGCTGCGCGACGCGCTGGGCGGCGACCGGAGCCTGCTGAGCCGCTGGGAACGGGTCCTGCCCGAGTACGCCCAGCTCCAGCGCGCGGTCACGCCCCGGGCCGGCGACCTGCTCGCCCTCGGCGTGCCCGACCACCGACCGGAGGTGCTGCCGGAGCTGTTCGGGGCGCTGCTGGACGACGAGGAGTCGCTGCTGCTCGGGGCGGAGGACGGGCTCACCGCCGAGGCGTACGGGCGGCTGCGCGCCCACCGGTCCGCCTTCGCCGAGGACTGCCGGCGGCTGGCCGCGTCGGGCCTCGCGCCGACCGTCCAGCACGACGACCTGCACGACGGCAACGTGTTCGTGGCCGGCGACGGGCACCGCTTCTTCGACTGGGGCGACGCCTCGGTGGCCCACCCGTTCGGCACCCTGCTGGTGACGCTCAACTCGGTCGCGGACGCGTTCGGGCTGCCCGACGGCGATCCGGCGCTGGCGCGGCTGCGCGACGCGTACCTGGAGCCGTGGTCGGACGGGCACGACCGGGCGACGCTGCGCGAGGCGGCCCGCCTGGCCGTCCGCGTCACCCGGGTCAGCCGGGCGCTCTCGTGGCGCCGCGCCCTCCCGGCCGCCGACCCGACCAGCACGGAGTACGCCGCCGCGGTCCCCGGCTGGTTGCAGGAACTGTTCGCGCCGGATCCGGTCTGAGCCGACGCGGCGACGCCGGTCGACCGGCCCTCCGGCGGCCGGCGCCGAAGCCGGACACGCGGTGCGACGCGCGCGCGTGGAAGTTCCAAAATTCCCGCGTGACCCACGTCACCCCAGGTCGCGCCTCGTTGGGCAGGGCATGGACGTCTTCTCCCGAACGTTCCTCCCGGCCGCCTCCGAGGCCGGGCTGGCGGTGCAGACCGTCACCCGGCACATGCCGGTCTTCCGACGCTGCGTCGGTTCCGGCGACGCCACCATCCTCGTCACCCGGTGCGCCCGGCCGGACCGCCCGATGGCCGGCGAGTACCTGCTCCTGCTGACCCACCGACGGCTGGTCGTCACCCAGCAGACCCGCGTGCTGCACCGGCTGCGCCTGCACCTCAACACGGAGCTGCGGGAGCTCAGCAACGTCACCTGGAGCCCCGACCCGCGCCTGCAGTCGGTCGAGATGGCGGCCACCGCGATCGACGGGATCCGCGAGCGGTTCCTCATCCGCACCCGCCAGCCGAAGCAGGTGTGGCAGCTCGACGCCCTGCTCAACCACGCCTTCCGGACCCGGCTGCGGACGCCCCGGGAGCGGCTCGTCGCCACCATCGGCGAGGCCCCGCCGGTCGCGCGGCCCGTCGCCTTCCGCCCCGCCGTGGTGCGCTGACCGTCTTCTTACCGAACCCGAACATCCGCTGACCGTCGCGGCGGCACCGGGTCGGCAATCATGGGCCGGTGACCGTCGACGCCGCGCCCCGCGGGCTCGTCCTCGTGGTGGAGGACGAGCCGGCCATCGCCGACCTGGTCCGGCTCTACCTGATCCGGGACGGCTTCGGCGTACACCTGGAACGGGACGGGGCGGCCGGGCTGGCCGCCGCCCGCCGCCTGCGCCCGGTGGCCTGCGTCCTCGACATCGCGCTGCCCGCCCTGAATGGCACCGAGGTCTGCCGGCGCCTGCGCGAGGCCGGCGACTGGACGCCGGTCATCTTCCTCACTGCCCGCGACGACGAGGTGGACCGCGTCGTCGGGCTGGAACTGGGGGCGGACGACTACGTCACCAAGCCGTTCAGCCCCCGCGAACTGGTCGCCCGGGTGCGGGCGGTGCTGCGGCGCACCGCCGGGACGCCCGAGGGCACGGGCCTGCCCCGGGTCGTCGGCGCGGTGGCCCTCGACCCGACCCGCCGGACGGTGACCGCCGCGGGCACCCCGGTCCAGCTCACCTCCACCGAGTTCGACCTGCTGGCGCACCTGATGGCCCGACCGGGCCGGGTCTTCACCAGGGAGGAGCTGCTCGCCGGGGTCTGGGGGTACGCGGCGCACGCCGGCACCCGGACCGTCGACGTGCACGTCGCACAGGTCCGGGCGAAGCTGGGCGCGGCCGGCGTGATCCGCACCCACCGGGGCGTCGGGTACTCCGCCGATGGCTGAGCCGACCGTCGCGCCACCGCGGCACCGTCCCGGCCGGACGCTGACGTCCCGCGCGGTGCTGGTCACCTGCGCGGTCGCCCTGGTCTCGGTGCTGGTCACCGCGATCGTCGCGGTGCCCCTGGCGGTACGCGTCGTGGAACGACGCGACCAGGAGGCGCTGGCGGCCCAGGCCCGGCTGGCGGCCGAGGTGCTGCGCCCCAGGCTGGAGACCGGGCGGACCGCCGACGAGGAGCGGATCGTCCGGCAGTTGAACGCCCAGGGCGTCGACGCGTACCTCGTCCGGGGCGGGGTGGCCGAGCGCCCCGGCCTGCCGCCGAGGGTGGTGCGGCGCGTCGCCGAGGGGCGCAACGTGTCGACCCGCCGTCCGCTCGACGGGCGGCGCACGCTGATCGAGGGACGTGCCCTGCCCGGCGGCAACGGGGTGGTGCTGACCCGCTCCCGGCCCACCGCGCCGTGGCGGCAGGTGGTGCCCAGCCTCTGGCTGCCGCTGCTGGCCGGGCTCGCCGCAGGGGTGGTCGCCGGGCTGCTGCTCGCCCGCCGGCTGGCCCGACCGATCCGGCGCGCCGCCGACGCCGCCGCCCGGCTGCGCGCCGGGGACCGGGCGGTACGCGTGCCGGTGGAGCCGCCCGACGAGGTGGCCGACCTGGCGTACGCGCTGAACGGGCTGGCCGCCGCGCTGGCCACGAGCGAGGGCCGGCAGCGGGAGTTCCTGCTCTCCGTCTCGCACGAGCTGCGCACCCCGTTGACCGCGATCCGGGGCTACGCCGAGGCCCTGGCCGACGGGGTGATCGGGCCGGCGGACGCGCCCGGCGCGGGTCGTACCGTGCTCGCGGAGGCGCAGCACCTGGACCGGCTGGTCAGCGACCTGCTGGCGTTGGCCCGGCTGGAGGCGGCCGACTTCCCGCTCGAACCGGTGCCGGTGGACCTCGCCCGGCTGGCCGCCGACGCGGGCCGGACCTGGGCCGACCGGTGCGCGAAGGTGGGGGTGCCGTTCCGCGCGGAGGTCCCGGACGCGCCGGTGCCGGCGCACACCGATCCGGGGCGCATCCGGCAGGTGGTGGACGGGCTGCTGGAGAACGCGCTGCGGGTCGTACCGCCGGGGGCGCCGATCGTGCTCGCGGTCCGGTCGGCCGGCGCGGACCCGTTGGCGGGCGGCGTCGTCGAGGTCCGCGACGGCGGGCCGGGCTTCACCGACGACGACCTGGCGGTCGCCTTCGAACGCGGCGCCCTGCACCAGCGCTACCGGGGGGTGCGCAAGGTCGGCAGCGGGTTGGGGCTGGCGCTCGCCGCCGGCCTGGTCCGCCGGCTCGGCGGGGAGATCGCGGCCGGGCACGCGCCGGAGGGCGGCGCCGCGTTCACCGTCCGGCTGCCCCCGGATCCTTACCTGACCCGAACATCGGTCTGACCCTCCGCTCGCCGGTCGGCGGGAGGCTGGGGCTCCACGGACGAGAGGGAGACTCATGGCACGTTGGGGATTCGCCACCACCACGCTGCTCGCGGCGGTCGCGCTCGGCGTCGGCGGATGCGGCGCCGCCGGGCCCGCCGGTCAGCCGGCCCGGGAGACCGCCGTCGAGGTCGCCGCGGCGCTGGGCGCGGAGGGTCAGGCGCTGGCCGCGCTGGGCTTCGACGCCGGCGACCTGGACGTCGGGCCGCTGGCCGCACCCGCCTCGCCGGAGGCGTCGCCGGGCGCGGCCGGGGAGAAGCGGCGGGAGCGCGCGGAGGAGCGCCGCGAGCGCCGGCAGGCCCGGGTGCTGCTGCGTCGGGACGCCCTGCACGGCGAGGCCGTGGTGCGGACGAAGGACGGCGGTACGCGGACCGTCGCCGTGCAGCGGGGTGAGGTGACCGCCGTCGACGGCGACTCGATGACCGTGAGGTCCGCCGACGGCTTCACCATGACCTGGACCTTCGGCGACAAGCTGCGCGTCGTGGAGCGTCGCACGACGATCCGGTCCGCCGACGTCAAGGTCGGCACGACCGTCGGCGTGGCCGGTGCCAAGGAGGGCGACGGCGGGGTCGCCCGCCTGATCGTCGTACCGGCCCGGCAGAAGTAGGCGGGGGGTGGCCCGTCGGCGACGGCGGGCCGCACCCCGCCGGTCGGTGTGAGCGGTGCCGCCCCGGGGGAGGCGGCACCGCACACGCGGGGAGGGTCGAACTCAGTAGACGCGGGAGCCGATGAAGTCGTCGTGCCCGTAGCCCACGGGGTTGGCGAAGCTGCGGGACTCGAAGGACCACTGCTGGCGGGCGCTGGTGGAGCAGGCGGCCAGGCGCAGCCGGGGGGTGCCCAGCAGCGGGTTGTCGAACGCCAGGCAGAGGTTGGCGTTGCCGGCCGTCCTGATCTGGTTGCCGGCCAGGACGAACTTCTGGTTGGCGCCGCCGTGGCAGTCGTGGATGTTCACCGCCGTACCGGCGCTCAGCGAACCGCCCGAGACGTCCAGGCAGCGGTCGTGGGAGAGCTCCGAGTGCAGCGACTGGCGGGTCGGGTCGTACCAGAAGCCCTGGTTGCGCCCGCCGTGACAGCCGTACGACTGCTGGGGGGTGCCGTTGCGCGAGTCGTAGCCCTTGCCGTCGACGCAGGTGCCGGTGGCGGCGTTGCGCAGCTGCTTGAACTCGAAGAGCCCGTCGTAGAGCACGCCGTTGCCGGTGCTGGCCGGGTCCACGCAGGTCGCCCGCTGCCGACCGGAGTCGACGAACTGGGTGACGCACTGGGCGAACATGCCGTGCCCCCGCTTGTTCGGGTGGAACGACTGCCGGGCCGCGTTCTCGTCCCAGATGCCCAGCTCGATGTGGAGCCCGCGTACCGAGGTGTTGTCCGTGCAGACCTCGTGGCCGTGGAAGAGTCGGCTGGCGTCCAGGTAGCGGGTGCCCGTGTTGGTCGCCGCCGCCCGCAGCGCCGACTCGAACATCGGCACCGCCTTGTTCCGGGCGAACGCGGCGTCGGCCAGATAGAGCAGGCAGCCGCCGGCGTACCAGCCGGGGAAGTTCGGGTTGTCCTCGACGTCCGGGCTGCCCGGGCTCGGGTACGACATCAGCACCAGTTCGTAGTCCGAGCGCAGGTAGCCGGCGCCGGTCATCGTCTGCCGGATGTCTTCGAGGGCGTCCTCGACGGCCTGCCGGCTGCCGTCGGTGCGGACGCTCCACTGGTCGGTGTAGGTGGGGTAGCAGGGGCCCTGGAGGAGAACCCGGCGGACGGTGCAGTCGGTGGCGACCGGGCCGAACTGGATCGTGCCGTCGCCGTTGGCGCCGACCACCACCCAGATCAGCTTGATGTGCGTGTTGCGCGCCTTGATGGCGAGGTGGTCGCCCTGGTTCAGCTCGTTGTGCTGGGTCGGCCCGCCCCGGATCAGGTTCCACGGGGTCGCGCCGGAGCAGGCGATGTTGTACTTCTCGTCGGCGGCGATGCCGGTGCGGAACACCGCCTGGTCGTACGAGCGGTCGCACCAGTTGCCGGGCTCGTGGGTGCCGGGCACGTAGTTGCCCACCCCCTCGCCCGAGATCTCGCTGTCGCCCATGGTGATCAGGGCGGTGCGGCGCTGCTCGATGGGGCGGACGGCGGGCGTGCCGTAGAGCGCGGTGGCCTCGGCGGCGCGGATCGTCTCCAGGTTGGCGGGGAGCGGCTGGACGGCGGGACGGTCGGCCGCGGTGGCGGGGGTGGCCGTTCCGGCGAGCATCGGCAGGACGAGAGCGGCGGCGGCGACGACGGTGAGGGCCCGTCGTCGGGTCGCGCGTTCGCGCCTGGCGGAGGAACCAAGCATCGACGCACTCCTTTCGGCTCGATCGCGGGACGTCGATCGAGTTACCAGAAGGTAGCGTCGGCTTCGAGGTATGTGAATGCGTCTCGTAATCGTTGCCGCAGAGTGCAGAACCGGGCGATCCGGTCGAATCGTGCACCGGCCGGCTTCCTGGCGGTCAGCTCCCCGGCGGCAGGGCGTAGCCCACGTAGCTCCGGAACTGCACGCGCCAGCCCACGGGCACCAGCGCCGTGCACGCCGGCCGGCTGCCCGTGCAGACGATGGCGTCCACCGAGGCCGGATCGGCCGGCGGGCGCTCGGGCAGCACCGACTGGAGCGCCACCAGCTCCGGCGGGCGGCCGTCCGCGTCGCGCAGCAGCAGCCACCAGGGGTACTCCCAGTTGTCGTTCTGCTGCACCAGGCCGATCCGGCGGGCGCCCGTCTCGCGTACCGCCTCGGCGGCCCAGCGGAACTCCTCCGCCCACTGGGGACGCCGCAGGAACCGGGTGTCCCATTCGGAGGTGGTGAAGACCGAGCCCGCCCCGACCAGCCGGCGCGGGAAACCGTACGACACCGCCAGCACCCCGGCCAGCGCGCAGGTGGCCAGCACGCTCACCGCGAGCCCGGCCGCCACCGGCCGCCGTCCGTCCGCTCCGCCGGCCCGGCGCCGGAACAGCGCGTCCAGCCAGAGCCCCGCCAGCGGTACGGCCAGCGCCAGCGCGTAGAGCAGCAGGCGGTTCCCCCACGGCTGCCACTTGATCATGGCGGTGTGCAGCAGCACGGCCGCCACCACGACCACCGCGTACGCGCGCAGCGGACCCGCATGCGTCGGGCTGATCCGGCCGGGCCGGGCCAGCGCGTACGCCGCCCCGATCACCGCCAGCGCCCCGGCCAGCGGGAAGGCCACCCGGTCCTCGTCCGGATACCAGGACGGCACCGGGAACCGCTCCCGCCCGAAGGTGGTGGCCCGGTCCTGCGGGTCCACCCCGATCGCCCCGGCCCCGCCGATGATCGCCTCGGCGCCCGCCCGGCGCAGCGGCGCGAGCGGCGTGTCGAACGCGGTGTGCGCGATCCGCAGCGCGTTGACCAGCAGTGATGGCGGGTCGTGCCGCTCCATCGGGATGGACTCGCGCAGCCGGGGCGGCCCGAGCGGATGCCCGAACTCGGCGGTCACCCGGGCCAGGAACGGCCCGACCACCACCACCGCCACCAGCAGGATCAGCGCCGACCCGGCGACCGTCCGGCGCACCTGCCGCCGCGCCCGGACACCACCGGTCCGGGACGCGCCGGTGCCCCGGCCGGGCGGTCCGGCGCGCTCCGACGCGGGGCCGGTCCGGGCCAGCCGGAGCTGGGCCAGCCCCCAGAGCAGCAGCAGTGGCCCGACCGCCACGAGGCCGCTGGTCTTGGTCAACGCGGTCAGCCCGGTGGCCGCCCCCAGCGCCAGCATCGCCCCGATCCCGGCGCGTCGGCGCAGCCCGTCCAGCGCCACCGTGGCGGCGCAGGCCACCCAGGCGGCGCAGACCAGATCCGTCTGGGTGCTGGTTGCCTGGAGCGCCACCATCGGCGTGGTGGCGAGCACGAACGCGGTCAGCAGCTGGGCCCGCCGTCCCCCGCCGAGCTGCGCGGCGATCCGGGTGGCCGCCAGCAGTACGCCGACGCCGGCCGCCCACTGCACCAGGTGGTGCAGCGCGTCCCCGCCGGTGAACAGGCGCAGGTGCAGCAGCAGGTACTCGGCGCCGGGCGGGATGGTCACCTGCCGGTGGATGGCGGTGGGCCAGAAGTCCAGGCCGCCCTGGGCCACCCAGTGCTCCACCTTGGGCAGGTGGTAGGTCTGCGAGTCGAAGTTGTTCGGCTCGGCCAGCAGGGCGATCAGCAACTCGACCAGCAGCAGTCCGCCGACCGTGCCGGCGAGCAGCCGCTCGCCCCGGCCCGCCGTACGCCAGGCGGAGGCCAGTCGGGTCCACCAGCCGGCGCGGTGGGATGCGACGCGGCGTGCGGCGGCCGGCGGCGCCGGCGGAGGGGGCGGGACGCCGACGGCCGGGCCGGCCGTCGCGCCGACCAGCGCGTGCTCCGGCGCGGCGGCGACCTCGACCGCGCGGTGCGCGGCGGCGACCACGGCCGTGCCGCGCGCGGCGTCCCGGCGGCGTCGCCAGCCGACGGCGGCGACCGCGCCGGCGAGGAGCGACAGCCAGGCGACGGCGAACGCCGGCAGGGTGAGCAGCCGCAGCGCGCCCAGCAGTTCCACCGTGAGCACCGCGAACGCGCCGGTGACCAGAGCCGCCCGGACCAGCGCGAGGCGCCGCCCCGCCACGGTCCCGGCCGCGACCGGACGGAGCGCGACGGCGAGCAGTCCGATCGCGGCGACCGGCGCCAGGGCGAGCGGGTAGCCGACTGCCGACATGGCGGCAGTAAACACCATGAACCTGAGGTCGCCGCGCCCGATGCCCGCAGTGCTGAGCACCGCGTCGTCAACCGCCAGGCTAGGCTAGGGCCGACATATCGTCGCCACCGTGGAGATTCCCGTGAAGCTCTCGATCCTCATGCCGGTCTACAACGAGGAAGAACGCATCGCGGATGCCCTCAAGCAGGCATTGGCGGTCGACTACCCGTGTGAGATCGAGCTGGTCGTGGTCGACGACGGCAGCCGGGACGGCACCGGTGAGATTCTCGGTCGGGCCGACGACGCGCGCCTGCGGGTCATCACCCACCAGCGCAACGCCGGCAAGGGCGCCGCCATCAAGACGGCGGTCGACAACGCCGAGGGCGACTACATGGTCATTCTCGACGCCGACCTCGAGTACGACCCGATGGACATCCCGAAGCTGCTCGACCCGGTGCTCGACGGGCGGGCCGAGGTGGTCTACGGCAACCGCACCTTCGGCAGCCACAGCGCCTACAGCTTCTGGTACGTGATGGGCAACAAGGGCGTCACGATGGCGGCGAACGTCCTGTTCAACTCCTACATCGGCGACCTGGAGACCTGCTTCAAGCTGATGCCGGTCGCGCTCTACCGCTCGCTCGACGTCCGCTCGCGGGGCTTCGGCATGGAGGCAGAGGTCACCGGCAAGCTGCTGCGCCGGCGCATCCGCCCCTACGAGGTCCCGATCAGCTACCGGGCGCGGGGCCGCGAAGAGGGCAAGAAGATCACCTGGAAGGACGGCGTCGAGGCGATCTGGATCCTCGGCCGCGAGCGCACCCGCCGCCGCCCCCTCGGCGCCCCGACCCGCTGACCCCTCCCGCCCTCCCGCGCCGCCCGCCGTCGGCGGTGCACGCCCCGCCGACGTCCGGCGTGACTCAGCGGCCGGCCGGCACCGGCGCCGCGTCCAGGAACCCGGCGACCGAGCGGCGCAGCCCGGCGGCGTCCAGCCCGTGCCAGCGGGTGTGGTCCTCGGCCGAGCCGTAGCGGCGCAACTCCTCCCGTCCCACGCCGAGCGCCAGCAGCCGGTGCGGCCGGTCGGCCAGGGCCGCCGACACCACCCGGGCCGACGTGCCGGCCAGGTAGGGCTCCACCAGGATCACCGCGTCGCCGGCCAGCGCCCGCAGCCCCGCCGTGTCGAACGGCCGTGGCCGGTGGGTGTAGGCCACGGTCACGCCCAGGTCGGCCACCGCCGCCACCGCCGCGTCCAGCACCGGCCCCACCGCGACCAGCAGCGGTGCGCCCGGCCCCGCGTCGCGGACCAACCGCAGCGCGCCGTCGCCGCCGTACGGCCGGGCGTTGTGCAGCGTGGACAGTCGCAGGTACGCCGAACCGTCGGCGGCCACCGCGTCCCGCAGCAGCGCCGGCACCTCGTCGCGGTGGCCGGGGACGTGCACGGTCCAGCCGTGCAGGGTGTCGATCAGCGAGACGTCGGCCGGGGACAGGTGGGTTCGTCCCGACTCCGCCCGGTCGTACGACGCGCCGATGCTGATCAGCACCGCGTCCACGCCCTGGTGGTCCAGGTCGAGCTTGATCTGCTCGTACGCCCGCTCGACGAGGAACGGGGCGTAGCTGTGCACGATCGGCCGGAGCCCGGTCAGGGCGAGCCCGCCGGCCACGCCCACCATCAGTTGTTCCCGGATCCCGACGTTGAGCACCCGGTCCGGGTGCCGGTGCGCGGCCGGGTCGAACGCGTCGGCGGAGATGTCCGCCAGCACCAGGGCCGTACGCGGATCCTCCGCCAGCAGCGCGGTGGTGGTCTCGATGAAGCGCTCGCGCACGGTCACTCCCCCTGGTCGACGACCGCGACGACGACGTGCGGCCGGTGGTTGTCGTGCCCGGTCAGGGCGGTGTGCAGGGCCTCGTGGTCGTGCCCGTCGACGGTGGCGGCGGTCCAGCCGTTGACGGTGAACCGGGCCGCGGCGCCGCCCGCCCAGCCGTGCGTGGCGGAGCCGTTGTCGACCACGATCGCGGTCAGGCCGCCGAGCCCGGTCGCCCCCGCGTACGCGATGGCCTCGTGGTTGGAGCCCTCGTCCAGTTCCGCGTCGCCGAGCAGCACGTACACCCGGGGCGTCAGCAGGCCCTGGGCGCGCAGCCCGAGCGCGGTGCCGACGCCGAGCCCGAGCCCGTGGCCCAGCGATCCGGAGCCGATCTCCACCCCGGGCACCAGTACCCGGTCGGGGTGGTCGCCGAGCCGGCTCCCGGGCCCGCCCTGGTCGTCGAGCCAGTCGGCGGGCACGAACCCCTTCGCGGCGAGTACGGCGTAGTAGCCGGCCACGGCGTGGCCCTTGGAGAGCAGGAACCGGTCCCGCCCGGGGTCCTCGGCGGTCTCCGGGGCGACCCGGAGGACCCGGTCGTAGAGCACCCAGAGCACGTCGACGGTGGAGCGGACGTTCGTGCCGAACTCCCGGCCCGCGCGGACCCGCTCGTACAGCGGCGCGACGGGTCCCGGCAGCGGCGGGGCGGTCGGGTGGCGGGGTGGCGCGGTGGCCGGATCGCGGCGTGGCGCGGCGGCCGGGGCCGGGCCCGCGCTGGCGGTGGTCGTGGTCATGCCGCTAGCCTGCAAGTTGAAGTCCACTTCAACTCAAGGCGACGTGATGCACGAGTCTCTGACCATCGGCCAGCTCTCCACCCGCAGCGGCGTCGCGCCCTCGGCGTTGCGCTACTACGAGCGGCTCGGGCTGATCCGGGCGGAGCGGACGGGCGGCAACCAGCGCCGCTACGCCCGCACCGAGCTGCGCCGGGTGGCGTTCGTCCGGATCTCCCAGCAGGTCGGCATCTCGCTGGAGGAGATCCGGGAGGCGCTGGACTCCCTGCCGGCCTCCCGCACACCCACCGCGGAGGACTGGGCGCGGCTCTCCGCGACCTGGCGGGAGCGGCTGAACGAGAAGATCCGGCTGATGACGAAGCTCCGCGACGACCTCGACGGCTGCATCGGCTGCGGCTGCCTGTCCCTGCAACGCTGCACGCTCAACAACCCCGGCGACTCACTCGCCGGCGAGGGCCCCGGCGCCCGCCTCGTGCTCCCCCGCGAGGTCGGGGAGACGACGCCGACACCCTGACCGCCGACCGGCTGCCCCGCCCGGCCCCTCGCGTTGGCGCGGACCGCGCGTCAGCCGGTGGTGAGCAGCACCTTGCCGACGTGGTCGTTCGACTCGACCAGCCGGTGCGCCCGCGCCGCCTCGGTCATCGGCACCCGCCGGTCCACGACCGGCCGGACCGCCCCCGACTCGACCAGCGGCCACACCTCCTCGCGGACGCCGCGCACGATCTCCGCCTTCTCCGCCAGCGGCCGGGACCGCAGCGCGGTGGCCGCGATCGTGCCCCGCTTGGCCAGCAGCGCTCCGAGATCCAGCTCGCCCCTGCGGCCGCCCTGCATGCCGATCACCACCAGCCGGCCGCCCGTGGCCAGCGCCGCCACGTTCCGGGGCAGGTAGGCGGCGCCCATGATGTCGAGGATGACGTCCGCGCCCCGGCCGCCGGTGACCCGCCGGACCTCCTCGACGAAGTCCTGCTCGCGGTAGTCGATCGTGTGCGCCGCGCCCAGCTCACGCAGCCGGTCGTGCTTGCCGGCCCGGGCGGTGACCGCCACGGTGGCGCCGAGCGCGACCGCGAGCTGGATCGCGAAGGTGCCGATCCCGCTGCCGCCGCCGTGCAGCAGCAGCGTCTCGCCCCTGGCGAGCCGGGCCACCTGCACCACGTTCGACCAGACCGTGCAGGCGACCTCGGGCAGCGCCGCCGCGTCGACCACGTCGACGCCGGCCGGCACCGGCAGGAGCTGCCCGGCCGGCACCGCGACCCGCTCCGCGTAGCCGCCGCCGGCCAGCAGCGCGCAGACCTCCCGGCCCACCTCCCAGCCGGCCACGTCGGGGCCGATCGCGCTGATCACCCCGGAGCACTCCAGCCCTGGGTACGCGGGCGCGCCCGGCGGCGGCGGGTAGTGCCCCTGCCGTTGCAGCAGGTCGGCCCGGTTGACCGCGCTGGCGCGCACGTCGACGACCACCTCACCCGGGCCGGGCTCGGGATCGGGGACCTCGCTCCAGACCAGTGCGTCGGGTCCGCCGGGTTCCGGGATCGTGATCGCGCGCATGTTCCGTGTCTACCCCACCCGTCCGTCGGTCCACGCCCGGGCCAGGATCTCGTCCACCGTCCGCGCCGGGGTGAGCGCGGAGGTGTCCAGCCAGAGCCCGATCCGGGGCGTCTCCGCCCGGAACCGCGCGTCCAGGTCGGCGACGGGCCAGTCCCCGTACCCCTTCTTCTCCCGCGCGTCCTCGCGGGCGGCGACGGCCTCGCGGCTCGGCGCGAGCACCACCACCGCCAGCGGCCGGTGCCGGATCCGGTCGACCATCGCCGGCAGCTCCGCCCCGAGGACCACGTCCTGGAGCACCACGGTGAAGCCGGCGGCGGCGTACCGGTCCGCCGCCGATGCGGCGAGGTCGTAGCGCAGTCGCAGCTGCCGCCACGCCTCCGGCGACGGCTCGGCGGTCATCTCGGCCCGCCCGCTGACCACCATCCGCCGGAAGACGTCGCCGCGCAGGTGCACGGCGCGGGGCATCCGCCGGGCCAGCGCCTCGGCCACAGTGGACTTTCCGGCTGCCATGATTCCGCTGATCAGCACCACCGACGGGTTCTCCCACACGCCGTCGATCATGCCAGCGCGGGTGCGGTGCCCGCTCGCCCGCGGCGGGTCCGTGGCAGACTAGGCACGTCGCGCACCCCACGGGGAGCGCGGCCCGGGAGGGTTCGCCTAGTGGCCGATGGCGCTGGTCTTGAAAACCGGTAAGGCAGCGATGTCTTCGTGGGTTCGAATCCCACACCCTCCGCCGACACACAGCAAACACGTCCCTGACCAGCGTGAGCGCCGGCCAGGGACGTGTCTGTGGGTGGTGGATCACTATCAAGTTCGAAGCGGTGCTACGTGATGCGCGCTCTCAGGGCTTGAGTTCCCACACAACCGCACGAAACTCCAGGTCGGCATTCTCGTAGTTGTCGAGCGGGCCCCTCTTCGTGAGGTACATCCACGCGATGCGCCCTTCGTCCGTCACCACGCAGAACGCTGTCCTGCCCGGCCTTGCGTCAGCCGCCTCGATCACATCCACCGCTGATTTGCCGGCATCCCGCTCGCAGTTCTCGGCGCTGGGCTGCCGTAAGGGCCCTGTTCCGAAGTTCTCAGCGTGATAATTCGCGAGCCCGCCGCCGTTCTCGCAGTCGGAGTACAGCAGGTCCGTACCGTCAGGGACACTGTCGCTCGAAGACTTGGATGAGAACCGGTCGAGGTCGACCCTGGTCGATTTGCAGGACAACCCCGGTTTGGGTACCCGCAGCTCATCCAGCGGATGGACAACGACGTACCCGGACGGCGAGGACTGTGTCGGCCCTACCGGCGTGGGCGCCGCACCGTCGCTGCCACCCGACGCGGTGCTGCTGACCGGCGGGGAACCGGCACTCGGCACGGTGCCACCGGCGGGCGAGGTGCTCACCGGGTTGGGTGGGGCCGGCTCATTCTTGCCGAGCCATCCGATGTCGACCCCGGCAGAGACGCCGGCGAAGAGAACCCCTATGACCGTCGCCAGCCCGACCACCAGCGCTATGCGCTTCCGCTGTGGATCCTGCTGCGAGGACTGCGATGCCTGCGTGCTCAATGATCACCTCTCATCACCGTCAATGAGAGAGTACTGAAAACCTCCAAAAGATCGCCGCCCTGCGGGCACGCATTCCCGCGGCTCGCATTTCCCTTAGAGACCCGTGGTAGAGCTTCCGCCCGCTCGCTCGGCTTGCCGAGTGCGTGTGCGCAGGCGCCGTCAGCAGCGGAGGTAGGTGCCGCACAGCGGCGGCGCGTCGACGCGGCAGACCTTCCAGCCGCCACCGAGGCCCTTCTCCTCCGTGGTGTGGAAGCACCACCGGTGGGTGGCGCCGGTGAAGGTGACGTTCCCCGAGGGGTCGACCTCCGTGTACCGGAGGTCGACCATCGCGGAGACGGTGCCGTCCGAGTCGTCGGTCTGCCAGTTGGTCGTCTCGACCCGTACGCCGAACGTGACCTGCGACTCGACCTGTTTGCGCAGGTCGCGAGCCTGCCGGAACAGCTCGTCGCGATTGCCGCCGCACAGGCACCGGTTGATGTCGGGGTTCTCGTTCGGCTGGAAGACCGCCAGGAGGTACGCCTCGGCCGCCGCAGCAGGCGTCTTCTCGCCCCGCCCCGCCTCGATCGCCCCCGTCACCGCCTGCCGGACGGGCGCACCGATGCAGGCAATCGCGAAGGCGACGGCGGCGGCGACCGTCGCGCGGCGACGCCACTGCCGAGCGGTGAGCGGCATCTCGAGCACCGGGCGAGACTACGTGCCCGAGCGACGACGGGCGGGGGCGCGAGGCGGTCGGGCGCGTGTCACACGACGGCCAGCGGCCGTACGGGCGAGCCCGTGCCGCCGACGATCGGCAGCGGGGCGAGGACGAACAGGAACTCGCTCACGCCGGCCTCGGCCAGCGAGTCCAGCCGCAGGTGCTCGACGATGTAGATGCCCGCCTCCACCAGCAGCAGGCGGTGGACCGGCAGCGTCCGGAGCCCGGCGCCGGGAGGGATCTGCTCGTAGGCGGTGGTGTCCGCGCCCGTCAGGGCGACCCCGTGCTCCGCGAGCCAGGCCGCGCCGGAGGGGTCGACGCCGGGCACGCCCGTGTCGAGACCGAGGTAGGCCGCCGGATCCGACCAGTGCCGGGCCCAGCCGGTACGCACCAGCGCCACGTCGCCCGCGCCCAGCCGCACGCCGGTACGCCGCAGGCACCCTTCGAGGTCGTCGGCGGTCACGCCGTACCCGCCGGGAAGCACGTCGACCCTGTGGGCCGAGGCGACGTCCAGCAGCACCCCGCGCCGGACGAGAGGCGGAATCGTCTCGGTGCCGTGTACGCGGAACCGGCCACCCGACTGCGCCTCGGCGGCGTCGTGGCCGCCGTGCAGCAGCCCGTCCTGCGAGATGTGCGACAGCGCGTCGACGTGGGTGCCGACGTGCCCGCCGGTGACGATCAGCTCGCCGGCCGACGAGCCCCCGTCGGCCCGCACCACGTCGCCGTGCCGGCGGAGCAGGGCCAGGCGGAATCCCGGGTGGTTCGGCGCGCAGGGCATCCCCTCCTCGAACGGCTGGCTGAGGTCGTGGATGGTGACGCCCGCGGCGACGGCGTCCAAAAGTGCGGTCATGACGGTGATCCTGTCTCTGCGGGGATGAAGGATGCGTACCGGGCCGATTCTGGGCGTGGTCCCGCGGCTGATTCCGGTAATGGTTCCGACGCGGTTCGTGTTCGGCATGCGGGGCACGCGACGAAATCGAGATTGCGTCGGCCGATGACGCCGTCGACCGGCCGCCGGCCGGCACTGTACTCGGCGATCCCGCGCCGGTCGACCCCTGAAATGTTCGACACTTACCGTATCCGCATTCAATACCGCGAGTTTGCCCCTGCCCGCCGGGCCGCTCGTGTCGTACACTCGCATCCGATTCAATAACGAGGCGGGCGAAGGGGTGCGGTTAACGGTGCGGCATGACAACTCGGACTGCAATTTCGCGGAATTGAACGCGCCCCTGGTGGCCGCGCTGCAGGCCGAGCCGGCGCGGTCCGCGTTCGCTGCGGCCGCGCCGTCGGTACGGCGTTTCATGGACGACCTCGGTGCCACCCGGATGCGGTTCATCCCCTATCCGCTCGTCATCGACCGGGACGAGTTCGACCGGATGGCCGAGGCGGCCTGCGCCCTGCTGGAGGCGCAGACGGCGATGATTCGCGAGTTCCTCCGGTCGGGGCCTCCCGAGCGGCTGTTGGCGGAATTCGGCCTGCCCGCCGCGATCGCGCCATTCGTCAATTGGGAACAATTGGATTCCGTCGAGCAGGTCTTCGCCCGCGTCGACGTGCTGCCGACCCCGTCCGGATACCAGTTCTGTGAATTCAACATCGACTCGTCCATTTCCGGATTCGAGTTCCACGACTGCTATCAGGTGATGGGCGAGGCGCTCGACATCCCGTGGCTCGCCGACACGCCCCGGCCCGAGGAACAGATCGCGGACGTCGTCGTCAAGGCCTTCCACCAGGGCAGTTTCGACCGGGTGGTGGTGTGTGACTGGTCGAGCCGCATCGGGGTCGGCTACTTCGGCTTCGAGTTGCTGACCGAGACGCTGCGCCGGCGACTGCCCGACGTGCCGGTCGAACTGGTCTACCACGCCGACTATCCGCAGCGGTGGCTCGATCCGTCGGCCGGCAAGCGCACCCTGGTCTATCGCGGCTTCATGCACGAGGACATGGACGACGACTACGACTTCATCACCCGGCTGGTCGGCAGCGGCGCCTCCGTGATCAACCTCTTCGAGGCCGAGATCCGTACGCACAAGCGCTGGATGGCGATGTTCTGGGAGGAGCGTTTCGCCAGCCTGCTGCCCGCCGGCGTGCGCGACATGGTCACCCGCTACGTGCCCCACACCGTCTCGGTGACCCCCGAGAACCGTGACCGCCTGCTGGCGGACCGGGCCGGGTACGTGTTCAAGTTCGGGCACTCGTCCGGCGGGCACGACGTCATGCTCGGGGCCGACCACGACGCGGACACGATCGCCGCCCGGCTGGCCGAGCGTGGCCCCGACGGCTGGCTCGCCCAGCGTCGCGTGCAGCTCGCCGAGTGCCGGTTCGCCCCCGAGGCCGGTGCCGAGCCGGTGCCCCACCACATGGTGCTCGGGCTCTACGTGCTCGGGGGCGAGTGCTCCGGCATGAACATCCGCGCCGACCGGGGCTCGGCCGTGGTCAACATCCACCAGTCGGCGGCCAGCGGTTGGGCCATCCCCATGGACGCCGACGAACGGCGACGGCTGATCGAGCGCGTGCGGGCGATCGGGCCGACGGCCCGCGAACGACACTGACACCAGTTGGAGGCACGATGGAAATTCCCCTGTACCAGGTCGACGCGTTCACCGACCGGGTGTTCTTCGGCAATCCGGCCGCGGTCTGCCCCCTGGACGAGTGGCTCAGCGACGAGGTGATGCAGGCGATCGGCCTGGAGAACAACCTCGCGGAGACCGCGTTCATCATCGACCGGGGCGACAGCTTCGCGCTGCGCTGGTTCACCCCGTCGATGGAGGTCGACCTGTGCGGGCACGCCACGCTCGCCGCGGCCCACGTGGTGCTGAACCACCTGCGGCCCGAGTGGGACGAGGTCACCTTTCACTCCAACACGGGTCCCCTCATCGTCAGCCGTACCCCGGAGGGACAGTTCGTGATGTCCTTCCCCGCGTTGCCGCGCGAGCGGGTCGACCCGCCGGAGGCCCTGCTCGCCGGTCTGTCGATCGCGCCCACCGCGGTGTACGGGGGCATGGACTACATGGCGGTCTACGACAACGAGGAGGACCTGCGCGCGATCGAACCCGACCAGCGGATGCTCGGGACCCTCGACCGCCGCGCGGTGGTCGTGACGGCCCCCGGCATCTCCTCCGACTTCGTCGCCCGCTTCTTCGGCCCCAAGCAGTCGATCCCGGAGGATCAGTTCACCGGGTCGGCCCACTGCATGCTGGTCCCCTACTGGGCGGACGTGCTGGGCAGGACCAGCCTGACGTCCCGTCAGTTCTCTCCCCGGCTCGGCAAGACGCTGACCATCCACGCCAACTGCGAGCTGCGCGGCGACCGGGTCATCCTGGGCGGGTCGACGCGCCAGTACCTCGCCGGCGTCATCACGCTGGACGACGACGAGGTCGCTCGACTCAGTCGCTGAGCTGCCGTGCCTCGGGCCGCGCCCCGTCGCCCGCCGCCCGTTCGGGCTGCGGCTCCGGGGCCGGCTCGGCCTCAGGCTCGGTGGGCATCTCGACCACCCGACGCAGCGGCGAGAAGTACAGCGGGACGATGGAGACGAGTTCGCCGGCGACCGCGAGCGCGAGGGTCTGGCGGACGCCGATGACGTTCGCGACCAGCCCCGCGACCGACGCGCCCAACGGGATCACGCCCCAGACCAGGAACCGCATCGTCGCACTCAACCGGGCCTGCATGCCCGGCGCGCACAGCGCCTGCCGGACCGACAGTTGCAGGATGTTGGAGACGACGATGCATCCCGAGGCGATGCCGTAGCCGATGGCGGCGACGATCAGCCAGGTACCGCTGCGCGCGAAGGGCAGCGGAATCGAGGCGATCCCCGCCAGCACGCACGCGCCGAGGACCGTCGGCCCGACGCCGAAGCGCCGGGACAGCCGCACCGCGAGGAGGGCGCCGAGGGTCGCGCCGGCACCGGCGCCGGAGAAGATGATCCCGATGTACGCCGACGGCAGCCGCAGCACCGACGCCAGCAGCAGCAGGAACATGGTGGTGGTCGCGATGTTGCAGAAGTTGTACGTCGAGCTGCGGATGGCCATCACCCGGAACATCGGCACCCGCAGCACGTAGCTGATGCCGTCGCGCACGTCCTTGAACAGCGTGGTGGTGCGTGGCGGCGGGGTCGCCGCCGCCCCGGTCACCCGGATCCGGCTGAGCAGCAGCGTGGCGATGCCGAAGCAGACGGCCGAGGCGCCGAGGACGTACGACGACGTGGCCAGCGCGAGCAGGAAGCCGGCGATGGCCGGGCCGGTGATCTCCGCCAGCGAGAGGGTGAACTCCACCCGCGAGTTGGCACCGGGCAGCAGTTGCCGGTCCACGATCCGCGGCAGGACGCTCTGGTAGGAGATCCCCAGGAAGACCGTGCAGAGGCTCCCCGCGAACATCAAGGCGTACAGCGGTTGGATGGAGAGACCGCCGCTCAGCGCCAGCGCCGCGATGGTCCCGAACACGGCCGTACGGCCCAGGCTGGCGAAGACCAGGACCCGCTCGACGCGCCGTCGGTCGATCCACGCCCCGGCCGGCAGCCCGATGAGCAGGAAGCCCAGGAACTCGCAGGTCACCAGGAACCCGACCTGCGCCGGTGTGGCGTTCAGGGTCTTCACGGCGAACAGCGGGATGACGACCGTCGCCACCTCGAAGCCGAACTGGCTGACGGTCTCCGCCGTCCAGAGCAGGCGGAAGTTCTTCTTCAGGGTGATCTCCTACCCGTGACCGGCGGCGATGTTCAGGCCCCCGGGTGCAGCAGCACCGGTGCCAGCAGGACGTTGGTGATGCCACGGACCACGGCCCCCGGCACGGTGGTCAGGCGGCAGGAGAAGCCGGTGCACCCACCGGGCCCGTAGTGCATCCCCCACACCGCGTACCAGTCCCGTTCCGTGACGCCGTCGGTGTCGAAGCCCGGCTCCGCCCGCTGGACGACCCTCCGTTGCAGGATGTGGCGACCGTTCTCGGCCGCCGAGGCGAGCGCAGCCTGCCACGTCTCGTCGTCGACCGTCCAGCCGGCCACCGTGCCCTCACCACGGGCCAGGGTGGTGGGTTTCAGGATGGTGACCGCCCGGTCGCGGACGAAACCGGTCAGGTCGGTGGCCGCGTCGACGTGGGTCGTCTCGGGAAGGATGCGCCGCAACGCGGCACGTTCGCCGTCGGTCAGCGCGTCCTGCACCTCGGGGAGCCACACCAGGGCGAGGCACGCCTTGCTGTTGTACATGTCGTGCACCGGCGAGGTGACCATCGGCGGCAGGGCGGAGCCCGGCGCCGGATGCAGCCGCTGCCAGGCCGCCACGGGATCCGGCTCTTCCGCGAGTTCCGTCAGGTTGAACAACCGCAGGAGGTGGGTCGCCCCGGCGACGTGGTCGGCGACGCTGCCGTCCGGCTCGTGCAGGTCCGCGACCTCCGCCAGGCGGGTCCGCAGCGGACGATCGGAGTACGCCTCCAGGCAGTCGCCCAGGGGACGCCAGTCGCCGGCCCACTCTTCGAGCGCGCCGGTCGCCTCGACCATGAGCACCTCCGCCGGCCCGGGCGCCTCGGCGTCGTGCCCCGGGCCCGTGGTCTCCACGGTGCGCAGCACGTCGAGCAGGGCGGTGATGGGGTCGGGGTGTCGCAGCCCGTGCCGCTCGGCGAAGGGCCGGAAGGCCGGCTCCTCCATGACGGCGGGGAGCCAGGTGGTGCGTTCGGCACCGCCGACGGCGGGGCTCAGGCCCAGCTCCAGGACCTTGAAGCCGGTCCCGTCGTGGATCAGGTCGGCGCGGCCGTACGGCACCAGGGCGGGCAGGTCGGTCCCGGCCAACAGCGGGCGCAGCACCGCCGGCACGTCGGTCAGCGCGCCGAACGCCGAGGTGCTGCCACCCGCCAGCAGGTGGGGCAGCCGTCCCACGACGTCGAGCAGCACCGTGAAGTCGGCGTAGAACGACGCGAGCTCCCGCTCGTCGACGAACATCACCCGGTGGAAGCTCTGTGCCTCGATGTCGGGCCCGAGCACCCGGCCGGCCGTGCGGGCCGGCAGATCCGGTGGCAGCTCACCGTCGCGTACCGCCCGGAGGTAGTCGGTTGCCGGGTCCTGCGAGACCGACCGTTGCGGCGCGCTCATGCGGCTGACCCCCGCGTGGCCGCCCGCCGGCGCGGGCGTGCGGTGCCGCCGGTGGGCCGCCGTGGCGTGCACCGTTCAGGCCGACAGGAACAAGGCACCGGCTGCCTCCAGATCGCGTAGCTTGCGGTAGTCATCCGAGATCGTCTCCGGGCTCTCGTGGACGAGGAAGACCAGGCCCGGGGTCGTGTACGAGTTGACGGTGACCTGCAACGCATCGCCGGCCTCGAGATACGTGTCGACCGCGTGGAAGGACGGCAGCGCGCGGAGCAGGCCGAGGTCGTAGCCGGCGAGGGTACCCGAGTGGCGCGACAGCAACTGCACCATGGCGGCGTGCCGGCGGAGAGCGGGACGCCAGTCCTCGCGGACCCGGGCGGCGAAACGGTCCGGGGCCACGATCGTCTCGGCCACCAGCTGCACCGCGTTGGTGCCCGTCGCCTCGGTCACCTGCGAGATGTCGATCGAGCCCATGAACCGGGCGCCGGTCTCGACGAGCACCGGCTCACCGGCGATCATCATGACCTCCGTGTGCGCCGTGCCCTCGCGGATGTCCAGGGCGTCGAGCACGCGCCCGACGAAACCGTGCAACTTCTCGAAGACGGCATCGCCCGGATCGACGAGCCGCTCCAGGTCGTAGAGCGCCGTACCGCCCTCGTGGCGCTTCTTCGTGTGCCAGATGTCCGAGACGACGTACTCGCCCCCGGCCGAGACGGTGTTGACGGCGTACTCGTCGCCGGTCATGAAGGGCTGGACGAGGAGTTCCCCGATCGGGGAACCGAACACGTCGGGTGCGCCCAGCCAGCCCTTGAACGCGGTGTCGAGGTCCGCCTCGGAGCGGCATCGCAGGAAGCCGAAGCTGCCGGAACTCGCCCGGGGCTTGACGACGGCGTCGCCCAGCCAACCCCCCGCGCGCAGCCACTCCGCCGCGTCGTCGCGGGAGGAGGTGCTCAGGTGCGGGATGACCGCGACGCCCTTGGCCGCCGCGGCCCGTGCCATGTGGTGCTTGTCGCGACGGCACCGGGTCGTCGCCGGGTCGTTGCCGGGTACGCCGAGCGCTCTGGCCAGCTGGTCACCCAGCTCGACACCGGTCTCGGCGCCGGCCACCACGCTGCGTGGCCGCAGTCCCGCCCGGTCGAGCCGGTCGACGATGGTGTTGACGTCGCCGTCGTGCAGGTAGGTGTCGAGATAGGCGTGGTCGACGCCGGTACGCAGGAGGAACTGCGGCAGGTCCGGGTCGCTCTGCACGTGCACCGCGCCGAAGCCGTAACCGGCGAGGGCCGGCGCGAGCGCGTTGGCCGTCGAGTACCCGTCCACGACGACACAGACTTCGCTGGCGTGTCGCATGATCCGCCTCAGGACTCTCGGGCCAGCAGGAAGTACCTCCGCATCGGAGGGATCATGTCGAGCCGCGCGGCGGCGGGCGAGTGCCGGGCCGCCCCCTCCAGCAGGTCGAACACGCCGTCCGGGGTGATGTCCCGGGTGAACATCGTCTTGATGGCGATCTTCAGGAAGTCCCGGTAGTTGGTGGTGTCCATGAGCACCCCGGCGCGCTCGAACGCCGCGAGTTCCTCCCGGTCGACCGGTTGCCGCGCGACCTGGTGTGTGCTCGGGATGCTGGGCGACTGGACCTCGCCGGTGAAGCAGGCGGCGAGCGAGTCGGCCTGGAAGTCGAGCACCAGGTGGGTGCGGTCCTTCGTCCAGTTGGAGACCGCGCTGTGGGCCTGGGTGGCGTCGAGGAACCAGATCTCACCGACGTTCATGTGGTAGAGCGTCGTGTTGTGCGAGCTGACGCAGGACTCGTCGGTCTCCAGCGGAAGGTGGATCCGGATCAGGTTCGTGTCGAGTTCGAGGTAGTCCCGGTGCGGCACGAGTGCGCTGCCGGGGGTCAGCCGGGCGAGCCGGCCGTACTTGAGGCGGGACAGGTCGAACAGCTCACCCACCAGATGCCGCACGTACGGCAGGCGCTGGCCCAGATCGGTGACGACGGCCGGGCCCTCGTAGGAGTCGAGTCCCGCGTCGAGGCCCTGGCCCGTGCCGTTCCACACCGCGCAGCTCTTCCAGGCGCCGCAGACGAAGTCGCTGTACTTGTCCGTGTAGGGGAACGACGCCATGGTGTCGAGGTCCGTGGCGAGGCCGTCGGCGTCGATGCCGCAGGTGCCGAGGATGCCGGTCTCGGTCGAGTTCATAACGGTGGTCATGGTCGGTACCTTCCAGCGGGGAAAGGGCGGAGCCGCACGTCGTTCGGGAGGGGGCGGCCGGCGTGGCTCACACGCCGAGTCGCTCCTTGAGCTCGGCGAAGAAGGGCACGTGGAGGAACTCCCGCTTCTCCGCGTCGTACCGGGTGTACCGGCGGGTGAAGTCGATCAGTCCGGCGCGGGCGGCCTCGACCCCCTCGGTCAGGACGACGTCCTCCAGCTCGGTGATCTCGGTGACGAGCGTGCTCAGCGCCCCGGGCAGGCTCGGCAGGAGCCGGATCCGCCCCTCGTCGATCGTCAGGCCCCCCTGCTCGCGCAGGTAGTTGAAGAGCAGTTGCGAGGCGATCGCGTCGTAGTTCGGCTTCGGGATCCCCTCGACCGAGTAACGCAGCAGCCGCTCGGCCAGGACGAACTCGAAGGACAGCGCCGCGAGGTCACGATCGATGTCCTCGTCGTCGAGGCAGACCAGCATCGACTTGACGTCGACCCGCATCTCCTCCAGGCCGGCCAGCGGCTTGTAGCTCTTCGCGGACAGGAACTGCGGGATCGGCATGCTGCCCGTGCGGTGGTGGAACTCGTGCAGCCGCACCCAGGAACCGGCGGCCCGCTCGACGCCCGCGTCGTCGACGCCGGACAGCAGCGGGAACGAGCCCGGGACCATGGCGGCGTCGATGAGTCGGCGGGTGAGGCGGTGCCGGGCGACGAACTTGTCGATGAAGTAGAAGATCAGGTCGTCCGGATCCTGGCGGCCGTCGATGTGGTTCTCCGGGAAGAGCGCCACGACGACCCGACTGTCGAAACCCGCGCTGTGCCGGAGCAGGTTGACCGGCATCGTCGGGCTCGGGTAGCGGCTCACCAGCACGGGGTCGGACGGGATGGGCTCGTACTCCAGGTAGTCCAGCCCGAGGCTCGGGAAGTACGCGGCCGAGAACACGGACAGGAGCGTGTTGTCGACCCGCGAGTTGATGTGCCGCTTCGTGGCCTTGAGCTGCGGCGTGTCGTGTGCGCCGGACAGATCCTCGACGAGAGCCCGGGCCGCGGGCCGGTCACCGAGCGCGGCCGAGTCGGCGATCCAACCGGCCAGCCGGCGCAGCGCCTCCGGCGATCCGGGCTCGGTCTCGCGCTGGTAGCGGGCGCGCAGCTCGTTCACTTCGTTGACGACGGCGTCTGTCTCCACTGCTGGGAGGGACGATCGCATGGCAGCTCCTTTCCTCGAAACCGGATGACTCCGGCGGTTGCCGCCACGGGCCCGGGGCGTCGTCGATGGCGGCCGTCAGTGCCGACCCCGGTCGGTCGCTACGACAGGTCCCGGGCGAAGTCGTCGAGCAGGTCCGCCCACGCCGGGACGTACGACTCCGCGAGCGCGACGAAGTGCCGTGCCTCGGCCGGGGTGGAGATCAGGTGGCTCATGCCGGCCTCGTCGTCGCTGACGGACGCGGCGTGCCCCGTCTCCGCCCTGATGTGCGAGTCGATCCAGGCGTAGTCGCGCTGCTCGGGAAGGACCTGCCGACCGTCCACGGTGACCTTGGCGTACAGGCGCCGGAACGCGACCGCGATGTCGAGGGCGATGGTCTCCACGACGCGGAGCTGGACCGCACCACCCAGTTCCTCGGCCGCCATGGAGTCCATGACGTCGAGGATGCGGGCCAGCGCGGCGGACTCGGCGGGCGCGTCGGCGCTGCCCAGGGCCGAACGCAGCGGCGCGCAGATCGTGTCCGCCCACCACAGGTAGTGGATACCGTCCACACCCTCCGGTGCGACCTCCGCGAACGCCGCCGCGCGATTGTCCAGATCGTCCCCGATGACGCGGTAGGCCATCTGATACGCTCCGAGCACCTCTCGACTCACTGAGTAGTCGCGAGCCAGGCGCCGCCCGTGGGCACCGAGGCTGGAGATGGTGGTGAACATGAACGACTGAGTGGTCCGCTGCCACTTCTCCGCGATCCGCAGCGCGCCGGCGGGGCTCACGGAGGTGGCCTCCTTCGCGCCGGCGAAGAACCGGTTGTTGCGCCGGGTGAGGCCGGCCTCGTCGATCAGCCGGTCGATGGTGGTGTCGGCCTGTAGACGGAGGTCGGTCAGGTCGAGTGTGGTGGTCATCGTGCCCTCCTCGCTTGTGGGACCGGGCGGAGCGCTCCCTGAAGCCCGCCAGGACAGGCCTTCGCCGACGAGGGGCATCCAGTCGACGCGGGCCTATGATCATCGAATACCGTGTATCGCGCAACGGGAAGACGACCGAACCCCTGTGCCTCCCCCTATACGGGTGCCAGCTCCTCGTTCAGGTGCCTCAGGCGCCGAAACCCTCGACCAACGTCAACTCGACGCGAGCGACGGTACGGTGCGGGCCAGTCCGTCGTCCGGCTCACCGGCGTCCACGAACGGCACCGCCAGCCTCTCCGGCACCCCCATGTTGCGGGCGAACACCTGGAGCCGCCGCTGCCAGGCGGCCATGTCGGCCGGCGGCGCGATCGGCACGGTGGCGCGGGCGACCAGATCTGCGTACTCGTCGCGATCCGCGTTGCCGGTGGCGATCGAGTGCCGGAGGGCCGCCTCCAGGTCGCGCTGCGCGTTGACGACGCACATCGTCCACTTGAGCAGGACCGTCGCGGTGCAACCAGGTGCGACGTCGAGCACCCCGGCGTTGCGTCGGAGCCGCGACGAGTCGGTGGTGTTGATCGCCACCTTGAGGTGGGCGGACACCACCTCGGCGCCCCGCACCTCCGGATACCACTGGCTGAGCTGGCGGAGCGCCAGTTCGGCGCGCTCCTTCGCCTCGGGGTGGCCGTTGCGCAGGTAGTGACGGAAGTCGTCGGGCAGCGCATAGGTCGTCGGGTCGACGCGATGCACCGCGATGTGGGCCGCCGGGGGGTAGTAGACGAGCGCGGTGTCCCGACTGAACGGGCTCAGCATGCCGCCGTACTCGTCTTCGAGCTTCAGGCACGTGTAGTCCCTCGTGGTGCCGTCGGGCAGGTTCACGAAGAGGATCTGACGCAGCGCCATGTAGATGGACGGCAACGCGAGCGACGGGTTGAGGCGGCGAGCCATCGCCGGGGTCTCGGTGGCGGCGCAGAGACTCACCTGGTCACCGACGACCGTCTTCCGGAGACCGTCCTCGACGTACTCCACCTGGTAGGTGCCGTCGGAGCGGCGGCTCACCTCGGTGACCTCGGCGCCGCCGCGTACCTCGACGCCGCAGCGGCGCAGCTCCTGGTCGAGGAGCGCGGTGACGACGACCGGGTTGATGCCCCGCTGCGGGGTGACGAAGGTGGCGCCGACGTCGGAGATCCCCTCCGGAGCCGGGATCTCGCGGCAGACCTGCTCCGGTGCGCCGAACAGCGCGTTGGCCGGGTCCTCGGCGCACCGCTGCGCGTAACGGTCCTGGATGACCCGCATGTTGTCCCGGCACTGGCCGATGATGTCCGTGCCGCTGTCCTGCATGGCCCGGGAGGCGATGACCCGGCTGTGGTCCTTGCCACCGAAGACGAGGTCGGGGAAGAAGCGTTCGTTGACCAGTCGCCCGTCGAAGCAGTCCCGGGCGCTCTGCGGATCGAACGGGTACTCGGCACCGCTGTGGTTCTCGCTGACGATGTTGCTGGCCCCCGTGCAGATCGGGTGGGCCTCGGGGGACCGGGCCTCGGCCCGCTCCAGCAGAAGGACCCGGTATCCCGCGCGTCTGCGCATGATCGCGGCCAGGCAGCCCGCGATACCTCCGCCGATCACGATGTGCAGCTCGGTTCGCTTCACTCTGTCAATCCCTCTGTCATGGGCAACGATCCTTTGCCGCGGCACGAGCCGAACCAGTTCTCGGGTTCGACACCGTGCCGGCCGGACGGCGCGTCCTGCGGCGGATCTTGGGGTGGGAGAGCGGTGATGTGGCAGGCCGGGGACGTTGGCCGGAGGAGGGGCGCCCTCGTTGGCGGTAGACGGTAACAAACTTCGATCAACCCCGGAAGGATCTTCCGATAGGACAGGGGTTCGAGCGAGCGGGGCTGCTCACACCGCTCTCACCAGCACCGTTGCCGGATCGGGGGCGCCCACGTTTCGCGCTCCGGAGCGGATGAAGTCGATCTGTACCCTCTCTGCCATGTCTGGTTCCCCCCTCGTCGAAGACCTGCGTGCGGCGCTCGGCGACGCCGTACTGACCGACCCCGACCTGCTGCGGTTGCACCGCAAGGACGAGGCCGACCTCTGCGAGGCCGGCACGCCGCTGGTGGTCGTCCGTCCTCGTAGTACGTCCGACGTGGTCGAGGCGGTGACGATCGCCGGACGGTACGGGGTGCCGGTGGTGCCGCAGGGAGCGCGTACGGGGTTGGCGGGCGCGGCGAACGCGGTCGACGGCGCGGTGGTGATCAGCATGGTCGCGATGAACGCGGTGCTGGAGATCGACCCGGTCAGCCGGATCGCCGTGGTGCAGCCCGGCGTGGTGAACGCGGCCCTGTCGGCGGCCGTGGCGAAACAGGGGTTGTGGTATCCGCCGGATCCTGGATCGTGGGAGATGTCGACGATCGGTGGGAACGTCTCCACCAACGCGGGTGGCATGTGCTGCGTCAAGTACGGCGTGACCACGGAGTACGTGCTGGGTCTGGAGGTGGTGTTGGCTTCCGGAGAGGTGTTGCGTACCGGTCGGCGTACCGCCAAGGGCGTGGCGGGGTACGACCTCACCCGGCTCTTCGTGGGTTCCGAGGGCACCCTCGGTGTGATCACCGAGGTGACCGTGGCGCTGCGGCCCGCTCCGCCGGAGTCGCTGACCATGGTGGCGGTCTTCCCCACCACCGCCGCCGCCGGCCGGGCGGTCGCCCGGATCGCCGAGGAGGGGCTCACCCCCAGCCTGCTGGAACTGATCGACCGCACGTACCTGCGGGCTATCGAGGCGTACCGGCCGATGGGCCTGCGTACCGACGTCGAGGCGCTGCTGCTGGCGTCGGCGGACACCGGCTCCCAGGCCGCCGGAGACCTGGCGCGGCTCGCCGAGCTGTGTGAGGCGGCCGGCGCCGACGAGGTCTACGCGGCCACCGACGCCGTGGAGGCGGCGGCCCTGCTACAGGCCCGCCGACTGGGGCACGCGGCGATGGAGAAGTTCGCCAGGGAGTCGTTCCCCGCCGGCAACGGCGGGATGGTGATCGACGACGTGGCGGTGCCCCGGGCCGCGTTGGCGGCACTGCTCGACGGGGTGGCCCGGATCGCGGCGGAGTGCGACGTGACGATCGGCGTGGTCGGCCACGCCGGGGACGGCAACATGCACCCGAACATCGTGGTGGACCGGGCCGACCCGGCGAGCCTCGAACGCGGCCGGCGCGCGTTCGACGAGATCATCCGCCTCGGCCTGGAGCTGGGCGGCACCTGCACGGGCGAGCACGGCGTGGGCCTGCTCAAGCGCGACTGGCTGGCCCGCGAGATCGGCCCGGTGGGCATGCGGGTGCACCAGGCGATCAAGGCCGCCCTGGACCCGGCCGGCCTGCTCAATCCCGGCAAGGTCTTCTGATGTCCGCCGCCCTCCGGCGGGCCGCACGGAGATGAGGAGAGCGTGCCGACCATAGCCATCGTCGACGGGTACTCCGCAGGCAGCGCGCTCAGCCGGGCGCTGGCCGAGCGAGGGGTGACCTGCGTCCACGTACGCAGCGCCGAGTCCCTCTACGACTACTACCTGAAGACGTTCCGCCCCGGCGACTACGCGGTCGATCTCGGCTTCGTCCCCGACGCGGACAGCCTCGTCGACCGGCTGCGGGCGCTCGGCACCGACCGGGTCGTCGCGGGCACCGAGCCGGGGGTGATCCTCGCCGACACGCTCAACCACCTGCTCGGTACGCCCGGCAACGACATCGCCACGGTCACCGCGCGGCGCGACAAGTCGGCCATGGCGGCGACCGTGGCCGCCGCCGGTCTCGCCGTGCCCGCCGGCCGGTGCTTCGAGTCCGTGGACGAGGCGGTCGCCTGGTACGCGGCCAGCCTGGCCGGCCCGGCCGTCGTCAAGCCCGTGGACGGCGTGGGCACCGACAACGTGCGGTTCTGCGAGAATCTCGACGAGGTGCACCTCGCCTGCGCGACGGTCCTGGCCTCGTCCAACCTGTACGGCGTCCCCAATCGACGCGTGCTGGTGCAGGAGCGGCTCGTCGGGACCGAGTTCTACGTCAACACGGTCTCGTACGCGGGGACCCACCGGGTCGCCGAGATCTGGCGGTACACGAAACGGCCGGGTCCGGGCGGCGGTCCCATCTACGACTACGAGGAGCCGGTCGACCGGGGCTCGGCCCTGGCCCGGCAGCTCCGTGAGTTCGTCTTCGGGGTGCTCGACGCGCTCGGTATCCGGTCCTCGGCGGCACACACCGAGCTCATGCTCACCGATCGGGGGCCGGTGCTGATCGAGACCGGGGCCCGCCTCGGCGGAGCGACCCTGCCCGACGTCGTGGCGAAGTTCTGCGGCGTGTCGCAGACCTTCCTGCAGGCCCAGCACCTCGTCGATCCGACGTCGCTCGGGCGGTTCGACGACCGTACGTCGGGCTGCGCCGCCGCCGTCCGGAACGTGTCGCTGATCAACCCGGCTCCCGTCGCCGCGCAGGCGGGGGACTGGTGCTCCCGGCTGTCGGAGCTGCCGGCGGTCGTGGCGGTCGCCGCGAGTTGCGCCCCCGGGGCCGAACTGCCGCAGACCGTCGACCTGTTCAGCTCGCCCGGCTACCTGTACCTCGCCGCGGAGGACCCGGCCGAGGTCGAGCGGGACTACCAGACGTTGCGCCGATGGGAACGGCACGGCCTGTACGGCAGCTGACCTGGCGCGGCGGAGGCCGGGGCGGCGCGCGGTCCCGGGATGCCGGGTGGGTGCGTGCGGCCGGGACGGGACGCTCGGCGCTTCCGGTTCGATCGCGGGCGTCGACGGGGTAAGAAGGGGCGGAGGAACAACCGCTCACCGGAAGGACCGCCCCGATGACCCTGGAACGACCGATCGCCCCGGACCCGTACGAGCTGCTGCCGACCGTTGCGTCGTTCACGCTGACCAGTGACGACGTGCAGAACGGCGAGCCGATGGACGCCGCGTACGCCCACGGCAGCGTCGGGGGCGAGAACGTCTCGCCGCAGCTCGCCTGGTCCGGCTTCCCGGCCGAGACCAGGGGCTTCGTGGTGACCTGCTTCGACCCGGACGCGCCGACGGGCAGCGGGTTCTGGCACTGGGTCCTGGTCAACCTGCCGGCCGACGTGACGCGGCTGCCGCGCGGCGCGGCCGGGGACGACCTCCACGGCGCCTTCACGGTCCGCAACGACTACGGCGAGCAGGGCTACGGCGGCGCCGCCCCGCCCGCCGGCGACCGGCCGCACCGCTACGTCTTCGCGGTGCACGCCCTGGACGTGGAGCGGCTCGACGTCACGCCCGACGCGACTCCCGCCTACGTGGGCTTCAACCTGGCCTTCCACACCCTGGCCCGGGCCGTGATCCGACCCACCTACCAGATCAAGGAGTAACCCGGGCCCGCCCCGACCTCAGGAGGGGACGCGGGCCACCGCGAAGACCGACTGGCCGAACGGGGGGAGGACGCGCTGTTCCGCCGCCTTGGTGGCGGGAAGCACGAGGGTGTCGTAGACCTTGACCATCGGGCCCTCCTTTGGCATCAGCCGGAAGACCTTGGTCGCCATGAAGTAGCCGATCAGGCCGAGCGCGTTCGCGTAGTGGATCTTCTCCACCGTCAGGCCGGCGTCGGTCATCGCGGCGGCCAGGGTCTTCTTCGTGTAGCGGCGTACGTGGCCGGTGGCGATGTCCGCCGGGCTCATCGCGAACTGGAACGCGGGCACGATGATGATGACGTTGCCACCCGGCCGGACCAGGTCGCGCATGCTGCACAGCGCGCCCACGTGGTCCTCGATGTGCTCCAGCACGTTGTACGACACGGCGGCGCTGTAGTCGCCCCGGTCGTGGTGCGGCAGCAGCATCTGCCGGACCTCGATGTGGGGCTGGTCGGCCAGCCGCTCCTTGAGCAGGACGAGCCGGTCCGGGTCGGCCTCGGTGGCGGTGAAGCGCGGCAGGTGCTCCGCCCACTCCAGCGCGTAGTCGCCGAGCCCGCTGCCGATCTCGATCGGGTTGTCACCGAGGTGCGGCAGGGCCAGCTCGACGAACCAGCGACGGTGGTTGACCGCCGTCGCGAGGCCCTCCAGGACCTCGGACTGCACGCGCTGATCCCCAGTGATTTCTGCCATGCGTCGATTCCTCACGATATGAACTCGACCCGCGCCTGGACCGACAGAGTGAATCATCCGCACTGGCGGTAGAAAAATCGGGGCACCCGTGGTGGCCGAAATGCGGTCGGGGGTGGGCACGTGATCGGCGGTCGGCGAACCCGGCACATGGTACGCCAGTACCCCGAAACATGTCACGGCGGCGTCATGGCCTGACTACTCTACGAATCGTCATGACTACTCCTGAATCGGGTCTTCCCGCCGGCGGGTCAGGGCCCGGGGCGGCGGCGGGCGGGCCCGACCGGGGCGTACGGCCCTGGAAGGGGTGGTGGACGGACGTCGCCGCGGTGGCGAGTTTCGTCGCGCTGGGCTTCTGGGTGACCGCGCGGCTCTGGCTGCGCCCGTCTCACGGCATCCGGGACAACCGCACCGACCAGTCGCAGTTCGAGTGGATGATGGCGCACGGCGCGCGCGTGCTGACCGATTTTGTTGATCCATTCACGTCGGACCGGATGAACGTGCCGGAGACCGTCAATCTCATGGCGAATACGTCCGTATTATCCGTTTCTCTGCCAATGACGCCCGTCACGCTCCTGCTCGGTACCCGCGCGTCGTTTCTGCTCTTTCTCACGCTGGGCATGATCGCCACGGCGACGGCCTGGTACTTCCTGCTGTCCCGGGTGGTCGTCGGCGCCCGCGGGCCGGCCTGGCTCGGCGCCGCGTTCTGCGCGTACGCCCCGGCGATGGTGTCGCACGCCAACGCGCACCCCAACATCGTCTCGCAGTACGTGGTGCCCCTGATCGTCTGGCGCACCCTGCGGCTCGCCGAGCCGGGCCGCTGGCTGCGCAACGGGCTGCTGCTCGCGGCGGTCATCGTGTGGCAGGCATTCCTCAACCTCGAGGTGCTGCTGATGACCGCCATCGGGCTGGGCGTGGTGGTCGGGGCGCTCGCCCTCGGCCGGCCCGAGCTGCGCCGGCGGGCCCGGCCGTTCCTCGCGGGCCTGGCGGTGGCCGCCGCCGTGGCGCTGGTGGTGCTCGCGTACCCGCTTCACGTCCAGTTCTTCGGCCCGGGGGCGTACCACGGGCTGTCCTGGCTGATCCGGGGCTACTCGACGGACCTCGCGTCGTTCGTGGCGTACTCGCGGGAGTCCCTGGCCGGCGACGCCCGCAGCGCGCAGGGGCTGGCGAACAATCCCACCGAGGAGAACGCCTTCTTCGGCTGGCCGCTGGTGGTGCTCGTCGTCGCCCTGGTCTGGTGGCTGCGCCGGCACGTCGTGGTACGCGGCCTCGCCGTCCTCGCGCTCTTCTTCGGCCTGCTCTCCCTCGGGCGGGAGGTGCAGCTGGGCGGCAGGGGGACCGGGATACCCGGCCCCTGGGCGGCGTTGGAGAACCTGCCCGTCCTGCACTCGGTGGTGCCGACCCGGTGGGCGCTGGCGATCACCCCGATCGTCGGGGTGCTGCTCGCCTACGGGGCGGACCACGTGCGCGCCCTGGCCGCCCGGCACCCGCGGGCACGCCCGCAGATCCGCTTCGCCACCGTCACGGTGCTGGCCATGGCCCTGCTGCCGATCCTGCCGACCCCGCTGCCCACCACCCGGCTCGACCCCGTGCCCGCCTTCGTCACGTCGGGCGCCTGGCGGCCGTACGCGGACGGCGGGCGGAGCATCGTGACCCTCCCGCTGCCTGACACCCACTACGCCGATCCGCTGCGCTGGTCGGCGCGGACCGGGCTGGACATGCCCATCGCCCGCGGCTACTTCCTCGGCCCGGACACCCGCCCCGGTCGGGACCGGGTCGCCCTCTTCTCCGCGCCGCCCCGCCCCACCAGCGAGTTCTTCGCCGAGATCCGGCGGACCGGCGCGGTGCCGCCGATCACCCCGCAGGCGCGGGTCGACGCGGTCGGGGACCTGCGGTACTGGCGGGCGGGCGCGGTCGTCCTCGGGCCGCACCGGCAGGCCGACGCGCTGCGCCGGGGCATGACCGAGCTGACCGGCGTCCGCCCCACGTACACCGGTGGGGTCTGGCTCTGGGACGTCCGCCCGTTCACCGACTGACGCCGGGCGGCCCGGAGGCGGCCGGTCAGGCCTGACGGACGCAGCAGCCCTGGCAGATCTTGGGCTTGGGGAGGGTGAACGCGAGGCAGCAGGTGCGCCGCTGCACGGTCGGCTCGCCGTTGGGGCCCGGGACCAGCTCCACGAGGTCGGCGAGGTCGAGCGCGCCGAACAGCGTCTCGATCGCCTCGACCGACGAGCCGGGCAGGCCGTCGGCGGCCCGGAGGATGCCGTGGGCGATGCCGGAGGCCACCGACCCGAGCAGGGTACGCGCGCCGATCCGGACCTCGGCCTGGATCGCGGCGACCATCGGGGCCAGGTGGGCGTCGAGCAGCGAGGCCCGGAGCGCCTGGAGCAGTTCCGCCTCGTCCGCGACGACCCGCACCTCGGGCAGCCCGGCGAGCGCCAGCGGGTCACTCGGCAGCACCGCGACCGTGGTCGAGCGGCGCAGGCCCATGGTGAGCAGCGGTCGGTGGTCCTCGAAGTGGATCAGCACGTCGGCCGGGTCGAGCAGCGGCACCCGTCGGGCCGAGGCCCAGCCGAGCGCCACCGGCAGCGCCGTCCAGTAGCTGTAGGACTTCCAGGCCAGCGCGGCGCACGCGTGCGGGGTGCCACCCCAGCGCGAGCTGGCCGAGCGCAGGAACTCCGGCAGGAGGGTGCCGTCGACCAGGGTGGTCGCCGGGCTCCAGCCGAACTCGTCGTGCACCAGCAGGCCGGGCGCGAGACCGGGCACGTGGTCGGTGCCGAACATCGCGCGCATGGCGGCGGTGACCGGCGCCAGCGGCGCGGCGGCGGTGTCCCGCTCCGGCATCACCGCTGTCACTGGACTCACCACCCCGTCGTCGCCGTCGGCGGGCAAGCCGCCCGTCGCTCAGCTAAGGCTAGCCTAACCACACTTTCCTGGATAAGGGAAGGCTTGCCTGCGTCGGATCCGGAAGGGGCCGGTTCGCTGCGCCCGCGTCCGGCGTACTACCCGGTCAACAGGGCGGAAAACGTCGCCCCAGTATCGACAAGCATCGCTTTCTGTCAAGGTTCGTGTCGGCAAGGTGCCAGTTCCGTGTGTGCGTCGCCACAGAACGTGAAACTGATACTCCCGGCCACGAGGAAGCTGATGACCTCACCGCTCGATCGGGCTGCCGACTCCTTCGCCGCCGAGATCGCCCGGCACCGCACGGGGCGGGGGCTGTCCAAGAAACAGCTCGCCACCCTGATGGGCTTCGACCCGTCGTACGTCAGCCACGTCGAGGGGCGGCGGCACCGCCCCACCGAGGACTTCGCGCGCCGCGCGGAGGCCGTGCTGGAGGCCGGCGGCGCGATCTGGCAGCGCTTCAAGGAGTACGACGAGCTGCGGCACGCCCGGGCCGAGCGGGCGCACCGGGACCCACCCGTACCCGGGCAGTGGATGCCACCCGGCACCGGGCTGATCGTCGAGCGGGAACTCGCCACCCTCACCCATCTCGGCGACGCCTACCGCTGCGTCATCCGGCGCGAGCTCTACAACGCCGGCACCGAGCCGGTCACCCGCTACCTGGTGCGGATCGCCGTCGACCGCTACCCCAACGACCCGGGCCGCTCGAACCTGCACCACCGGGAACACCCGCTGACCTTCGCCGAACTGCGGCTACGGGCGTACCGGGAGGACGGGGACGAGCGGGAGGCGATGCACTGGCGGGCCAAGCACGACCGCGACGCCTTCAAGGAGCTGTGGCTGCTCTTCGAGAACGCCGACCGGCGCTTCCCGCTCTATCCCGGAGACCGGGCCACCATCGAGTACGCGTACTGCGTCGGGCACGACAAGTGGGGCCCCTGGTTCCAGCGGGCGGTCCGGCTGCCCACCCGGCAGATGGCCGTACGCCTGGACCTCCCGGCGGCCGTCGACCCGCAGGTGTGGGGCGCGGAGACCTCGCTCTCGGCGGAGGAGGGCCCGCTGCGCACGCCCGTGATTAGGCGCGAGGACGCCGACCGGGTGATCTTCGACTGGGCGACCGAGGACCCGCCGCTCAACGCGCGGTACCGGTTGCAGTGGCGGTTCCGCGGCCGACCGGACGCCGAGCCCGAGGAGGCCGGGCGGGTCCGGCCCAGCGACCGGATGCGCGGCATCGGCATCGTGCAGCGCGGCGCCGACCTGCTCCGCCAGCCGGCGCGCCCGTTCGACCTGCCCCGCGAGGAGCGGGAGGCCCGGGACGTGGCCGACCGCCTCGCGGCGACCCTGGTCCGCCTCGACGAGCTGCACCCGTTCCGCAAGGGGGTGGGCATCGCCGCCCCGCAGCTCGGCCTCGGCCGGGCGGTGGCGGTGGTCCGGCCCCCCGACCGGTCGGCCGACCCCGTCGTGCTGCTCAACCCCCGCGTCGTCGACGCCTCCCCCGACAGCGACGAGCAGTACGAGGGATGCCTCTCCTTCTTCGACCACCGGGGCCTGGTGCCCCGGCCGCTCCGGCTCGACGTGGAGCACGCCCAGTACGACGGCAGCCGGATCATCACCTCGTTCGAGTTCGGCATGGCCCGGCTCGTCGCCCACGAGATCGACCACCTGGAGGGGCGGCTCTACGTCGACCGGATGACGCCGGGGGTGCCGCTGGTGCCGGTCGAGGAGTACCGCGAGACCGGCCGGCCCTGGCGCTACTGACCCGCCCGCACGCGCGCGTACCGGCGGCACGACCACGTCCGCACGGGTGGGAAGGACGGCCGGGCGGACGTGGTCGTGCGGGGCGGTGCCGGTCCGCCCGTTGGGGGACCGGGGCGCGTGCCCCAGGGGGCAGGGGCACGCGCCCCGGTATGGGGGGAGGAACGCTTCTAGAGGTTGCCGAAGGTGTCGTAGCGGGTGTTCTCCGGCGGGACGCCGTCCTCGGCGAGGACCCGGAGGGTGGCCCGGACCATGCGGGCGGACCCCGAGACGTAGCAGTCGTGCGCCGTCCACGGGCCGTACCGGCTGACCACGTCGGAGACGTCACCCAGCTCGCCGTCGAAGTCGGGATCCTCGCTGCACGCCGGAGTGACCGACAGCCACGGGTGCGCGGCCACCAGCTCCTGGAGCCCGGCCAGGCCGTACAGGTCCGCCGCCGTACGGGCGCCGTAGAAGACGTGCACCCAGCGGGTCCGGTTGTAGCCGGCCAGCTCCTCCACCAGCGCCTTGATCGGAGCCAGCCCGACGCCACCCGCCACGCAGAGGATGTCCCGCTCCGAGGAACGGTCCAGCGTCATCGACCCCATCGGAGCCGCCACCCGGAGCAGGTCGCCGGGCTTGACCCGGCGGACCAGCGCCCCGGACACCCAGCCGGCGCCCGCCGGCGTACGGACGTGGAACTCCAGCAGGTTGTCGTCGTTCGGGGCGTTCGCCACCGAGTAGGTGCGCCACACCCGGGGCAGGTGGCGGGGCACCTCCAGGCTGACGTACTGGCCGGCCTTCCACGACAGCGGATGCTGCAACGCCCGGCAGGTCAGCACCGCCGTGTCCCTGCCGTACCGCTCGTGGGTCAGCACCTCCGCGTGCCAGAACGGCGGATTGTCGTCGGCCGCCGCGCCGGCCAGCATCTTCTCCGAGATCGCCGCGTACGCGTCCCGCCACGCCTGGTCGTACTCCAGGTTCCAACCGTCGCCGGCGATGCTGCGCAGCGCGTCCAGCAGCGCCACGCCCATGGTCTCGTAGTGCGCCGCGTCGACGTGGTACTTGCGGTGGTCCCGGCCCAGCGCACGCAGGTACTCGTCGAAGCTCTCCGGATCGCCGACCGTCTGGGCGGCGGTGACGATCGCCTCCAGGATCCGGTCGCCCTGCCCGGTCATCTCCACCGGGAAGAGCTTGCGCAGCTCGGGGTCGAGAAGGAAGAGCCGGGCGTAGAAGTGACCGCTCAGCCGCTCCCGGTGCTCCTCGACCAGGGTCCAGCTCTCCTTCAGCAGCCTTGCGAAGTCGTCCACGGGGCGCGCTCCTTCTCCTGACGGCGGATCGGGCACCCATAGAATGTCCACGGAGCGTGCCGACCGGTCGCACAGAATGTGCGATCGGCTCGTGAGGCTCGTTCGGGCGGTGCCGCCGGCCGTCGGCGTCGGGCAGAGTGGTGCGGTGACCGTTGAGCTGGAACGCCCGGCGACCCGCCGGCTGCTCGGCACCGAGACGCTGCTCGTGCTCGGCCTCTCGCTCGGCCAGTCCGCCGTCTACGCGACGGTGTCGATCGTCGCGAAGCTGACCGCCGACGGGCCGCTGTCGAAGCAGACCGCCGCGCTCAACACCTCGGTGTCGCCCCGGCCGTGGCTGGACCTGACGTACCAACTGCTCGGGATCGTCTTCGCGCTGCTGCCGGTGCTGCTCGCCGTACACCTGCTGGCGCGGGACCCCGGCGATCCGGCACGGACGCTCGGCCTGGACGCCAGGCGGCCCGGTCAGGACCTGGCCCGCGGCGCCGGTCTGGCCGCGCTGATCGGCCTGCCCGGCCTGGCGCTCTTCTGGGCGGCGGCCCAGCTCGGCGTCAACGCCACGCTGGTGCCGGCCGCCCTGCCCGAACTCTGGTGGACGGTGCCGGTGCTGATCCTCGCCGCCGTGCAGAACTCGGTGCTGGAGGAGGTGATCGTGGTCGGCTACCTGGTCACCCGGCTGCGCCAGCTCCAGTGGCGGATCGGCGCGATCGTGGTCACGAGCGCCCTGCTGCGCGGCTCGTACCACCTCTACCAGGGCTTCGGCGCGTTCCTCGGCAACGTGGTGATGGGCGTCGTGTTCAGCCTCTTCTACCTGCGCACCCGCCGGGTCATGCCGCTGGTCGTCGCGCACACGCTGCTCGACGTCGTCGCCTTCGTCGGCTACGCCCTGCTGCCGAGGGAGTGGTTCGACTGGCTCTGACGCCACCCAACCGTTCCGCCCCCGCCCGGCTCCGGTTCTGCTGGTAGATCTTGGCGAGTTCAGGCCCCCACAGGAACCGTTTCCTGCCAAGATCTCCGGCGATCCGCACCTTTCCCGGCGTGCTTCGCTCAGCCGGGCGGGCGCCGGTGCCACGCTGGGCGTCTGGGTGGCCGGCGCGGGTCAGCGGGGCGCGGGCCGCCGGTAGGCGTTGAACGCGCGGGCGGCGAGCCGCTCGGCCGCCGCCGTGTCGCCGGCCGCCGCCGCCAGCACCGACGCGCCGGGCAGCAACCGGGACGCCAGCCGCAGCGCCAGCCACCCGCCCGCCTGGGCGACCAGCGGCGCCGCCAGCCGCCACGCGGCCTCCGCCGCCCGCGGCCAGCCCGCCGGCTCGGGCGCCTCCGCCGCCCGGGCCGCCGCCAACGCGGCGCGCGCGCTCTCCGCGTCCGGGTGCACGCGGGTCAGCACCAGCAGCTCCACCGCCCGGTCCGGATCGGCCGGGTCCAGGCCGTACGCCGCCGCCAGGTGCAGCACCAGGTTGGCCTGCGCCCACAGTACCGCCGCCAGCTCGGCCACCGGCGCGAAGAGCCCTGCCAGCGCGGCGGTCGCCCCGCCCACCCCGGCCTGCCGGACGAACCGCCGGGTAGCGAGCCGCGCCAAGCCGTCCGCTTCCGCGTCGGGGTACGCGTCGCGGAGCCGCTGCGCCCAGTCGCGGGCGCGCGGCCCGACCGCCTCGACGGCGGCCAGGGCCAGCAGCTCCGGCGCGAAGGCGGGATGCTCCAGCACCCGCGCGGCGGCCAACCGAAGGACCGTTTCCGGCGTACGCCCCGGCGGTGTGCCCGCCGCTCCGGCGCTGGTCTGCCGCTCGACCACCTGCGGGGGCTCGGCGGCGTCGGGCGCGGCGGCCGGGGCCTGGACCGCGACCGGCACCGGGGCGGGCGTCGCCGGGACGGCCTTCTTCGCGGGCGTCGCTCTCCGAGCGGGCTCGGTCCCCGCGGCGGGTGCGGCCTTTTTCGCGGGCGTGGCCTTTTTCGCGGGCGTCGCTTTCTTCGCCGGCGTGGCCTTCCGGGCGGTGGTGGTCTTCCGGGCGGGTGTGCCTCTCGTCGCAGCCGGGGGCGCCGCGCCTTCCGCCGTCGCCGGCTCTGCGGCCTCCATCGCCGTCGGCGTCCCGGCCTGGTCTGTCGCCTTCACTGGCGTCGTCGGTCCTGTCGGTGCGGCCTTCTTCGCGGCCGCCCTCTTCCCGGGCACCTTGTGCGCGGGGGTGGCGTTCCCGTCGGAGGTCTGCGTGTCCGGGGCGGGCGGGCCCGCAGCGGTGGCGGATGCCGGCTGGTCCCCGGCAGCGGCGGACGCGCCACCACCGGTGTGTGCGACGTCACTCCCACTGGTCTCGTCCGCCCGGTCGGGCCGCTCCCGTGGGGCCGGTTCGGTCGCGCGGCCGGCCTGGCGGGGCAGCGGCGGATCGGCCGAGGGGGGCTGAAAGAGCACCGCAGGCGCCGGCTTCGCCCGCCGGGGGCGCTTCCCGGACTCCTTCGGCTCGGCCGGCTCCGGCGGCGCGGGGGGCGGACTGAAGGTCGCCTTCGGGGAGCGTCGGCGCGCTCCCTCAGCAGGCTCTCGGCGGGTCGGCTCGCGCGGCGGCTGCTCCTGCATATCGATGGAGCGTAGTCCCGATCACGCCCGCCCACAGCAGAGAAAGACAAGGCCGGGGCGAGTCCCGGCCTCGTCCGGCGACAGCCCGGCGCACAGGTGGAGGGACGGACCGGGGAAGTCGCTTTGCTCCCGATGGGTGAGGCCCTGTATCCTCGGGCGCGGTGGTCTGCAGGGCCACCAGGGAGACTTCGCCTAGTCTGGTCTATGGCGCCGCACTGCTAATGCGGTTGGGGTCTTAAAGCCCCTCCCGGGTTCGAATCCCGGAGTCTCCGCGCGAAAGCCGGGTGTGTAGACTGGCCAAGCACCGAGCGCCCGTAGCTCAACGGATAGAGCATCTGACTACGGATCAGAAGGTTAGGGGTTCGAGTCCCTTCGGGCGCACAAACGATCAAGGCCGTGACCTGCGGAAACAAGGGTCATGGCCTTTTTCTATCCCATTTTCCCGACCGTGTTTCCCAAACTTCGGGACGTTGGTGCTCCTCTGTTTCGGCGGGGGTGTGTGCTGGTCTGTGCCGCAACTGTCGGTGACGGTGTGATTTGGTCGTATGGGTTCAGACGGACCGGAGAGCGACGTGGGCCGCAGGTTCGGGGAGGTGCGGTCCGCCGCTTCCGATTAGTGGTGTCGATGTCGCTGCCTCGACCGCTGGTGATCGGATCCATCGGACCCGGCACAGGGCCGGCGTTCCACCCCTGGACGCCGGCCCCGCTGCGCGTTGTCGACGGAGTGCAGTAGAGCAGGCACTTGGCCGTCGACGGCGCGACCCCTCGAGGTGGTTACCGATCGAGGCTGTCATTGGTGACGGGATCGTCGAGGGCACGTACAGGCTGGGTGGGTAGCGTCAAGAGCATTCCGAGACTGTCCTTCGCTGAGCACGGCAGGCAGAATCAGGTGAGCCCGATGTGCCGGTGCTTCCACGCCCGCGTCGGTCGGCGAGGACTTCAACGGTGAGAGGTTGTCGTGCGCGCTCGGCGTTGGGGGCTGTCGTGATCGCTGACGGCGTTGAGCGTGTCGCGTCGTCGCCGCCGGGTGTGCGGTTGCGGGTGCTGTTGGTCGAGGACGACGAAGGCGACGCCTTCCTTGTCGGTGAGTTGCTCGCCGAGACGAACTCGATGATCGACCTGGTGGTGGCGACCAGCCTCAGCGCCGCCAGGGCGCGGGTGACGGGCGTCGACTGTGTCCTGCTCGACCTCGGCCTGCCGGACGCGCAGGGCCTCGACGGGCTGCGTCAGGTGCTGGAGATGGCCAGCGGCGCCGCCGTCTGCGTGCTGAC